>NZ_JBUZNN010000016.1:0-52228 GCF_055326235.1 Tessaracoccus yangjingae | reverse complement strand
GCCTCGAAGCTGTGAGTCTGGTGTCACCACCTCATTGGTGGTGTTGTTGGGATCGACGGTCGCGTCGTGACTCTCCTCGAAGCTGGCCCTCCGGGTGCCTTGGTCAGGACATGTCCGGCGTGAGCGTCGACCCCGACCCGAGCAGAAACCAGTGGCCTGATTCAGGAGCTTGACCAACCAGCGTCAGCAGCGCCGGTTGTGTCCCATCACAGTTGTGCCTAGTCCCTGCCCGGATCGGAACCCGATGGTTGACGTCCATGGAAGGGGACGCATGTCCAGTGTGAAGAATCTCCGCGAGCTTGTCGACCTCGTGATCGGGGTCGACACCCACGAGCAGTTCCACGTCGCCGCGGCCGTTGACGCGGTCACCGGCGGGGTGCTCGACACGATCAAGACCCCGGCCGACCCGGCCGGCTATCAGCAGCTCATCGACTGGGCCCACACCCGTCCCGGCCGGCGCGGGTGGGCCATCGAGGGCACCAACAGCCACGGCATCGGCCTGACCCGCGCCCTGGCCGGCGAACTGGTGGTCGAGGTCGACCGACCAGAGCGGATCAAGCGCCGCAACGGCGCAAAGTCCGACTCCATCGACGCGGTCCGGGCAGCCCGGGACGCGTTGGGCCGGGACTCCCTGTCCACCCCGCGGGCGGTCACCGGTGACCGTGCCGCGCTCCAGGTCCTTGTCACCAGCAGACACCTGACGATCACGCAGGCCACCGACACCGAACGCCAACTCCGCTCGATGGTGCTCACCGCCCCCGACGAGCTCCGGTCACGGTTCACCGGCCGCAAGACCGCCCCGATGGTCACCCAGGCCCTGAAACTACGACCCCACACCAATGACGACCCCCTGACCGGGATCCTGATGCCGGTACTGAAGGAACTCGCACAGCGGGCCCGGTCGCTGCGGCTCTACGCCAAGGCCCTGCAACGGCAGATCCTCGACATCGTCAGGAAGTGGCGCCCTGACCTGCTCGACCTCAACGGCGTCGGACCGATCGTCGCGGCGAGCCTGCTGCTGGTGTGGTCCCATCCCGGACGCGTCCACTCCGAGGCCGCATTCGCGATGCTCTCCGGAACCGCCCCCATCCCGGCCACCAGCGGCACACAACAGACCAGACACCGCCTTAACCGCTCCGGCGACCGCCACCTCAACCAGGCCATCCACACCATCATCCTCTGCAGACAACGCAACGACCCAGCCACCAAGGCCTACATCGAACGCCGCACCGCTGAAGGCCGAACCAAGCGAGAGATCCGCCGCTGCCTCAAACGATACGTCGCCCGCCAGACCTTCAGAATCCTCGAAAAAGGGGTTGACAAAACATAGGAGCGTCCTGGGAAACGTGAGCTGGCAAGGTCGCCTTCCTTAGCTTCGAGGCCGCTGCGCGGCACCTCAGCCAGCGGGAAGGGCCTCTGCGCGGCACCTCAGCCAGCGGGGAGGGCCGCTGCGCGGCACCTCAGCCAGGCGTAAGAGGGCGCGTCAGGCGGGGGAACTCGGGAGGGTCAGCGTGAACGTCGCGCCTCGGCCGAGGCCGGGCGAGGCCGCGACCAGGTCGCCCCCGTGCGCCCTGGCGATCTGCCTCGCGATGGTCAGCCCGATGCCCGAACCTCCTCCGCGCTGGTCGCCGATCGTCCGGTCCACCCTGTAGAAGCGCTCGAACACGCGCTCCAGGTCCTCCGCGGCCAGCCCGACGCCGTCGTCGGTGACCGTGATCCGCACCACGTCCCCCTCCGCCCGGCACCTCACCGCGACACCACCGCCCCGCGTCACCGCACGCAACGCGTTGCCCACCAGGTTGGTCACAACCTGGCCGATCCGCTGAGCGTCGGCCATGGCCCAGGCACTCTCGCACTCGACCGTCAGGGAGACGCCGGCGTCCACCGCCTGAGGGCGGAGCCGCTCGGCCGCCTCCCCGGCGACACCCGCGACGTCGATGCTCTCCAGCCGAAGCTCGGTTCCCCCCTCCTGGGAGCGCGAGAGGGCCCCCAGATCGTCGGCGAGTCGGCTCATCCGCTCCACCTCGCGCCCGATGAGGCCGAGGTGCTCAGGGTCCGGCGGAACCACGCCGTCGGTCATGGCCTCGACGTATCCGCCGACGACCGTCAGCGGCGTGCGCAGTTCGTGCGCGACGTCGCCGAGCAGCCGGACACGCCTGGCCTCTGTGCTGGCCAGCGACTCGCCGAGCGTGCGGAGGTCGGCGCCGAGGTTGTTGAGCTCGAGTTCGGGGGCCTCCGGCACCTCGACGTCGTAGCGCCCGGCCGCCATCTGCCGCGCCGCCTCCTGCAGCTGCCGGATGGGACGCATGAATCTGCGAGCGACCAGCAGCCCGAGTGTCGCGGCGACGAGCACGCCCGCCACCGCCCCGATGAGGAGCGCCAGGTCCATGGAGTCGACGATCTGCTGCCGGAATCCCTGGCCCTGGCCGGGCCGCGGGCCGCGCTGCTGCATGCGGTCGTAGAGGGCCGGCGCGAGCGCCCGCGAGAGCAGGAAGGTGACAAGGGCGCCGATGGCGACCACAGCCACGTGGCTGAGCGCCAGCCGGACGGCGAGGCTCCTCATGCGGCACCCGCCGGGGTGCCGAGGAACCGGTAGCCCACCCCGCGGACGGTGCCGATCACGCCGGCGCCGTCGTCGCCCAGGGCGGCCCGGATGGTGCGGATATGGACGTCGACGACGCGCTCGTCGCCGTAGAAGGAGTAGCCCCAGACCTGCTCGAGGAGCTGCGCCCGGGAGAACACCCGCCCGGGCTTCCGGGCGAGTGCCAGCAGCAGGTCGAAGTCGAGCGCGCTGAGGGTGACCGGCCGGCCGTCCACCGTCACCTCGCGCCCGGCCGGGTCGATGGTGATCCCCGGGAACCGCAGGCTCTCGTCACCGGGGGCGTCGTCCCCGCGCGGCCGGCGCAGGACGGCGTGCACGCGCGCCACCACCTCGCGCGGGCTGAACGGCTTGACGATGTAGTCGTCCGCGCCGAGGCTCAGGCTCACCAGCTTGTCCACCTCCTCGGCGCGTGCGGTGATCACGATGACGTAGACCGACGACGACGCGCGGATCCGCCCCAGGACGTCGAGGCCGGAGAGATCGGGGAGTCCGAGGTCGAGCAGGACCACGTCGGGGTTCTCCTCCGCGGCCAGGCGCACCGCGTCGCCCCCTGTGGCCGCCAGGTGGACGGTCATCCCCTCGGCCTCGAGGTAGGTCCGAAGGAGCGTGCGGATCTCGGCTGCGTCGTCGACGACGAGAACGGTGGGTGCCACGGTGCCTCCTGCGCTCAGGATACGGCGAGGCGGGCCAGGCGCTTGATCAGACCTCGGGGAGCGGGGTGTGGGGCTTGGGATAGGAGGACTGCGCGCCCAGGAACTGGGCCGTGTAGGCGGCGAATCGAGCCGCGTACCCGGCCGCATCCACGAGCGGCGCGCCCCCGGCTAGCCGCGCAGCGAGGGCTCCGACGAACGCATCGCCCGCGCCGACGGTGTCGACGGCGCTGACCCGGGGGCTCGCGATGTGCTGCACACCGTCCGCATCGGCGACGAGGGCGCCCTCGGCTCCGAGTGTCAACACCACCGAGGCCAGTCCGGCGTCGCGGAGGGCGAGGACCAGCTCATCCGGGCCGCCCGAGTAGGAGCCGCCCAGCTGCGCGAGCACCGCTTCGGCCTCGTGCTCGTTGACCACGAGCGGGTCGGCCCGCCGGATCACATCGGGATCCAGCTCGATGACGGGAGCGAGGTTCAGCACCCACCGCCCCCAGACAAGCTCGGAGACGGCCGCCAGGGACTCGGCCGAGATCTCGCCCTGGGACACCACGATGCCCGCCTCAGCGATGATCGGCGCCCACTCTGCGACCCGGGAGGGGCTGACCTCCGCGTTGGCGCCGGGCACCACGACGACGGTGTTCTCCCCGTCGGCCGACACGGAGACAACTGCGAGGCCGGTGGGGCCCTCGACCTCCGCGACGTGGCTGAGGTCGACGCCCGCCTCCCGCAGGAGCGTCAGGGCAGTGTGTCGGGAATCGTCGGAGCCGACGGCGCCCAGCATCGTCGTGGGTGCTCCGGCCAGCGCCGCGGCGCAGGCCTGGTTGGCTCCCTTGCCGCCGGGGGAGAGCCCGCCGCCGGAAGCGAGCAGCGTCTCACCCGGGAGTGGATGGCGCGCCAGCAACAGGTGCAGGTCGACGTTGAGCGAGCCGACCACGACAACTGTCGTCACAACAGAACCCCAACTCTCGTCCGTGAGCGTGCGGCGTCGCCGGGAGGGGCGAGCCGCTCCATCACGAGAGCCTAGTGGGCATCACCGTCCGCTCGTCGGCCGCTGTCGCGCATCACCGTTCGCGCCCGTCGACTCCCTGACCACCAGCGACGGCCGGATGACCCGACGGGGCACCCGCTCGCCCGTCGCGATGCGCTCGATGATCATCTCGAAGCCCGCCCGGCCCAGTGCCTGGAAGTCCATGAAGACCGAGGTGAGGGGAGGGCTGAAGTGCCGGGCGTCGGGCATGTCGTCGACGCCGACGATGGCGAAGTCCTCCGGCGCGACCCGGCCGTGGCGCCGCATCGCGTTCAGGAACCCCAGCGCCATCTGGTCGTTGCCCGAGAACACCGCCGTGAAGGAGTCCGGGTCCACCTCCTGCCCGCGCGCCTCCCCGGAGTCCGCGGACCAGTCGCCGCGGACGACGGGCAACGGCTCGACGCCCGCCCTCGAGAGCGCGTCGCGGTAGCCGCGCTCCCGCTCGAGGCCCTCGACCCGGTTCTCCGGCCCGGCCAGGTGGAGGATCCGCGTGTGGCCCAGGCCGAGGAGGTGCTCGGTGGCCAGCGTGCCCGCCTCGAACGAGTCGACGGTCGCGGAATCGGCGTTCGGCCAGGAGCTCCCCGACAGCATGACCACTGGCACCTTCTCCCACACCTTCTCCAGCTGGTCCTCCACGCCGAGGTAGGGGGACGAGACGACGATGCCGTCGACCCGGCTGGAGAGCAGCCGCTCCACTGCCTGATGGATGGCGCGAGGGGTGAGGGGATCGTCGGAATCGAGTTCCACCTGGCTGGTGACCAGCCCGTACTCCGCGGCGTGGGCGGCCTTGTTGAGCCCGGACATGACGGACCATGCGCCGTAGAGGGAGGGGCCGCTCAGCAGGATGCCGATCGAGCGGGTGGAGTTGGCCCGGAGGTTCCTCGCGGACTGGTTGAGCGTGTAGCCGAGTTCCTCGATCGCGGCCTCGATGCGGGCTCGCGTCTCGGCGCCCACGTAGCCCGAGCCGGTGAAGTAGCGCGACACCGTCTGCGCCGACACCCCGGCCAGCCGGCCCACGTCGGCCATCTTCGGGGCCCGCCCGCCCGCAGCAGTCTTCGTCATCGCGTCCTCCCGCGCTCTGGGACTATACCGTCACCACACTGCATAAAAATGCGTGATCAATTCGTTATGCAAAATCGCTTGCATCCAGTGTAGGTTATCGATAACTTAGTAGCAGTCGGGCGCGTCAACAGTCGATGCGCCGGAGCTGGACCAGAGCACAGACGCCCACGATGACCGTGCGGCATCGCTATCGGAGGACCTGATGACGAGAATCCCTCAACCGGGCACGGACTACGCCGTGCCTGCCGCCAAGCGCTGGCGCCTCGGCGAGACGCCGTGGCGCGGCGACGCCGGCTTCGTGGCGCCGAGCGCCCGCCTGATCATCGACAACGACTTCTCGGGTGACCCCGACGACCTGTACCAGATCGTCCACCACCTCCTCTCGCCGAGCGTGGAGATCCGGGCCATCGTCGCCTCGCACCTGCGCCCGGGCGACGGCATGGACCCGTCGGACCACACCGCGACCAACGCCGAGCTGGTGGCCCGCGACGTGTTCGCCCGCATGGGCCTCGACAGCACCGAGGTGATCCACCGAGGCTCGGAGGTGGCGCTGGAGGACGTCCACACACCGCACGACACCCCGGCCGCCCGGGCGATCATCGCCGAGGCCATGCGCGACGACACCGACCTTCCCCTCTTCGTGGCCGCCGGCGGGGGACTGACCGACATCGCGTCGGCCTACCTCCTCGAGCCCGAGATCGCCAAGCGGATGACGTTGATCTGGATCGGCGGCTCCGAGCACGACGGCCTGGCCGTCCCGCCGCACAACGCCATGCCGATCGAGTACAACCTGCTCATCGACGTCAAGGCCGGCCAGGTGCTGTTCGGCGCCCAGGACCTCGAGATCTGGCAGATCCCGCGCGACATCTACCGCCAGTGCCTGGTCTCGGAGACCGAGCTGCGGCTCCGCGTCGCCAAGCAGGGCCCGCTCGGCCAGTACCTCTACGACGAGGTCCGCGCGATCGTGGACGTCGTCAGCGAGCACGGCATGCCCGCCTTCGAGACCTACGCGCTGGGCGACTCGCCGCTGGTGCTGCTCACCGCGCTCCGATCCGTTTTCGAGCCGGACTCCACCTCCAGCTTCCACGTCGAGAAGGCCACCCCCGAGATCACCGACGAGGGCGCCTACCGGCCCATGCGCGGCACCCGCCCCATGCGCGTCTACACCCAGGTCGACGTCCGGCTCATGTTCGAGGACTTCTACCTCAAGCTCCAGGAATTCGAAGGCTGGCGCGCCAGCTGACCCCACGGGCGCCGCGCCCGCGGCGCTCCCCACACCCTCACCCCACCCCCGCCCGCACACCCAATGGAGGACCCGTGCTCACCAAGAAGACCCTGTCCATCGTCGCTTCCCTCTCCGCCGTCGCCCTGGCCCTCACCGCCTGCGGTGGCTCGTCGGAGGGCGGCTCCTCGGCCGACGCGCCGCAGGAGGTCACGATCTGGACGCTGACCCAGCAGGACTCCCAGAAGGAGGCGTGGACCAACCTGGTCGCCGCCTTCAACGAGGAGTACCCGGACATCACCATCAACACCGAGGAGCGCGCCGTCGACGCGCACAAGGACGCGCTGCGCCAGG
This sequence comes from Tessaracoccus yangjingae, assembly GCF_055326235.1. NCBI lineage: Bacteria > Bacillati > Actinomycetota > Actinomycetes > Propionibacteriales > Propionibacteriaceae > Tessaracoccus > Tessaracoccus yangjingae. Next base: position 45,311 of record NZ_JBUZNN010000016.1, on the reverse strand, counting down.
CCGCGGGCACCGATTCCGGCCCCGACGTCTACCGCTACTGGGGAGGCTCGGGCCTCGGCGGCGAGCTGGTCCGCGTCGGCATGAGCGAGGACATCACGAACTACTACGAGGAGTACGGCTGGGCCGACGTCCTCACCCCGTCGGCGCTGTCCTATGCCACCCAGTACGAGGGCCACCACGGCGTGCCGATGATCCAGGCCACCGAGGCCGTGTTCTACAACAAGCGGCTCTTCGCCGAGGCCGGCATCACCGAGGTCCCGCAGACCTACGACGAGCTGGTGGCCGCGGCCGGCACCCTCAAGGACGCCGGCGTCATCCCGATGGCCTTCGGCGGCACCGTCAACTGGCACGTCATGCGCCTGCTCGACTCGCTCATCGAGACGAAGTGCGGCGCCGAGAAGGCCGACGAGCTGACGCAGGGCGACGGCAACTGGGGTGAGGAGGCCTGCGTCACCGACGCGTTCACCGAGCTCAAGATGTGGGGCGAGAACTACCTCAACGAGGGCTTCATGGCCATCAGCAACGACGACTCCTCGCAGCTCATCTACAGCGGCCAGGCCGCGATGAGCATCGAGGGCGACTGGTTCGGCCCCATGGCCATCGACGGCGGCCTCCCCGTCGAGGACATCGGCATCTTCCCGTTCCCCACCGGCACGGGACGCACGTACGGCTTCGGCGAGCTGCTCTACCTCACGCCCAACGCCAAGAACCCCGACGCGGCCGCGAAGTTCCTCGACTTCATGGTCTCCGAGGAGGGCCAGGCCGAGCTGGGCAACGCCTTCTCCAGCCTGTCGGTCAACGCCAACGTGCAGCCCGCCGAGGGCACCCCGCTGGCGGCCGAGTGGATGGAGCTGATCGCGGCCTCCACGGGCTCGTTCATCAACAACGACCAGAACTTCGGCACGGCTGAGACCGGCGAGTTCTGGCGGGTGCAGAACTCCGTGCTGACCGGCGAGATCGATCCGGCCGACGCGGGCGCCGAGTTCCAGACCTGGCGCGACGCCAACAAGTGATCCAGGCGACGGGGCGGGCGAGAGCCCGCCCCCTCCTCCCCAAGGAGCAGAACTCATGACGCAGCTGACCAGCGCGGCCCCGGTGGCCGCCAAGGCCCCACTCGGGGCCTCCAAGGGGAACCCCTCACGCAAGCGGCCGTTCCTCACCGCCCTGCCGTACCTCCTCCCGGCCCTGGCCCTGTACGGCTACTTCATCGTCTACCCGATGCTCGACTCGGTGCGCCTGTCGTTCTACCGGTGGACCGGATTCCGCACCGACGAGCAGGTCTTCGTAGGCCTCGACAACTACGTGCGCATGTTCACCGCCGACCCGGTGTTCTGGCGGGCGCTGTCCAACTCCATCATCTGGGTGGTCCTGTCCCTCCTGCTGCCCATGGTGCTCGGCCTCCTGCTGGCGCTGGCGCTCAACCGCAAGATGGCCGGCCGCAACCTCATGCGCTCGGTGTTCTACATCCCCTCGGTGTTCGCCTCGATCACCGTGGCCGCCATGTGGCGCTGGATCTACAACCCCACCCTGGGCCTGGTCAACCAGACGCTGCGCCAGCTCGGCCTCGACGACTGGGCCCTGACCTGGCTCGGCGACCCCAAGATCGCCCTGTACTCCGTCTTCGTAGCCTCCATCTGGCAGGCCGTCGGCTTCCCGATGGTGCTCTTCCTCGCCGGCCTGCAGACCGTGCCGCCGGAGCTCGTCGAGGCCGCCAAGCTCGACGGCGCCAGCGCGTGGGGCGTGTTCGTGCACGTCACTCTGCCGGCTCTGAAGCCCACCACCGTGGTCGTGGTGATCCTCACCATCATCAACTCGCTGAAGGTCTTCGACCTGATCGTCGGCATGACCGGCGGCGGGCCCGCCCAGTCCACTCAGGTGCTGGCGCTGTGGTCCTACACCCAGTCCTTCTCCAACAACCAGTTCGGCGCAGGCGCCGCGGTGGCCACCGTGCTGCTCCTCGTGTCGCTGTGCCTCGTGGTTCCGTACATGGCCTGGTCCATGAAGGGAGACAAGTGATGTCCACCGCAACCGCGACGGCCACCGTCGAGGCGAGGCGCAGGCCCGTCGACTACGTGGGGATCGGGCTGTGGGTCGCGCTGCTCGTGACCTCGCTGCTCTGGGCCCTGCCCTTCGTCGTGATGCTCCTGACCTCGTTCAAGACCAACGCCGACATCAGCACCACGCCCGCGTGGGCCCTGCCGACGCAGTGGGCCTTCTCCAACTACGCGGACGCCTTCGACACCGGCAACCTCGGCGTCACCGCCCTCAACAGCCTGTTCATCGCGGCGATCAAGGTGCCGCTCGGCCTGTTCCTGGCCGCCGCCGCCTCGTTCGCCATCGCACGGCTCCGGTTCCGCAGCCACCGGCTGCTGCTCGGCCTCATCGCCGTCGGCTCCATGGTCCCCATCCAGGTGGGCCTCGGCCCGCTGTTCTCGACCATGCTCAACCTCGGCCTGCTGGACTCCCGCGCCGGTCTGATCCTGCCCTACCTGGCCTTCGGCATCCCGTACCAGGTGTTCGTCCTCTACGGCTTCTTCCGCCAGATCCCCGACGAGCTCGAGGAGTCGGCCCGCATCGACGGCGCCTCCACCTTCCGGATCTTCTGGCAGGTGATGCTCCCGCTGGCCAAGCCGGCCCTGGCGGCGCTGTTCATCCTCGACTTCGTGGCCACCTGGAACGAGTACGCGATGGCCACCACGCTGCTGCGCTCCCAGGGGAACTGGACCGTTCCGCTCGCGGTGCAGAGCTTCTCCACGCAGTTCGGCACCGATTACGGGCCGCTCAACGCGTTCATCATCATGTCCGCCATCCCCGTCCTCATCGTCTACCTGATGTTCCAGCGCTACTTCGTCCAGGGCGCCCTGGCGGGCGCGGTCAAGGGCTGATCCACCGCATTGACCTGAGCCCCGACTCGGCGTAGTATGAATGTAAAGCCACACGTGAATAAATATGATTCCTCGGACGGGCCGGCCAGAAGGACCTGGATCGCCGCCCCACCTCACACAAAGGAGACGCAACCATGACCGCACCCGAGTTCGGAGCTGGGCTCTGGAACTTCGCCACCTACCTCGACCGCTACGCCACCGACGGCTACGGCGAGCCGCGCGGCACCCTGGAGCAGATCGACCTCGCAGCCCAGGTGGGCGACATCACCTGGGTGGACCTGAACTTCCCCTTCAGCCCCGGGGTGTCCATCGACGACGTGAAGGCCAAGCTGGCCGAACACGGCATCAAGGCCATCGGCCTCACCCCCGACATCTACCTGCGTGAGCACTGCAAGGGCGCGTTCACCAACCCCGACCCCGCGAAGCGCGCCTCCGCCATGGCGATCATGAACGACGCGGCCAACGCGGTGCGCGAGCTCGGCGCCAAGTACGTCAAGATCTGGCCGGGCCAGGACGGCTTCGACTACCCCTTCCAGGTGGACTACCGCGAGCTCAACCGCCTCGCCGTCGAGGGCATGCGCGAGCTGGCCTCCGGGCACCCGGACCTCAAGTTCGTCATCGAGTACAAGCCCCGCGAGCCCAGGACCCACATGTTCTGGAGCTCGGCGCCGAAGACCATCCTCGGCATCCAGCAGATGGGCGTGGACAACGTCGGCGTCCTCCTGGACTTCGGCCACGCCATGTTCGGCGGCGAGCCGCCGGCCGAGGCCGCCCAGATGCTCATCGACCACGGCCTGCTGTGGGGCATGGACGTCAACGACAACTACCGCGGCTGGGACGACGACATGATGGTCGGCTCCATCCATATGGTGGAGATCTTCGAGTTCTTCCACGTCCTCAAGGTCAACAACTGGGAGGGCGTGTGGAACCTGGACCAGTTCCCGTTCCGTGAGGACGCCGTCGAGAACGCCCAGCTGTCCATCCGGTTCCTCAAGGCCATCCACCGCGCCCTCGAGACGCTCGACGAGGAGGGCCTCGCCGCCGCTCAGGCCAAGCAGGACGCCCTCGGCGCCCAGCGCATCATCCAGAACGCGCTGCTCAAGTCGATGGCGGCAGATCTGTGAGCGACACGAGCAAGTGGGACTTCACCACGCCTGTGCTGGGACGGATCGGGAAGGACGCCTCCCGTGAGGACGTCGTCGCCCACCTGAAGTCCGCCGCCTACGAGCTGCGGCGCCGGGACCCGATCATGATCGCCCACTCGGGCAACGGGCACATCGGCGGCGACTACTCGATCGCCGACGTGCTGGTCACCCTGATGCTGCACGAGCTCAACCTCGACCCGGCCGAGCCGCTCGCGCCGGAGCGGGACCGCCTCGTGCTGTCCAAGGGGCACACCGCCGGCGCGCTCTACATCGCCATGGCGCTGGCCGGCTACTTCCCCGTCGACGAGCTGATGACGTTCATGGACCCGAAGTCGCGGCTCAACGGGCACCCCAACCGCAACTACATCCCCGGGATCGAGGCCAACACCGGGCCGCTCGGACACGGGCTGCCGATTGCGGTGGGCACCGCCCTGGCCGCGAAGCTCGACGGCTCCCCCCGCCGCACCGTGGTGCTGCTGGGCGACGGCGAGCTGCAGGAGGGCTCCAACTGGGAGGCCATGATGACGGCCGCCCACTACGGGCTGGAGAACCTCGTCGCGGTCGTCGACCGCAACCACCTGCAGCAGGGCGCCCTGGTGGCCGACACCATGGGCCTCGAGCCGCTGGCCGACAAGTTCCGCGCGTTCGGCTTCACGGTCCGTGAGATGGACGCGCACAACTTCGACGAGATCCTCGACACCTTCGCTCAGGCCCCCGAGCCTGGCAAGCCCACCTTCATCATCTCCCACTCCCACAAGGGCCATCCGATCTCCTTCATGAGCGACAACGTCGCCTGGCACCACCACGTGCCCACCGAGGCGGAGATCGACGGCATCCTGGCCGAACTGGAGGCAGCCAAGTGAGCACCCAGACCTACGATTGCCGCGACACCTACTCCAAGACGCTCCTCGAGCTGGCGAAGAACGACCGCAACGTGATCGTCGTCGTCAACGACTCCGTCGGCTCCTCCAAGCTGGACGGGTTCAAGAAGGAGCTGCCGGCCCAGATGGTCAACGTCGGCATCGCCGAGCAGGACATGGTGGGCACGGCCGCCGGCCTCGAGAACGGCGGGAAGGTGCCGTTCGTCTCCGGCGCCGGCTGCTTCCTCAGCGCGCGGGCCACCGAGCAGATCAAGGCGGACCTCGCGTACAGCAGGCGCCACGTCGTGCTGTGCGCGCAGAGCCCGGGCGTCGCGTACGGCGCCCTGGGGGCGACGCACCACTCCATCGAGGACGTCGCCTGGATGCGGATCCTCCCGCACATGACCGTCCTCGTCCCGGCCGACCCGGCCGAGACCGAGCAGGCCATCCGCTGGGCCTACACCCACGACGGCCCGGTCTACATCCGCGTCTCGCGCGCCAAGGTGCCGGCCGTCCACCCCGAGGGCTACACCTTCGCCCCCGGCAAGGCCGTCGTCCTGCGTGAGGGCACGGACGTCACCATCGCCGCCAACGGCACGGTGCTGCACCGGGCGCTGGCCGCCGCCGAGCTGCTCGCCGAGCGCGGCATCCAGGCCAGGGTCCTGTCCGTGGGCTCGGTGAAGCCCCTCGACGAGGACGCGATCGTCGCGGCGGCCCGGGAGACCGGTGGCATCGTCACAGTCGAGGAGGGTCTGGCCTCCGGAGGCCTCGGCGGCGCCGTCGCCGAGACCGTGGCCCGCACCCACCCCGTGCGGGTCGCGATGCTGGGCCTGCCCGACACCTTCGCCCCCACCGGGTCGGCCGAGTGGATCCTCGACCACTTCGGCATGGATCCGGCCGGGATCGCGGAGACCGCCGCCTCGCTCAGCCGGGCCACCGCGACGGCCGGGGCCTGATCCGTGATCCTCGCAGTAGACCAGGGGACCAGCAGCACCAAGGCCACGCTGTTCGACGCATCGGGGGCGGCGCTCGCGTCGGCCTCGGTGCCCCTGGGGCAGGCGCATCCGCGCCCGGGCTGGGTGCAGCAGGACGCTGCCCTGATCCTCGACGGGGTGCGGACGGTCGTGGCGGAGATCGCGGCGGCGCACACCGTCGACGCGGTGGCGCTCAGCACCCAGCGCGAGTCGGCCCTGGTCTGGGACCGGGCGACGGGGGAGCCGGTCGGGCCCATGCTCGGCTGGCAGGACCGCCGCACCGCCCACCGCGTCGCGGAGCTCTCCGGCCACGCGGACCGGGTGCGGGAGATCAGCGGCCTGCCGCTCGACCCGATGTTCTCGGCCCTCAAGCTGCAGTGGCTGCTGGACTCGGTGGACCCGGACCGCAGCCGCTCCCGCGCGGGCGAGCTGGCGGTGGGCACCGTCGACTCCTGGCTCGTCACCCGGCTGACCGGTGAGCACCGCATCGAGGCCGGCAATGCGTCGCGCACCCAGTTGCTCGACCTGGCGACGGGGGAGTGGAGCGAGGAGCTCTGCGAGCTGTTCGGCATCCCGGCCGCGGTGCTGCCGAGGGTCGCGGCCTCCGACGAGGCCACAGGCGAGATCGCCGGCCTGGAGGGGCGACGGATCCATGCGGTGCTCGGCGACTCGCACGCTGCGCTGTACGGCCACGGCGTCCGGGGACCGGGCGCGCTGAAGGCCACCTACGGCACCGGCTCGTCGGTGATGGGCTTGGTCGACGACGCCGCCAGCGTGCCCGCTGGGCTTGTCGGCACCGTCGCCTGGCGGATCGGTGACCGGACCGCGGTGGGCGTCGAGGGCAACATCCTGGCGAGCGGGGCCACCGTGGCGTGGCTGTCGCGGCTTCTTGGCCGAAGCGTCGAGGAGCTGGCGGGCCTTGCCCGCAGCGCTCCGGAGGATCACGGCGTGGTCCTCGTCCCCGCGGTCGCGGGGCTGGGCGCGCCGCACTGGGACCCGACGGCGCGGGCGGTGCTCGTCGGGTTCGATCTCGGGACCGACCCGGGCATCCTCGCCCGGGCGGCGATGGAGGCCATCGCGCACCAGATCACGGACGTGGTCGACGCCGCCGAGGCGGCCGGCCCCGTCGAGGCGATCCTCGCCGACGGCGCCCCCGCGGCCGACGACTTCCTCATGCAGCTGCAGGCCGACATCGGCGGCCGGACGGTGAGGAGGCCGCGGTACTCGGGCTTGTCCGCGCGTGGCGCGGCCCAGCTGGCGGCGGATGCGCTGGGCGGCGGGTTCGCGCCCGTCGAGTCGGACTCGTTCACCCCAACCCGCGACAACGGCGTGGCCCGCACAGCATGGGCCTCGGCGCTGACGCTCACCCGCAGGGGGAGCTGACGTGCCCGCCGAACTCTCGAACAGCCTCGTGCAGATCCGTCCGACGGGCTGATGCGGATGCAGGCCACCCGCTACGGCCCTGTCGAGCTCTCTTTCGCGGGGCCTAGGGTCGCACCCGCTCCCGACCGCGATCCCTTCGTCGCGGACTTCATGCGCCTCCACGGCGACGGCGGAACCGTCGCGGTCCCCGGCTTCTGGGACGGACGCGACCGTTATCGGGTCCGTTTCGCTGCACCCGAGGCAGGCCGCTGGACGTGGCGCACACACAGCACGCTCGACGAACTCGACGGGCTGACTGGAAGTCTGGACGTCGGCGAGGCCCCGGAGTCGGAGCACGGCCCGGTAGGGGTGATGGGCGGCTTCCACTTCGTGCACGCCGACGGCACGCCTTTCCGGCCCGTCGGCGCAACCGTCTACAACTGGCTCCATCAGCCCGATGACCTGTACCGCCAGAGCGTCGACGCAATCGCGGCCGCGGGTCTGAACAAGCTCCGGTTCATGGTCTTCCCGCAGGCCGGGGACCACGTCGAACACCACCCAACACTCCTCCCGTTCGAGCGCCGCGATGACGGCCGATGGGACCCGACGCGGCCCGTTGCCGAGTTCTTCGAACACCTCGAGCGCTCGGTCGAGTTGCTGGCCTCCCGTGGGATCGTGGCCGAGCCGCTGCTGCTCAGTACTTACGACGGTGGTTACTTCGGCCTCGATGACCTCACCGAGGAGGAGGACGCCACCTACCTGCGCTACGTCGTCGCACGGCTGGCCGCCCACCCCGGCATCTGGTGGTCCCTGGCCAATGAGTACGACATCCTCGAAGAGACCCGTCCCGACGACCGCTGGACCCGGGCCGGTGAACTCGTCGCCGCCTGCGACCCGTACGGGCACCCACGATCGATCCACAACTGGCTGCGCCTCTACGACCATAACCAGGCATGGGTCACCCACGCATCCGTGCAACTCGGCGAGGCGACCGAGGACTTCGGGCGGGCCTCGCTCCTCAGGGCCGCGTTCGGCAAGCCCGTCGTCCTCGACGAGATCTGCTACGAGGGCGACCTCAATCTCCGCTGGGGGAACCTGACAGCCGAGGAGTTGGTCCACCGCTTCTGGGTCGCGACCGTGTCGGGCTGCTACGCCTCCCATGGCGAGAGCTACCTCTTGAACGACGGCAGCCTCCACATCGTGCGCGGAGGCCCGTTTCAGGGAGAGTCTCCGCCGCGGTTGGGATTCCTGCGCCGCATCCTCGACGATGTTCCTGCCCCCGGTCTCGACCTCGTCGACCCCTGGTGGGACCGGGCATTCGTGGCCGGCGTCCCGGGGCGGCACTATCTGCAGTACCTCGGCCGATGCGCGCCCCCCGAATGGACGTTCCGCCTCCCGCAGGGAGCCCGGGGGGAACGGCTCGAGACGGGACAGCGATACGCCGTGGAGGTCATCGACACGTGGGACATGACCACCACCCCCGTAGACCGAACCTTCGTGCTCGACGAGGTCGGCCGCAACGTTGGGGTCACCGCTGATCCCTCACCCATCCCCCTCCCGGCCGGGCGACCGCTCGCGCTGCGGATCAGGCGGCTGGACTGACCGCGCAAGGAGGCGCCGTGACCGAGAGTATCGACCGCTACTGGGAGAGCCACGCACCGGGTGCGGGGCGGAGGGCCCCGCGCGCCGACGCACCCAGCGACGCCAGGGTGCTCACTCTCAACGGGACGTGGCGGTTCCGCCTCAGCCCAGACGCCAGGGGCACCGGCTCCGGTTTCTCAGCTGAGGAATTCGACGACTCCAACTGGGACGACATCCGTGTGCCGTCGCACTGGGTGCTGGAGCCCGTCACGCTGCCGGGCGAGCCTGGGCCGCGGTCCCTCAGGGGGACCGCTGACGGGCCGCTCTACACCAACACGGCCTTCCCGGTGCCCATCGATCCGCCGAGAGTGCCGACGGAGAACCCGACCGGTGACTACCGGCTGGTCTTCAACGCCCCTGACGACTGGGGGCGCTCGGTCTTGCGGTTCCAGGGGGTGGACTCGGCGGCCAAGGTGTGGCTCAACGGCGAGGAACTGGGCTGGTCCACCGGCAGCCGACTCCCATTCGAGTTCGACGCTCCAGTGCGGCCCGGCCGCAACGTGCTGGCAGTCCGGGTCCACAGGTGGTCGGGCGGCACGTATCTCGAGGACCAGGACATGTGGTGGCTGCCCGGCATCTTCCGCGACGTCGAGGTGATCGAGCGGCCCCACGGCGCCGTCGACGACCACATGGTGCACGCAGACTACGACGCCGAGTCGGGCCTGGGTTCGCTCCTCGTGGAGGCCGACGTGCCCGGCGTCGTCGAGATCCCGGAGCTGAGACTCAAGGTGGCTACGGGCGAGGAGGTCCAGCTGCCTGTCGACCCATGGAGCGCCGAGACGCCACGCCTCTATCGTGGCGTGCTGACCGCGGCAGGCGAGAGGATCGACCTGGCGATCGGCTTTCGACGGTTCGAGATTGTCGACGGCGTGCTGCGCATCAACGGCGCCCGCGTCTTCTTCCGCGGCGTGAATCGGCACGAGCACCATTGGGATACCGGCCGATCCCTGGACCGCGAGACGATGATCGCGGACATCGTGCTCATGAAGCAGCACAACATCAATTCGGTGCGCACCAGCCACTACCCGCCAGACCCCGAGTTCCTTCGCCTCTGCGACGAGTACGGGCTCTGGGTGGTGGAGGAGTGCGACCTCGAGACGCACGGTTTCATCTACGCGGGCTGGGACGGCAACCCCCCCGATGACCCACGCTGGGCGGATGCGATGCTCGACAGGGTCCGCCGCATGGTCGAACGTGACAAGAACCGGCCATCGGTGGTGGTGTGGTCGCTGGCCAACGAGTCCTGGGTGGGAAGGAACTTCACGCTCCTGGAGGAGTGGGTCCGTCACCGTGACCCGTCGCGTCCGATCCTGTACGAGCGCGACCCCAGCTACCGTAACTCCGACTTCTACTCGCTCATGTACCCGGATCTCGCACGGCTGGATGCCATCGGGCGGCGCGAGGAGGACGCTCCGGAGGGCATCGACGACGAGGCCGAGGCGCGCCGCCGTGCCCTGCCCTTCCTGTTGGTGGAGTACGCCCACGCCATGGGTAACGGACCTGGCTCCCTGGCGGATTATCACGCCGTGATGCGCTCCCATGAACGGATCTGCGGGGGCTTCGTCTGGGAGTGGATCGACCACGGCTTCCGGCACGTTGACGCCCAAGGCCGCGAGTTCGTCATGCACGGAGGTGACGTGGCCTATCGGCCCAGCGGCGGCCGCTACTGCCTCGACGGACTGCTCTTCGCAGATCGGACCCCCAGCCCGGCGCTCCGCGAATTGGCGGCCGTTCTGCAACCGCTGGAGTTCGAGGACGCAGACGGGCTCACCATCACCAACGCCCGCGACCACGCCGACACCTCGGACCTGGCGCTGCGTTGGCGCCTGGACCGCGACGGGGTGACCAGTGCGGAGGGGGCGCTCGACCTGCCGCCGCTTCTCCCCGGCGATCACGCCACCTTGGCCCTGCCCGCGAGTCCCGGGGGCGGGCCAGGGGAGTGGTGGCTCACCGTCGAGGCCGTGCTTCGGGAGGAGACACCGTGGGCGCCCGCAGGCCACGTTGTGGCGCGCCACCAACTGCTGCTTGCCGACGTGCCGAAGGCCCGGGAACGCGTCGGATCGACGGTGGCGCTGCGGCGCACGGATGCGTCCGTCGAGCTCGGCGCGGGCCTGTTCGACGCCGCGACCGGACGCCTGACTCGGCTCGGGGGTGTTCCACTCGACGGGCCAGTGCTCGACCTCTACCGGGCGCCGACCGAGAACGATCGCGGCCAGGGCGGGCGCAACAATCTCGCCGCGGACTGGGCGGCCGTGGGACTCGACCGCATGCTCCACCGGACCGACGCCGTCGATCTCACGGACGGTGCGTTGGTGGTCCGCTCGCGGGTCGCCGCGGCCACCCATCCGCACGCGGCGGGGGTGGAATACCGGTGGTGGGTCGATGGCGATGGCCTGCGCCTCGACGTCGCGGTCGACTTCCTGGGGCCGTGGACCGACACGCCCTACCAGCAACGCGACATCGTGCTCCCCAGGCTCGGTCTGCGCCTCGGCCTCCCGGGCGGCTTCAACCGCGTCTCATGGTTCGGCAGGGGTCCGGGCGAGAGCTATCAGGACTCGCGCTCTGCGGCCCTCGTGGGCTGCTACGAGGCCGCCGTCGACGACCTGCAGGTCGGCTATCCCGTGCCCCAGGAGAACGGCAACCACGTTGACACCCGCTGGCTCGAGGTCACGGGCTCCGGGCTCCCCGTGTTCCGGGTCGAGGGGCTGCCACGGTTCGACTTCACCGCACGGCGGTGGACCAGCGAGGACCTCGAGCGTGCCAGGCATCCACAGGACCTCAATGACACCGGCCGTGTCTGGCTGAATCTCGACCATGCCCAGGCCGGACTCGGGTCGGCCTCGGTGGGCCCGGCGTTGCCCGAGAGATACCGAATCCCCCGGCGCCCCACCACGTGGTCGCTTCGCCTCGTTACAACATTGTGACTATTCTGCCGCCGCTGAGTGGCTATTCAAGACGCCGTCACCGTGCTAGATTGAAACGTATCGACCGCATAGACGATCAATAGTGATTGGTTTCGCAGTCGCCGGTTATGGCCCGGCAAGGGCCAACGTCAAGGAGGACGCACATGACAACTCTCGGTACCCGCCTCAGCAAGTGGGCCGTCGTCGCCATCGCGGTGGCCCTGCCGGTCACGGCATGCGGCGGCACGCAGGAAACTGCCACGGAGCCTGCTGCTTCGGGCTCCGTGGCCGCCTCAGGCTCGGCCAGCGCGGACACAGGCTCATCCGCTACCGGCACCGATCCGGAGACCTTCTCCGTCCAGACCGCCAACGAGAACCCCGCCCTGCGCGAACAGTTGGACGCGCTCGCGGCCGACCAGTGCAAGGCGGAGAACGACGCGCTCCCGCTTGAGCACCTCACCGTGGCGCAGGCCGACACGGTACAGAAGGTGACACTGCTGGCCAGCCAGGATGCGCTGCCCGCCCACACCATTGCGGGCACCGCGATGGTGCGCCCCACTGGTGACCTCGGCGCCGGGGGCCTCATCGTTGATCTGAAGGAGTCGATGGGCGCGACCGGCGCACTGGACAACGTGCTTCCCGCGGTCGTCTCCACCGAGGACAACGTCTACGGCGGCCTGGTGTCGATGCCGTACCAGTACAACATCGAGGGAATCTGGTTCAACAAGCAGATCTTCGCCGACAACGGCATCGAGGAGCCCAAGACCTGGGACGAGCTGATGGCGGCGGCGGAAACCCTCAAGGCCGCGGGCGTCACCCCGATGACGCAGGCCGGTGCAGCGGGCTGGCCGCTGACGCGCCTCATGGGCATGTACATCATGCGCAACGCCGGGCCGGACGCCATGGTCAAGATCCGCGACGACCAGGCCAAGCTCACCGACGCCGAGTACGTCGCCGGCGCCCAGGCCCTGGCAGACTTCGCCGCCGCCGGGCACCTCGGCGACGGGTTCTCGACCCGCGACATGGACCAGTCGCAGAACCTCTTCCTCACCGGTGAGGCCGCCATGACCTACGACGGCAGCTGGTTCCTCGGCGCCATCAACGACCCCGAGCGGGCGACCATCGGGGCCGAGAACGTCGGCTTCATGCCGTTCCCCGCCGTCGACGGCGGCGCCGGCTCGATCGACCAGTACCCGGCCAACGCCGGCGCGCCGATGGTGTTCTCCTCGAAGGCTTACGGCCCGAAGGTCGACGCCTGGGTGAGCTGCATCGCCGAGAACTACGGTCAGCAGGCCATGCAGAGCGCCGGCATCATCTCCGGCTTCAAGGTCAACGGCGAGGTCACCGACGTGTCCCCGAACACGCTCGAGATCCAGGAGCGCATCGCGGGCATCGACGAGACGGTGCTCTGGTTCGAGGCGCTGTTCGATCCCAAGAGCAACTCGCTCGCGTCCACCAACGTCACACTGCTCACCACCGGCCAGATGTCCGCTGAGGACTACATGGCCGCGCTGCAGGAAAGCATCGACGCCAACCGCTGATCCAGCGACCGAGGGGCCCGGTCCCGGCCATGGGCCCGGGCCCCTCATCACGCCCGCTCACGTCCCTCTGGAGTGACGACACATGAACTCGATCTTCGGGGATCGCAAGACGATCTTCATCCTCCTGGGCCCAGCCCTCCTGCTCTACACCGGGCTCAAGATTGTCCCCGTGCTGTGGTCCTTCGGCCTGTCGTTCTTCGAGGGCAACACGCTCCGGGGGTTCACCTTCGTCGGCTGGGACAACTTCGTCGCCTTCATCAACGACGACGCGGCCCTCCAGTCGGTCAAGGTCAGCGTCGGCTTCGCCGTCGTGGCCACCATCGGCCAGGTGACCCTGGGCTACCTGCTCGCCCTGCTCTACGTCTTCGGCCTGCGCCGCGGCTCGTCCCTGGTGCGCACCATCGTCTTCTTCCCGGCGATCCTGCCCACCGTCGCCATCGCGCTGCTCTTCAAGAGCTTCGTGGCGGTGGGAGACAACCAGGGTCCGGTTAACGACATCATCAACTTCTTCGGTGGGAAGAGCGTCGAGGTGCTCGCCTCGACGAGCGGCACGATGATCACCGCCATCGCGATGACGTTGTGGACCTCGATGGGCTTCTACGCCATCCTGCTGTACGCCGGCCTGCTCGACATCCCCGACGAGGTGCTCGAGTCCGCGCGCATCGACGGTGCCAACGGCTGGCAGCTCGTGCGCCACATCGTGCTCCCGCTGTCGCTGCCCATCCTGATGTCGTCGATCATCTTCAGCCTCAACTCCACCCTCAAGGTGTTCGACAGCCTGCTGGCCCTCAACAACGGCGGCCCCGGCACGTCGACCGCCCCCCTGACCCTGTACATGTACCGCACCGCCTTCGAGTACGCGGAGTACGGCTACGGATCCACCATCGCGTTGGTCCTGACGATGCTGTGCCTGGTGTTCACGCTGGCGATCTTCAAGTCCTCCCGCAAGCGGGTCGAGGAGTGAGCATGACCATCGACACGTCCAGCCCACAGTCCCAGGCGACCGAGCCGGCCAAGCCGGCACCGCTGACGCGTCGCCCGCCGTGGGTCCGCGCGGCTCGGCGCTACCTGCGCCGCCTGCCGATCTGGATCGGCATCACGATCCTCATGATCGTCGTGCTCTACCCGCAGGTCTGGATGATCCTCGGGTCCTTCAAGACGCAGGCCGAGTTCCTCTCCAACCCCGCCCTGTCGCTGCCCGAGACGTGGCGGTTCGACAACTACGTCACCGCGCTCACCAACGGCAACGTGGCCCGCAACTACCTCAACAGCATCCTCGTCACCATCCCGTCGGTGATCCTGATCGTATTCATCGGCGTGGCCGCCGGCTACGCGCTCGAGGTGATGATCTGGAAGGGGCGCAACGCCGTCCTGCTCTACGTCCTCGCCGGCATCATGGTGCCCGGGCAGATGATCCTGGTGCCGCTGTTCATTGCGTACTTCCGCATCGGGATCACCGACACGCTGCTCCCGCTCATCATCACCTACACGGTGATGGGCTTGCCGCTCACCACGTTCCTCATGGCCACCTATTTCCGTTCCGTGCCCCGGACGATCTTCGAAGCGGCGACGGTGGACGGGTCCGGGCCCCTGCGCTCGTTCTTCGTCATCGGTATCCCCATGATGAAGAACGCCATCGTGACCATCGGCCTGGTGCAGTTCTTCTCGGTGTGGAACGACCTGCTGATCGCGCTGACGTTCACCACGCGCCCCGCGCTGGCGACGATCCAGGTGGGCCTGCTGAGCCTGGGTGACGAGTACGGATCCACGCAGTACGGGCCGCTGTTCGCCGCGGTGAGCCTCAACATCATGGTGCTGCTGGTGGTCTTCCTGGTGCTGAACAAGAAGATCATGGCCGGCATGGCGGCGGGCTCGGTCAAGGGCTGACCCGCACCTCGCTGGCTGAGGTCCCGCGAAGCCCATCATCGTTGGCTGTGGTGCCGCGAAGCGGCCTCGAAGCCTCAGAAACGTGAGCTGACAAGGTCGCTCTCCATAGGCTGCGAGGCTCATTATCGCTGGCTGAGGTGCCGCGAAGCGGCCTCGAAGCCTCAGAAACGTGAGCTGACAAGGTCGCTCTCCATAGGCTGCGAGGCTCATTATCGCTGGCTGAGGTGCCGCGAAGCGGCCTCGAAGCCTCAGAAACGTGATCTGACAAGGTCGCTCTCCGTGGGCTGCTAGGTCCGCTCATCCCAGAGGTCGCGGAGACTGAGGCGCAGCTGGCGGGGGCACGGTTGCATCTGCTGCACCTGGCCCGGCTGCGTGCGGCGGAGGCGGTGCTGGAGGGGGTGCGGCAGTCGGTGCGCACCACGTCGGCGCAGGCCACCGCCGCGCTGCGACTGTCGCAGGATTTGGCTGATCGGTTCCCGCTGATCGCCGCCGCGTTGAACGACGGGTCGGTGTCGCTGCCGCAGGCCGAGGCGATTGCGGCCGGGTTGAAGAAGCTCCCGCCCAGGCTGAGCAGGGATCAGCTGGTGGAGTGCCAGGAAGTGATCCTGGGCTACGTCGACTCCCTGGGCCCGTCGGAGTTGCGTACGTTGGCGGCGCGGCTGGTCGAGGTGGTCGACCCCGACCTTGCCGACGCCGACGATGCGAAGCGACTGGCGGCGGAGGAGCGGGCGGCGCATCGCGGCCGGTTCCTGCGGCTGTCGTCGGACTTCTATGGGTCGATGCGGATCACCGGTCAGCTCCCCGCCGCGGATGCGGCGTTGGTGTCGGCGCAGCTGGATGCCCTGATGCCGTCGCAGACGACCTACGCGGAGGCTGGCGAGGTCGCGGGCCCGGAGGTGCGCCGGGCGGATGCGTTGGTGCTGCTGACGCAGATCGCCGCGGGCAGCGGGCGGCTCCCCACGCGCGGCGGGGACCGTCCACGGGTCCACATCACCCTGGACTACCAGGCCCTGCTTTCTGGTCTCGGACGGGTGACGGTCCTCGGTCACGACGGTGTCGATGGCCTGTCTGCTGCGGAAGCGCGGCGCCTGGCGTGCGACGCCGACCTCGTCCCCATCGTGCTGAGCACCGGGTCGCGGCCGTTGGACGTGGGCCGCACCTACCGGCTGTTCACCCCCGGCATCCGGGCGGCTCTGGTGCAGCGGGATCAGGGGTGCGTGTTCCCGGGCTGCGCCGCCCCGCCGGCGGCGTGCGAGGCGCACCACATTCTCCCTTGGCGCGACGGCGGACCATCGTGCCTAGCCAACGGCGTGTTGTTGTGTCTGCATCATCATCGGCTGGTGGAGCCGGATCCGTTGCAGTCGGAGCAGTCCCAGTGGCGAGTCCATCTCGACGATGTCACGGGGTTGCCGTGGTTCACCCCGCCACGTCACATCGACCCGTACCGACGGCCACGCCAACACCAGAGACACCGGCTGCAACAGGTCTCACCCGCGGCACGGCACCACCCTGCCCGGCTGACCTCGATCCCGACCCGCCCGAGCGCGCTCCCATTGACACTCACTTCGCGTTCCTCCGAGGCCTGCCCCGGGTGGACGTGGAGGCCAT
Organism: Tessaracoccus yangjingae; assembly: GCF_055326235.1. Lineage (NCBI taxonomy): Bacteria > Bacillati > Actinomycetota > Actinomycetes > Propionibacteriales > Propionibacteriaceae > Tessaracoccus > Tessaracoccus yangjingae. Next base: position 28,505 of record NZ_JBUZNN010000016.1, on the reverse strand, counting down.
CGACGGCGCCAGCGCCGCCATCTGGGGTAACGAGTAGCGCGAGGCCGTCTCGTAGGGTTGATTCGGAGCCTCAGGAGCGTGGGCTGGCCAGGTTGCGTCTTTGAGGCTTCGAGGCTCGTCGCTGGCGCTCCTCACACCTCAGCCAGCGGGAAAGCTCGTCAGCCTGAGCCAGGCTCCTGACGTGCCTTCAGACTGCCACCCGCGGGTGATGGACCGTGAGGTGGTGGGTGCCGGGGCCGAGGGTGTCGCCGTCGACGCCGTCGACGCGAGAGGCGGCGGTGAGCGGGAGGTCGAGGACGGCTGTCGATCCGACGGGGACGGTGAGGTCCACGTCGAGGGTGTCGCCGGACAGCCGCCACGCGATCGACACCGGGCCGAACGCGGTCTCGATCGACGCCTCGGCCCAGGTGATGGCCGCCGTCGGCTGCGGCGCAACGAGCACCCTGCGGTAGCCAGGCTCGGCCGGGGCCAGCCCGGCGAGGGTGCGGTACACCCAGTCGATCATCGCGCCGTAGGCGTAGTGGTTGAACGACAACATCGAGCCGCCGTCGGCGATGTCCATGTCGCCGCCGTGGATGGAGCCGTCGGGCAGGATCGCGTCCCAGCGCTCCCATACCGTCGTCGCGCCACGGTCGACCTGATACAGCCACGACGGTGCCTCGCGCCGCAGCAACATCCGGTATGCCTGGTCGACGTAGCCGGCGTTGGACAGTGCGAACAGGACCAGGGGGGTGCCGAGGAAGCCCGTCTGGATGCGGCCGTCGGTGCGGTCCACGTCCTCGGCGAGCCCCGCCGCGACCCTCGTCCGCTCGCCCTCGGGGCACAGGCGGAACTCGAGCGCCAGGGCGGCGCCGGTCTGGGTGCGCGCCGCCTCGTCGCCGTACACCCGCCAGGTCTCGGCGGCCACCCCGTCGGCCAGGGCCGCGAGCTCGGCGCCCCGCGCAGGATCGCCCACCAGCGCCTCGGCGCGGGCCAGCAGCCGGGCCGAGTGGACGTAGAAGGCGTTGGCGACGAAGTCGGGCGAGGTCTTACCCTCCCACGGCCGGTCGCCGGGGGCGTCGGGGTCCAGCCAGTCACCGTACTGGAAGGGCTCGTGCGGGAGCAGCAGGCCGTCGCCGGCGCGGCGGCGAAGGTGGTCCACCCAGCGGCGCATGCTGGACAGCTGACGGCGCAGCGCGAGGGGGTCGCCGGTGGACTCGTAGAGGGCCCACGGCACGATGGTGGCGGCGTCGGCCCACCCGGCCCGTCCCATCGAGTCGACCGGGCCCGGGCCGAACACGAGGTCGTCCGGGCCGACGATGTTGGGCACCACGGAGGCGACCGCGCCGTCGTCGGCCTGATCGAGCTCGAGGTCGCGCAACCATGACAGCCAGAAGGCCCGGGCGTCCACCAGCGTGTTGGCCGTCGCGGCGAACGCCTGCGCATCACCGGTCCACCCCAGACGCTCGTCTCGTTGCGGGCAGTCGGTCGGAACCGACAGGAAGTTCCCGCGCAGCGACCACACGACGTTGCTGTGGAACCGGTTGAGCGCCTCGTGGCTGCAGGCGAACGACGATCGAGCGGGCAGGTCGCTGCTGATGGCGACCGCCGTGGCCGACAGCACGGTTGCGTCGGTCACAACATCGGCGTAGCGGAAGCCGTGGAAGGTGAAGGCAGGCTCGAGGACCTGGCGGCCCCCGCTGAGGACGTACGTATCGGTCGCCCTGGCAGTGCGCAGCGCCGCGGTGTGCAACTCGCCCGACGGCTCCAGGACCTCGGAGTGCCGGATGGTGACCACGGTGCCGGGCGCGCCGTCGACCTCGAGCCGCACCCAGCCGGAGAGGTTCTGCCCGGAGTCCAGCACGATGCGGTCGGCCCGCTCCTCGACGGTCATCGGCAGCTCAGCGATCGTGCGGATGGGCTGGGCGCTGCGCGGCTCGAACGTCGACAGATCCGCCGCCCACTCCCGGCACGGCTCCCAGGCCGAGTCGTCGAACCCGACCTCGGCGAAGCCGGTGGCCGTCAGGCGCAGGTCCGTGTCGGTGCCGTCGTAGATGCCGGCGCTGCGCACGGCCCCGAACCCGCCGCGCCACGACGCGTCGCTCACGACGATCCGGCGGCCGCCGTCGGCCAACTCCAACTCCAGCTGGACGAGGACTCCCAGGTCGGAGCCGTAGAGATCGGTCCTGCCGGTCCAACCGATCCGGCCGCGGAACCAGCCGTCGGCCACCATCACCCCGATCGCGTTGCGGCCGGGCCGGACGAGGTCGGTCACGTCGTGGGTCGCGACGACGGTGCGCGCCTGGTGGGCGGTCCAGCCAGGCGCCAGGTGCTCGTCGTCGGTGCGCAGGCCGTTGATCCGGCACTCGTGCACACCGTGCCCCGAGATCCGCAGCACCGCCCGCGTGACGCCGGCGGGGGCGTCGAACTCGGTACGCAGATGCGGCACCGGGCCTGCGGTCTCGGAGGGGATGCCGACGAGCCGCGCCTCGAGTTCCGCGCCCGGCACCCCGGCCTCGACTCGGACCGGCTCGGACCAGGGCCCCCACCCGTCGCCGCCGTGGACGCGCACCGCGTACTCGCGCACCTCCCTTGCCGTCAGCGGCCCGCCAGGGGCCTGGACACCGATGCCGCCCGGCCCCTCCGCGACCGGGCCCTCCGCCCACTCGCCTCCGGGGCTGCGGACGCGGAGCTGGTGGGCCGTGGCCTCAGCCGTGGCGCGCCAGGTGAGGGCGATCTCCTCGAGGGGGACGCCGAGCAGGCCGGTGGGGAACTGGGTCTGGAGCTGGGAGACGACGGCGGACATCCGACGGGCCTTTCAGGAAAGGTGGGCGGCGAGCCGGGCGACGCCCAACTCCGGGGAGGTGAGGACGGGGACGTCGACGGCGACCCGGTCGGCCGCGCCGGCCATCGACGCCTGCGCCAGCACGATCACGTCCGATTCGGTCGCGGCCGCCTCGATGGCGCCCGCGACGAGCGCGTCGTGCCGATCCCGGTCACCGGAGACCACCGCGTCGAAGGCGCCGGCGACAAGGATCTCGGAGAGCTCGGGGGTGACCCCGGCGAGCTCCGCGCGCTCCCGGATCAGCCGGACGGTGGGGGCGAGCGTGGTGGGCAGGGTCGCGATGACCGAGATCCGCGACCCCGTCGCCACGGCCCGGTCCGCCATGGCCTCGTCGATGCGCAGCACCGGGATCCCGGCGGCGTCCGACACCTCGGCGGCGAAGCCGGAGATCGACGAGCAGGTGAGCATCACCGCTTCTGCGCCGGCCTCCCGCGCGTCGGCAGCGAGGTGTGTGAGGCGTCCCCGGACCGATTCGGCGGCGGCGCCCCCCGCGCCGAGGTCGGCGACGATCCGGTCGTCGAGCAGGTTCAGCACCTCGACGCCGGGCAGGTAGCGGGCGACGAGCGCCGCCGTGACGGGGATGACGACGGCGCCGGTGTGCAGGAAGGCCACGCGGGTCATGGGAGCTCCGATCTGTCGGGTGGGGTGAGCGCGCGGGCGAACAGGTCGACTGGGCCGACCTGGCCGCCCTTGAGGAGGACGCGGAGGCCGTCGGGCCACGCGCCTGGGGCGGCGAGGCGGGAGACGACGACGTTGCCGGTGAGGTGCCGGTCGATCTCGAGGCTCTCGGCGCCCATGAGGCGCAGCATCCGGCTGGAGGTGTCGCCGCCGCACACGATCACCGTCGGGTCCCGGTCCTGCCGGGCGGCGCGCGTGAGGGCGGTGTAGAGCTCGGCGAGCCGGGGGAGCAGGCCCGGCATGTCCGGCAGGTCGCGGGAATGGACGACCGCGCGGCCGTGGACGCGGAGGTGGTCGCGCGCCCAGGCGATCATGGGCTCCGGATCGGCGAGGTCGTCGACGGCCAGCGCGCGCACCGGCCAGCCGTCGGCCCGGGCCTCGTCGATCTGGCGCCCGGTCTGCGCCGACCTGCTGCCGGAGACCACCAGGACGCCGTCCGGGGCCGGGCCGTGGGACGGCAGCGCGGCGGCCGCCCCGCCGAGGTGGAGGCCGACGGCCCTGCTGAGGCCGCCGGAGCCGATCGCGAAGACCCCGGGCGCGCCGAGGACGAGCTCCCCGGCGGCCGCAAGATGGTCGTCGGTGAGGGCGTCGAGCACCGTGAGTCCGGGGTCACGGGGCAGCGGGGACCCGTCGCCGTAGGACGTGAACGGCATCGAGCGGACCGGCAGGTCCGTCTGCCGGGCGAGGAACACGCGGAGGTCCGCCTCGTCGACGGGGGTGCTGGGGTGGCGGCTCATCGTCGGGTGCCGGTCGAGCCGGTACACGTCCCCGCGGTCGGCCGCGAAGTGCGTGGCGAAGGCCGTGTAGCGGCCGAAGTCGGGCTGGGCGAGCAGGACGGGTACGTCGCCCTGGCCCGTGGTCGAGCGCCCGAGGGCGGCCGCCTCGCCGAGGCTGCCAGTCGTGGGCGAGGAGTCGGCCGTCGAGCAGGCCTTGTACTGCAGCACCCGCGGGGCCAGCGCGGTCAGCGCGCTGAGCGCGGGCAGGACCTCGGCGCGCATCCCTGCCGTGGGGAGGGAGCGGGCGATCCCTGCGACGCCCACCACGGCGCGGTCGCCGTGCCGGCGCACCGCCTCCGGGTCGACGCGCAGCAGGAGCACGCCCTCCAGGCCGCATCGGGCCAGCTGGAACAGCGCGTCCGTGGCGCCGGTGAAGTCGTCGGCGTAGAACCCGACCTCCGTCGTCATCGCCCGAACGTCTCGATCGCCCGTTGCAGCGCGGGCACCTCGGCGGCACGATCGGCCAGGGGCTCGCCCTGCTCGGCCGCGTCCCACGCCTCGCGCATGCTCGCCACGCCGGCCGCGACGCCGTCGGGGTGGCCGTGGATCCCGCCGCCGGCCAGCGTGAGCAGGTCGGTGGTGCCGACGGCGGCGTACGTCTCGTGCGCCAGCCCGGCCCACTGGCCCGAGGACAGCACCGGCACGACGCCGTAGCCGCCGAGCAGCGGCTCCCGCACGGCGGCGATGGCGGCGAGCACCTCCTCGTCCGACTCGTAGAACTTGTTGTGCAGGCCGTTGGTGTGGAGGTGGTCCACGCCCGCGAGCCGCGCGAGCTTCTGCCACGCCCGGAAGTGGAGGCCCACCTGCGGCGACCGTGACACCGCCCCGAACATCGCGCGGTGCCCGTGAATCGGGAGCTGGCTGTGCCGGCGCAGCCACTCGACGCCCGCCAGGCCCACCATGTTGATGCACGCCATGACGCAGTTCCCGCCCGCGGCGAGGACGACGTCGTGGTTGCGGCGCATCGTGTCGAGGTCGTCGGTGATGTTGAACGCGTACAGCGGCATCCGCCCGGTGCGCTCGGCGTGCGCCTTGAGGACCGGCATCACCGCCGCGACCCGCGCCTCCAGCGGCGAGTGGGGGCCGTTGGCCTGCAGTTCGTCGTCCTTGATGAAGTCGATGCCGGCCTTGACCAGCTCGCCCACGACCTCGGCGAGTTCCTCGGGGCTGAGCCCGATGCTCGGCTTGACGATGGTGCCGATCATCACGCCGGTGTCGCGGCCCATGAGGCGGCGCGTGCCGGTCAGCCCGAACGCGGGCCCTGGGTAGCGGTCGGCGAACGGCTGGGGCAGGTCCAGGTCCATCAGCTTGATCGACGCGAAGTCGCGCATCTCGAAGAGGTTGCCCGCCACCGCGGCCTGGAGGTTGGGGATGGAGGGGCCGAAGTTGTCCAGCGGGAACGAGAGCCGCACGACGCCGCCGCGGACGGCGGCCGGGTCCCCCTTCGCGCCGGGAAGGGGCTGGCGGCCGCTGGGCTCGCGCTCCTCGATCGAGACCACCTGCGCGGCGAACCGGGCGCGGAGCTCGTCCGTCTCGCGTGCGACGCGGATGAACGTGCCGGTGGACTGCTCTCCCGCCATCTGTTCAGCGGCCTGCTGCAGCGGCAGGGCGGACTCCACCCAGTAGGTCGCGGTCACCTGGTCGGTCATTGGTCTCTCCTTCACCAGTGCAGCGGCAGCCACACGGTCATCTCGGACGGGCCGCGGTTGGCCCAGGCGTGGTAGGGGATGAAGGTGGCGGCGACGGGTGAGGGGTCGGCGTCGGACAGCTCCGCGTAGAGCTCGTTCTGGGCGGGGCGGCGCAGCACCTCCGCATCCAGGGCGACCACCTCCGTGCCGGCGATGTCCAGGCGTCGCTCGGTGAACTCGGCGCGGCGGGGGAGAAGGACGTCGGCCGGACGGGCGCCGCCCTCGAGGTCGTGGTGCTCCAGGCAGTAGACCACCGGGCCGCGCTGCAGCGCCACCTGGTTGGTGGCCTCTTCGACGAGGTGGTGAGCGGCCAGCCGGCGGACCCGCATCGGCAGGTCGAGTTCGACGGTGTCGCCGACCCGCCACCGCCGGAAGACCCGGGCGTAGGTGCCGGGCTCGGCGGGGCTGTCCTCGCCGGCCACGGTGAGCGTCGCGCCGACGGCCCAGCCCGGGATCCGCACGCCGATCGAGGCGTCGCCGTGGGGCGCGTCGGTGACGACGAGGGTGACGCGACCCTCGCGGGGGTAATCGGTGCGCTGCTCGATCCCGAGGCGCCCCGACGGGGTCTCGACCGTCACGGAGCCGGCCGCGAACTGGTGGACGAGGACGCCGTCGGCCGTGGCCGACCAGCAGAGCTCGGGCAGCCGGGCCAGGGTGCGGGCGATGTTCGGGGGGCAGCAGAAGCAGCTGAGGTAACGCTGCCGCAGCCGCTCGTCCGACGGCGGCGGTGCGGGCACCGGGTCCAGAGCGGTGTCCCCGGCGCGCCGCAGCGGGTAAGGGAGGTCGCGGACCTGGCGCAGCGGGTTGGTGTAGAAGTAGCTGGCGCCGTCGAGCCCGATGCTGGCGAGCAGGGTGTTGTTGACGGCGACCTCGATAGCGTCGGCGAACCGGGCGTCGCCGGTGCGGAGCAGCATCCGCCAGGCCCAGAGGATGTTGCCGATCGTCGCGCAGGTCTCGTTGTGCGCGGTGGTTTGTGGGAGCTGGAACGGCCGGCCGTAGGACTGGTGGACCTTGGTGATCTGCTCCTGCCAGGGATACCCGTCCGGGGATGCCCCGTCGTACAGGGCGCCGTGTCCGCCGGTGAGGTACACCTTGGAGCCGGCCACGTCCGTCCAGAGCCGGTCCAGGCGGGCCGCGCGCTCGGGGTCGTCGTCCTCGAGGAGGAGGTCCGCCAGCCCGGCGTAGAGGTAGTTGGACCGGACAGCGTGGCCAACTACCGACTCGGTCTCGGTGAGCGGGATCCGATCCTGATTGTCATCGCCACCCAGCCCGCTGGCTGGGACCAGTTCGCGCAGACGAATGAGATCGTGGGCGAGGGCCAGGTATCGCGCGTCGCCGGTCTCGCGGTAAAGGTCCACCGTGCCCATGTAGTGGGAAGGGCAGATCGCGGAGCGGGCGATGACCTCGGGCGTGTGCGCGACCAGCGAGATGAGGAAGCCGGCCGCGTTCTCCGCGAGATCCAGCATGCTCGACTTGCCAGTGATCCGGTGATGCAGACATGCGGCGGTCATGAGGTGGCCGAGGTTGTAGGTCTCGAAGCTCAGCCGGTCGTTCAGGGTGCCGTCAGTGCCGGCGAGCCGCTGCTGGATCTGGGTTGGCGTGTGCACATAGCCGTCGGCCCGCTGCGCCTCACCAATGAGGGCGATGAGCTCGTCGAGCGTCTCCTCAAGCGCAGAGTCGTCGTGGTGAGCCAGTGTGGCAATGGCTGCCTCCATCCACTTGTAGAGGTCGCCGTCGAGGAACGGGGGGCCGACGTGCTCGCCTGAAGCTCGGCCGGCCGCGACGCGGAAGTTCTCGACCGCGCCGCTGAGCTGAGCATCAAGGAGGTCCTCACACATGGTGGGGACGGTCACTGTGTGCGTTCGATTCCACGCGTCCCCCCACAGACCAGTGTGAAAGCGGGCTGCGCGCAGGTCTACTGGTGCCGAGTGCAGGGTGTGGTGCGTCATCGTTGAGAACCTCCTTGGACTATCTAACCATATTCGAATTGTTATGCGCGAAGATCGTGTTTCCGTCGACGGACCCCCAGGTGGCGTGCTACTTTCCGAGCGTGTCCATTCGTGTTATGCCGGAACGGCTGCCGCTCATCGTCAAGGTTGCGCGCCTGTATCACGAGCATGGGCTTCGCCAGCCAGAGATCGCAGCACGGCTGAACATGTCGCAATCGAGGGTTTCGAGGCTTCTGAAGGAGGGCGTCGAGACCGGCGTGGTCCGCACAATCGTCGTGGAGCCCCCCGGCATGTTCTCCGACCTGGAGGATCGCGTGCGGGACGCCTTCGACCTCCGCGATGTCGTCGTGGCGGGTGGGCCTGACGAAGCGATCGAGTCCGACGCGGCTCTGCTCAGCGCCATCGGCAGCGCAGGAGCCCGCTACCTCGAGTCCACCATGCTCCCCAGCGACCGCGTAGGGCTGTCCTCCTGGTCCGCGTCGTTGTTGGCTGTTGTGGATGCCATGACGCCGCGCACTACCCGCACGGCCGAGCGCATCGTGCAAGTCATCGGCGGGGTCGGAGACCCCAGGGCCCAGGTTCAGGCCACGCGCCTGGCAGACCGCCTCGCGCAGGTCACCGGTGCCGAAGTGCGGTACTTCAACGCACCCGGAGTCGTGTCGAGCCCCGACGTGCGCGACTCGCTACTTTCCGACCCTCAGATCGCGGCGGTGCGCAGTGAGTGGAACAGCCTCACCATGGCGCTCGTGGGAATCGGCAGCGTACAGCCGTCAGCGCTGTTGGTCTCCTCAGGGAACACGCTCCCGGATGCTGACCTTCAGGCACTGAGTGAACGCGGCGCTGTCGGTGACGTATGTCTCAACTTCTTCGACGCTCAGGGCGTGCATGTGGAGACGGAGCTCGTTGGGCGCACCCTGGGGATCGACGAGGAGACCCTCAAGGCGATCCCTCGTCGGATCGGCGTCGCAGGGGGACCGCGGAAGCTGGCCGCGATCCGCGCAGCGCTCGTAGGGGGATGGTGCGACGTGCTCATCACCGATTCAAGGACCGCGGCCTCCTTGGTCGAGGAGACCTGAGCCAACCCCGCCCCTGGGGTGGCCCTTCCGTCCGGCGTCGGTGGCCGGGCAGTTCGACGACGAGCGGAGACTGGGCATGCATGCACACGTGACGAGCCCCCGGGCGCATTTTGACATCGGCAACCAGATTGCGGTCGAGCAGTTGAGGGCGCTGCTCGGTGACAAGGCGGTCAGCACCCGTGAGCTCGACCGCGCCGCCTTGGCGGTCGACGCCTCCCACTATCTCCGCATTCCCGACGCGGTCATGCGCGCCCGCTCGGCCGCCGACGTCGGAGTCGCGATGGCGGTCGCGGTCCAGTGCGGCTGGCCGCTGACCCTGCGGTCCGGCGGCACGAGTCTGTCAGGGCAGGCGCTGTCGGCCGGCCTGACGGTGGACGTCAGGCGCCACTTCCGCGGCATCGAGGTGCTGGACGGCGGCGCCCGCGTGCGCGTGCAGCCCGGAGCCACCATCCGCGAGGTCAACACGGTGCTGGGGCGGCTCGGCCGCAAGCTGGGCCCGGATCCGGCCTCCGAGATCGCCTGCACCGTCGGCGGGATGATCGCCAACAACTCCTCGGGCATGACGTGCGGCACCGTCGCCAATGCCTACCGCACCGTGGAGTCCATGACGATCGTGCTGCCCAGCGGCACCGTCGTCGACACCGCCGCTCCCGACGCCGACGCCCGGCTGGCCGGGGGGGAGCCGGCACTGGTCGGCGTCCTCACCGCGCTGCGCGACACCCTCCGCGGGGAGCGGTACCGCGGCGACCTCGAGCGCCGCTTCGCGATCAAGAACACCATGGGCTACGGGCTGAACTCGTTCCTGGATCACGATCGGCCCGTCAAGATTCTTGAGCACCTCATGGTCGGTTCGGAGGGCACGCTCGGATTTGTGGCCGAGGCGGTGTTCCGTACGGTCCCAGTGCCCGCCCGCACCGCCACCGGGCTCCTGGTGTTCGACTCCCTCGACGCCGCGACCGCAGCCTTGCCGCACCTCGTCGGCTCGGGCGCCGACGTCGTCGAGCTCATCGACGCCGCCTCCATCCGGGCCATGGGCGACGAGGCGACCGATGTCCTCCCGCCCGGGTTCACCGTCGACGGGCACGCGTCGCTGCTCGTCGAGTACCAAGCGGCCGACGACGATGGCATCGAGCGGGCCGCAGAGGCCGGCTTCGCCGTGTTCAGCGACCTCGCCGGGCTCGCCGCCGCTCCGGAGCTCACCCGCGACGCCGGCCGTCGCGGCCGCATGTGGGTCATGCGCAAGGGCCTCTACACCAAGGTCGCGCGGAACCGGCCCGCCGGCACGGCCGCGCTCCTGGAGGACGTCGCGGTGCCGATGGGCAGCCTCGGCGCCGTCTGCTCCGAACTGCACGTGCTGTTCGACCGCCACGGCTACCGCGACGGCGTCATCTTCGGCCACGCCAAGGACGGCAACATCCACTTCCTCGTCACGGAGGACTTCGACGGCGAGACGTCGATGCGCCGCTACGAGAACTTCACCGAAGACATGGTCGAGCTGGTCCTCGGCCGGCAGGGCACGCTGAAGGCCGAGCACGGCACCGGGCGCATCATGGCCCCGTTCGTGCGCCGGCAGTACGGCGAGGACCTGTACCGGGCGATGTGGGACGTGAAAAGGGCCTGCGACCCGTCGGGAATCCTCAACCCCGGCGCCGTCCTCACCGAGGACCCGCACCTGCACCTCAAGGACCTCAAGCCCACCGCGCCGGTGCGCGAGCTCATCGACGACTGCGTTGAGTGCGGCTACTGCGAGCCCGTGTGTCCAAGCCAACACCTCACGACGACGCCGCGGCAGAGGATCGTCGTGCAGCGGGCGATCGCGGCGGCCGAGCAGTCCGGCGAGCGGGACCTGGCGGAGCGGCTGAGGGAGCAGCAGACCTACGACGTGGTCCAGACGTGCGCCGTCGACGGCATGTGCCAGACCGCCTGCCCCGTCCAGATCAACACCGGTGACCTCGTGCGGACGCTCCGCCGCGAGGGCCGCTCCCGTGCGCTGGACCGTAGCTGGAACGTCGCGGCGGGGCACTGGGCGGGCGTCCTCAGGGGGGCCTCCGTCGGCATGACGGTCGTCGACGCGGTGCCCACTCCCCTGGTCAGGGGAGCGCTCGGCGTGGCCAGGAAGGTGCTCGGCGAGGACGTCGTGCCCACGCTGAGCGGCGAGCTGCCCGGCGGCGGCCCGATCCGCCGCTCCGCGCCGCTCGACCGGCCCGACGCCGTCTTCATGCCCGCGTGCGTCGGGACGATGTTCGGCACCGGGCACGCCTGCGGCACCGGTGTGGCGGGCGCGGTCCGGCGGCTGGCGGAGGTGGCGGGGCTGAGGCTCACCACCCCCGACGGCATCCAGGCCCTGTGCTGCGGCACGCCGTGGAAGTCAAAGGGGCTACCCGCCGGCTACGACGTGATACGCGAGCGGCTCACCGGCTGGATCCTCGAGCACACGCGCGACGGCGAGCTGCCGCTGGTCTGCGACAACGTGTCCTGCACCGAGGGCGTGATTGTCGCCCTCGAGGTGGCAGGCGCCGGGCACGTTCGCGTGGTCGACGCCACCGAGTGGGTGGCCGAGAGGGTCGCGCCCCGGCTGCCGGAGCTGGAGCGGGCCGGGGTCGCGGCGGTGCACCCGACCTGCTCGTCGTCGCACCTCGGCGTGAACGACGCACTGCTCATGCTGGCGGGGCTGGTGGCCGACGAAGCAGTTGTGCCTGACGGCTGGCGGTGCTGTGCCTTCGCGGGCGACCGCGGCCTGCTGCACGAGGAGCTCACCGCCACCGCGACGCGCGACGAGGCGGCCGCGGTCCGTCGGCTCGACGCCGACCTGCATCTCTCCTGCAACCGCACCTGTGAGCTGGGTCTGACTCGGGCGACCGGCGAGACCTACGTGCACGTCCTCGAGGAACTCGCGGCCCGCGTCGACCGGGCTCTCGCGAACGCCACCGGCTGACCGCTTCCCGACCAGTCCTGTGGAAGGGCTAGCTGCCCGCGAGGACCCTCTCGATCTCCGCCACCGCCCCCGCAGGGCCCGGCGCCTCCTCGAAGGACGCCCTCAGCGGGGCCAGGCCGGCCGGGGGGCCACCCGACAGCAGCGAGTCCGCGACCCGGCGCACGCTCTCGGGCGTGACCTGCGCGCTCGGGAGGACGCGCCCCGCGTCGAGTTCCTGCATCCGGTGGGCGTTGAAGAATTGATCCGCGCCCATCGGCGTGAAGACGGCCGGGACGCCGGCCAGCACGGTGTCGGTGGTGCTGCCGAACCCGCCGTGGGTGAAGCACAGGTCCGCCTCGCGGAGCACGTCGGCCTGGGGCACGAACGAACGGGCGATCACGTTGCCCGGGAGATCGCCCAGTTCGGGGAGGCTCTCCGCGCGCCCGGTGGTGACCACCACCAGCGCGTCGCTGCCGGCGAAGGCCTCGATGATCGCGCGGAAGTAGCCGGTGTTCCGGTTGAAGACGGTGCCGAGCGTGGCGTACACCACGGGCCCGCCGTGGGCCCGCAGGCGGTCGAGCGGGAACGCGTCGTCGGGCATGGAGGCGGTGGCGGTGGGTCCGGCGAAGTAGCACGGCAGGGCGTCGAAGTCCTCCGAGTAGGGCTGGTAGTAGCGCGTGGCGGGCGAGATGTTGAGCGTCGACGACAGGGGGCGCAGCATGTCCAGGATGTCGCGCGGGCGCGATCCCAGCACCACGGGGCCGACGACGGCGGCCAGGACGCGCCGGGCGGTGGGCGACGCCAGGGCGCGCCGGGCGGGGGAGGGGATCGAGGTGCTGATGCCGGCCAGGTGCGAGATCACGCGGTCGTTCTGGAAGAAGACGGGCGAGAGGAAGATCACCGGGCAGTCGAGGTCGCGCTCCAGCGCGGGGATCTCGGGGTTCAGCCCCGCCGCGACCACCGCGTCGTAGCCCGGCGCCAGCCTCCGGATGCTGGCCTGGAGCGCGTGGAAGAGCCGGCGCCCCTGCAGCGCCAGTTGCCGGGGGTGGGTGATCGCCTCGGGCGGGCCGAACGGCACCAGCGTCGCGCCGCTCGCCTCGACGCGGCGGCGGAACGCCTCGCCCATGATGTAGTGCACCTCGTGGCCGGCGTCGACCAGCGCTCGCGCGAACGGCAGCGACGGCGTGGCCAGCCCGTACGCGGGCACACCTGCCATCAGGATGCGGGCCATCGTCGGCCTCCCTCTCCTCGGTGCACCCAGCCTACGGCCGCGCCGCGCCGCCCGCCGCGACCACCCGCAGAGCCTAATCGCCCGTCGTCCACGCCTTCCGCCAGGACAACCGGCCCCTGGTGTGCAGCAGCGACCGCCGGTACAGCCGCGACCCGACGGCGATCGTCAGGGAGCAGAACGCCAGGGTCAGCAGCAGGGCGAGTGCCGGCTCCCACCACGCGGTCTCGCCGGCCAGCAGCCGCATGGGCATGAGGATGGTGGACAGCACCGGCACGTAGGAGCCGATGACGCGGGCGGCGCCGTCGAGGTTGATGCCGACGACGAACACCGTGACGAGGACGAACGTCAGCGGCATCGACGTGGCCTGGACGTCCTCGATGCGCGACGCCAGTGCCCCCGCGGCGGCCCAGATGCAGGCGAGCGCCAGGAACCCGAGCAGGAAGAAGGGCAGGTACCAGGCCACGGCCTCGGCCAGCCCGGGCAGGCTGAGGTCGAGATCCATGAACTGCAGCCCGATCAGGCCGACGCCGGTGAGCAGCGCCAGCTGCAGCAGGGCCAGCACCGTGCTGCCGAGGACCTTGCCCAGCAGCAGGTGCGGGATCGGGATGGCGGCGGCGAGGATCTCGACGATCCGCGACTGCTTCTCCTCCACCACGCTGGTGGCGATGGACATGCCGAACAGGAGCGAGGAGAGATAGAAGAGCATGGCGAACACCAGCCCCGCGAAGTACGCCACCATGCCCTGCTCGTCCTCGCCGGACAGGTCTCGGGTGGTGAGCTGGGTCCCGCTCAGCAACTCGTCCGCCCCGACCCCGAGCCGCTCAGCGTTGGCGGTGAGCCCGGACGACGCCACGGCGTCGATCATGGCCAGGTGCAGTTCCCGCGCAGCGGGTCCGTCGGTGGCGAGGGCCCAACCGTCGCCCTCGCGGACCAGGAGGGCGTCGGCCTCGCCGTCGGCGACGAGACGCTCGCCGTCGGCCGCGGTGTCGACCCGGACCACCTGGGCGCCCGCCTCCGCGTCGCCGGCCTTGACCATGGCGTCCACCGTGGCCACCAGCTGTGCGCCGGCGTCGTCGGTGACCGCGACATCGAACCGTGCGGGCCCCCCGGTGAGGAAGAACTGCAGCACCATGACGCCCACCACCAGGGCCAGGCTGAGGCCGGTGGAGGCGAGGAAGTTGCGGTCGCGGAGCTTGACGGCGATCTCGCGGGCGGTGACCAGCGCCCACGGTGCGGCGCCGGCGCGGCGGCCGTCGGACGGGGCGCCCGCCGACGGGCTGTCGGTGCTGGTCATACGGACGCCACCTCCCGGTAGATCTCGCTGAGGCTGGGCACGACCCTGGCCAACTCCCGCACCGGCCCGTGGGCGAGGGCCTCGGCGAGCAGGCGCTGGACGGCCTCGTCGTCGTCCGGTTCGACTACGACGGTGCCGGTGCCGCTCTGCTCGACCACGCGGATCCCGGGCACCCCGGCCGCCCACCAGGGCGCGTTGTCGGTCACCAGCCGGTACCGCAGGGGGGCGCCGGCGCGTAGGTCGTCGACGGTGCCGTCGGCGACAACCCGCCCGCGGTGCAGCACGATGAGCCGGTCGCACAGCCGTTCGACCAGCTCGAGCTGGTGGCTGCTGAACAGCACCGGCACCCCCGCCGAGGTGTGCTCACGGAGCAGCTCGGTCATCTCGTCGACGGCGGAGGGATCCAGGCCGGAGAAGGGCTCGTCGAGGATGAGAGCGCGCGGATGGCCGAGGACGGCCGCGATGATCTGCGCCCGCTGCTGGTTGCCCAGCGACAGCGTCTCCACCTTGTCGCGGGTGCGCTCGCCCAACCCGAACCGCTCCAGCAGCTCGGTCGCGCGCGCCCGGGCGGCGTCGCGGGACATCCCGTGCAGGCGGCCGAGGTAGACCAGCTGCCCGAGCACCGGCTGCTTGGGGTAGAGGCCCCGCTCCTCGGGCATGTAGCCGAAGTGGGCCCGGTCCGCCTGCGTGGCCGGGCGCCCGCCCCACAGGACCTGACCGGCGGTGGGCTGGAGGACGCCCATGATCATCCGCATGGTGGTGGTCTTGCCGGCGCCGTTGCCGCCGACGAAGCCCACCAGCGCGCCCGCCGGGACATGGAAGGAGACGTCGTCGACGGCGGTCAGCTCGCCGAAGCGTCGGGTCAGGTTCTGGACCTCCAGCATGGTCCCCTCTTCGTCCAGGTGCTCGTCAGGTCAGACTAGCCCCCCACAAGCATCGGGAGAGCCGACGTCGTTGAGGTCAGGCGGTGTCACGCACGACCAGAGCCACGTGCTGGACGGGCATCGGCTCAGCGAGGGGCGTGCCCTCGGCCAGGTTGAGCGCGATGTTCGCCATGTATCGACCATTCCCCGCTGGCTGAGGTGCCGCGGAGCGGCCATTCCCCGCTGGCTGAGGTGCCGCGGAGCGGCCGTTCCCCGCTGGCTGAGGTGCCGCGGAGCGGCCATTTCCCGCTGGCTGAGGTGCCGCGGAGCGGCCATTCCCCGCTGGCTGAGGTGCCGCGGAGCGGCCTCGAAGCCTAAGAAACGTTGCTTGTCAGCTCACGTTTCACAGGCTTCGAGGCTCGTCGCTTCGCTCCTCGCGCCTCAGCCAGCGGTAACGGCTCGTCGCTTCGCTGCTCGCGCCTCAGCCAGCGGTAACGGCTCGTCGCTTCGCTGCTCGCGCCTCAGCCAGCGGTAACGGCTCGTCGCTTCGCTGCTCGCGCCTCAGCCAGCGGTAACGGCTCGTCGCTTCGCTCCTCGCACCGCAGCCGGCGGGGAGGTCAGCTGCCGTACGCGATGCGCGACGACGGGTCCGGCTCCTCCTGGGCGAGCCGGTCCTCGATCGTCTCGTCGTGGGTGATGTCGTCGGTGTGGAGGGCGGCGTCGACGGGGGTCTGCGGGTCCTCCGGAACCATCGCGGCGGCGTCGGCCCCGTCGTCGATCAGGTCCTCCGTGCCGAGGTCCTCGGCGGTCACCTCGCCGTAGGGGTGCTCGGCGTCCGCGATCTCCTCCGGGTCCAGCTGCTCGAGGCCGTCGATGCTGCCGTCCTGTGCGTCCATGCTCATGCATCCAGCGTTGCACGGGATCGGGCACAAGCAAGGCCGAACCCGTCTCGACGGTATGTGGCGCATGCCACCGGTTGCCAGACTCACACAGGGCCGAGATCGGGAGGCCCCACAGCTTGGGGGCGTACCGGCAGATCGCAGGTTTGCAGTCCTGAGATCGTAGGTTTGCAGATCCCAGGTCGTAGATTCTCCGTGACCGGGGCGGGACTCTACTGGTCGAAGAGGCCGCGGATGTCGGCGGCCGTGATGGCGCCGGAGGAGAACGAGCCCGAGTCGATGACGGAGGTGAAGAGGTCGCGCTTGCGCTCCTGCAGCGCCACCACCTTCTCCTCGATTGTGTCCTCCGAGACCATCCGGTAGACGTTGACCGAGCGGGTCTGGCCGATCCTGTGCGTGCGGTCGATGGCCTGGTTCTCGGCCGCCGGGTTCCACCACGGGTCGAGGACGAACACGTAGTCCGCCTCGGTCAGGGTCAGGCCGAAGCCTCCGGCCTTCAGCGAGATGAGGAACACCGGGTCGTCGCCCTCGCGGAACTGCGCGATCCTGGCGGGCCGGTCCCGCGTCCTGCCGTCGAGGTAGACGTAGCTGATGCCCGCCTCGTCGAACGCCTCGCGCACGAGCTTGAGGTAGCCGGTGAAGCTGCTGAACACGAGCGCCCGATGCCCCTCCGCGGCCAGCTCGGTCATCTGCTCGACCAGCGAGGTGACCTTCGCCGACGGTGCCCCGGACGCGTGCGCGGCCTCCACCAACACGGGGTCCAGCGCGAGCTGGCGCAGCATGGTGAGCGCGCGGAAGATGGCGACGCGGTTGCGGTCCATGTCGTCCAGCATCCCCAGCACCCGCTGCCGCTCGCGCTGCAGGTAGCGGTCGTAGACCTTGCGGTGCGCGGGGGTCAGCTCCACGCGCTGGACCTGCTCGATCTTCTCCGGCAGCTCCTCCACCACCTCGCGCTTGGTGCGGCGCAGGACGAAGGGCTTGATCCGCCGTCGGAGCACCTCGAGCGCCTCCCGGTCCCGCTCCACCTCGATGGGCTTGCGAAACCGCTCGGTGAAGTGGTCCGGGCGCGGGAAGAGGCCGGGCGCGCTCAGCGACAGCATGGACCACAGGTCCATCAGCGAGTTCTCCAGCGGGGTGCCGGTGATGGCCAGCGTGAACGGGGCGCCCATGCGCCTGGCCGCCTGGTAGGTGCGCGAGCGGTGGTTCTTGACGAACTGGGCCTCGTCGAGGATCAGTCCGCTCCACGGGAGGGCCCGGTACTCGGCGTCCTCGAGCCTCATGAGCGTGTACGAGGTGACCACGACGTGCGCCCCCTCCACCGCCGCCGCGACATCGTCGCCCCGGCGCTTCCCCGTGGCCGTGATGGCCGCGACCCTCAACTGCGGCGCGAACTTCGCCGCCTCGTCCACCCAGGTGCCCACCACGCTGGCGGGGGCGACGACCAGGACGGGCCTCCCGTCGAGGGACCCGGCCTCGCGGGCGCGCTCCAGCAGCGCGAGGGTCTGGAGGGTCTTGCCCAGGCCCATGTCGTCGGCGAGCACCCCGCCCAGCCCGGCGTCCCACAGGGCGGTCAGCCACTCGTAGCCGCGCAGCTGGTAGGGCCGCAGCGTCGCGTCGAGCCCCGCGGGCACGGGCACGTCCGAGCGGTCCGCGTCGGGCATCAGGCGTTCGACGGCGGCCAGCCACCGCTTGCTCTGCCGCGCGACGACGCCCAGCTCGACGAGCTCCTCCCACAGCGCCGCCTGGTAGGGGCCGATGCGCAGCGGGCCGCTGGGGTCGCCGTCGGTGAGCTCGCGGGCCTCCTCGATGAGCCGGCGGAGGTCCTGCAGCTCGGGGATGTCGAGGCGGAACCACGTGCCGGAGTCCAGCAGCAGGGCGTCGTCCCCGGAGGCCAGCGCCAGAAACAGCTGCTGGAAGGGCACCTCCTGGCCGTCGACGGTCACAGTGATGTGCAGGTTGAACCAGTCGCGGTCCTCGGAGTCCTCCGCGGTCAGCTGCACGACGGGGGCCTCGGAGGCCTCCTCGTACGCCGCCCGGTCGCCCTCGTGCTCCACGTGCACCCCCGTCTCGAGGAGGTGGGGGAGGGTGTCGGTGAGGAATGCCGCGGCCGCCATGCCGACCAGCTCGAGGTGCGGGATCAGGGTGGGGCGCGGGTCGCCCTCGAGGAGCGTCGGGTCGACGATGCTGAGGAGGGCCACCACCTCGTCGCTGAGGCGCCGCTCGGTGGGGATGTCGCGCGGCGGGTCCCCGGCCGAGTGGGCGAGCGGGACCAGCGTGTCCCCCTCACCGGCCACGGGGGAGGGGTAGGCGAAGCCCCACTCGAGCCGGGCCACGTGTGCCGGGAGATGCGTGATGCGCAGGCTCATGGCCGGTGGCCTGATGTCTGGCGCCTCGACGGTGCCGTCCGAGGTGGTCACGGCCCCCGCGCGGGCGAGCGCCGGGTAGTAGAGGGTGAGGAAGCGGTTGACGTCCTCGCCGGGGATGTCGACGGCCTGCCCGGCGAGGAGGAGCCGGTCCAGGCCCTCCGCGGGCGGGGCGGCCAGCTGCCAGAGCCGCAGCACGCCGCCGTCGAGATGCCCCACCCCGTGCGCCGGGCTCCCGAACAGCAGCGTCCGCCCCGTCTCGCCGGGATCCACGACGGAGGCGCGCGGGTGGGCGCTGATGCCGCCGTCGGCGGTGCGGGTGAGGTCCAGGGACACGGTGGCTGCGCCGTCGCAGATCCGCACGCTGCGCAGCCCCTCGCCCGCGATGAGCGTGACCCCGGTGGCCACGACCCGCTTGAGCAGCGGCCAGCAGAGGGGGCCGAGGGCCGCGAGGTCCACCGTCGAGGGAGTGCCGTAGGAGTAGCCGTTCTCGGGGCTGAGCGCGTGCAGCTGCGCCAGCGACGCGCGCTGCGCGTGGTTGAGCTCGGCGGACCTCCACGCCTGCGTGACGTCCCCCCAGGACGCACCCGTCTTCACCCAGGGGGTGCGGACCCCCTCGCGGAGGGGCTGCAGGACGATGCGGGTGGTGGGGGTGCCGTAGTAGGAGGGGGCGACGGCGAACTCCAGCGCCAGGGCGCGCCCCGTGCCGGCGGCGGCGTCGCCGACGTTGACCAGCTTGCCGAGCTCGGTCTCCCAGGTCTGGACGCCGGTGCGGCCGCCGAGCCGGGCCCGGGCCGCGAGCAGCACCGCGACGACGTGCTTGCAGGAGCGCCCCATCGGGCAGCTGCACCAGTTGTCGAGGCGCCTGCCCGAGCGGGTGACCTCCACCTCGTAGACCTGGCGCCCGCTCCCGCGCACCGTCGCGGAGAGCTCGTCGGGGACGGAGTAGAGATCGCGGACGTGCCCTGACTCGTGGTAGCTCTTCCCCCGGAAGTAGGTGGATGCGCCGAAGATCCGCTTCAGCTCGGGTTCCGTGAACTCCCGGACCCACTCGACGTCTCGGGCTTCCATAACGGACGAGGGTACTCGTCCGGGCCCTCGCCGCGATCACCGGCCGGGCCCGCGGTCACGTCACTCAGGTCGCGGTGATGCCCTCGTAGAGCCCGATGTGGTTGCCGAACGGATCCTCGAAGATGGCCCACCAGCTGGTGTCGCTGATCGGCGCCTTGGCCATGAGGACCCGCCCGCCGCTCGCCTCGGCCTTGGCGAGCGTGTCGTCGATGGAGTCCACCTCCACGTAGGAGCGGGGCTGCGTGAAGCCCTCCGAGCGCGGGGCCAGGCCGCCGCCGCTGATCTTGTTGGGCGCCTGCCACATGGGGTAGCCCTCGAAGCCGGGCATCTCGGCGATCTGCCAGCCGAACAGGCCGCCGTAGAAGCTCTGGGCCTGGTCCAGGTCGCTGACCGGGATGTCGATGTGGGTGATGTCTCCGTGCGGCATCTCTCTCCTCTCACGGCCGCCCGTCCAGACGGCGATGGGCTCAGTCTGCATCGCGACGGCTTCCCGCGGAACCCCTCCGCCCCCGGATCCCGATATCCACAGGCCGGATCTGAACTCGTCGAAGTCATCCACAGGTCGTCGAAGGGCCCTTGAGCGGCGGCTGCCGGCTGGTTGCAGTCCCTCGCGCCACCGAGGCGCGTATCACGGGTGATACGGTTAGGGGATGGGAGTGGTGAGTGTCAGGGACCTGCGCAACCGCAGCGCAGATCTGTTGGCCAGGGTGGCGTTGGGTGAGAGCTTCACGGTGACGCGGGACGGGGAGCCCGTGGCCGCCGTCGTGCCGCTGCCTCGCCGACGCTGGGGGGCTGCTCAACTCGTGGAGAGGTGGAAGGCCCTGCCTCGGGTTGACGCCGCCGCGGTCAGGGCTGACATCGACCGCGTGCTGGACCCAACGCTGTGACCGCCGGGGCCGGCCGGGCCGCGGAGGGCATCCTCGACACGTCGGCCGTCATCGGCCTCGGTGGGCTGGACCCGCTCTCCCTCCCGGCCGAGCCGCTCATCACCGCGGTGACCATGGCGGAGCTGTCGGTTGGGCCGCACGTGGCGCGGACCGAGGCGGAGCGGGCCGCGCGTCAGGCGCTGGTGCAGCAGGCCGAGGCGGACTTCGAGCCCATCCCGTTCGACGCAGCCGCGGCGCGGGCCTTCGGAGTCGTCGCCGCGGCGCTGCGTTCGGCAGGCCGCAAGCCCGCCGCCAGGGCGTATGACGCGCTCATCGCCGCGACCGCCATGTCGCGGGGGTTGCCTCTCTACACGGCCAATCCGAGGGACTTCGACGGCATCCCTGATCTCGACGTGCGCGCCGTCCTGCCCGGTCAGGCAGCGGGTTGACCAGGCAGGACGACGACGGCGAGGGTCAGTAGCGCAGCCGCGCCAGCGCCGGGCCGTCCCACGAGTCGCCGAGGTGGTCGGGGCGGACGGCCACCACCCGGCCGCCCTGGTCCAGCACCAGCAGTGCCACCTTGGCGAGCAGGTCGGTGACCGCCGGCGCGAACAGGTCAGCGGTCCGCTCGTAGGCCAACTCGCCGGAGGCGGGATCCAGGGTCCCCCAGACGTCGCGGGTGACGTCGAACCAGAAGGTGTCGACGGCGCCGCTGACGGCCTGCCGGGCGATGGCCGCGAGGTCGCGCTCCATCCGGCCCGGGTCTCCGTCGCTGAGGGCCCGAAGCTCGGCCTCGGTGTCGGCCACGTTGAGCTCGGCCAGCTGCTCGCGGATCTCCTCGTCGATCTGGGCAGCGTTGAGCCGGTCCGGGTTGCCCGGGATGAGCACGAGGCGGCGGCCGTCCTTGCGCTGGCCGAACTGCGCGGCGAGGGTCTCGTCGGCGAAGACGAACAGCGTCAGCTTCTCGTCGGGGTCGAGGCGGGCCAGCTCGGTGCGGGCCGCGTCTGCCACCCTCTTGGCGTACAGGTCGTGCACGTCTCCCGACAACCGGTCGTCCCCGCGGCCCGCGGCGTCGCGGTTTGTGGCCTCCGCGGCGCTGCCCGGGTACGTGCCCGCAAGCTCGATCTGGGACACGCGCTCCTCCGCGGTGGCGTGCCAGAGGCCCCATGCGTTCTCCGACAGGGTGATCGCGAACGCCTCCTGGGGCTGGCTCACGCTGCGCAGGAGCTGGCCCACCGCGAAGTGCACGCCCGCGTGCACCTCGTCCTCGAGCTGGTTCGGCAGGACGAACACCTCGCTGACGCCGGGCGCGGCAAAGACGGCGAGCGAACGCGACAGCTTGCCCCACAGCTCGTGGTCCTCGAGGATCGCGTCGCGCGTGGCGGCGATGCTCTCGCGCACCCCGCGGTCCACCCCATGCTCGTCCAGCTCCCGGAGGGCGGCGTCGAAGCCGCTCTTCAGCGCCACCTGCGCCCGGTCACGCTCCGACGGCTGCGGCGATGTCTCGACATAGACCGAGACGGCCCCGGCGAAGTCGCCGTCGAGGGCCCGCAGGTCTTCGGGTGTGGGGAGCTGGTGATGTGTGGACATGGCGCCTCCATTGGTCGATCGAACCCCCAACCTAGGACGCACTCCCGCCGCCGCCCTTCCCCCGCACTGGGTGGTTCGGCCCCTCGTGCGGCAGGCTGGCGCCCATGAGCGGCGTTCTTGACCTGAGGGTTCTCCTCGAGACGATGTCCCCCGAGGTGCGCCCCGGGCGCTTCGTGTTCGTGGTCGCCGTCGGGCCGGTGGACGCGGAGGCGCAGGCGAGCGTCGTCGAGCCCGAGGGGCTGAGCCTGGTGCTCCGGCAGGAGGACGCCGACAGGCTTGGCCTGACCTACGACTACGTGGCCGGGTGGATCACGCTGGCGGTGCACTCGTCGCTCGCCGCCGTCGGGCTGACCGCGGCGGTGAGCGTCGCGCTGGCGGAGGAGGGGATCAGCTGCAACGTGATCGCCGGGTACCACCACGACCACCTGCTGGTGCCCGTTGAGCGCGTCGACGACGCACTGGCCGCGTTGCTGAGGCGCGCGGATCAGTAGATGAAGAACGCGAACATGTCGGGGTTGTGCGCGTGCACGATGGCCATGAAGACGATGGCGTCGAAGAGCAGGTGTACGAGCAGCACGTAGAGCAGCGATCCGGTGCGCGCGAAGAGGAAGCCCTGCACCAGCGCGAACGGGATGGTCAGCAGCGGCCCCCACTCGCGGTAGCCCAGCTCCCACAGGAACGACACGAAGATGGTGGCCTGGAGCAGGTTGGCCAGCCACACCGGGAAGTGGCGCCGCAGCAGCGCGAAGCACGTGCAGATGAAGAACAGCTCGTCCCAGGTGCCCACCGCGTTGACGCCGACGAAGAAGCGGGCGAGCTCGCTGGCGTCGGTGATCTGCGGCCAGTTGAGGTAGGCGCCGGAGCGGATGAAATAGAAGGGAAGGATGGCCCAGCCCAGGAACGGCACCGCGATCACGTAGACCATCTCGAGCCTGGTCCACCGGTGCTCGCCGCGCCACGGGAACCGGATGGCCCGCCGGCGGTACACCACCCGGTCGATGAGGAGCGGGACGGAGACGGCCAGGATCAGCACCGCGCCGATGATGATGAACCGCTCCCAGCTGACGTCGGCCTCCACGGAGGTGGCGCTCACGATCGCGACGCCCACCCCGATCAGCAGTAGGTCCTTGCCGAGCTCGCGATCGAGCAGGTGGGCGGCCAGCAGGCTGAGCAGCAGCAGCGCGTGCCCCCACCCCGCGAGCTGGAACGCGAACAGCAGGACCGCGGAGAGGGACACGCCAACGGCGGGGAGCAGCTCGCGCGCCGTCCAGGCGCGGGCTGCCGGCGGGGGGTGCGCCTCGGCGGGCGTCGAGTCGGGGGAGGCCATGGCACGAGCATTCCTCATCAGGGCGGGTCCTGCGCCTCGACGGCGGGTCCGGTCACCGTCGCCAGCCCATCCCATGCGCCCGAACTCGCTCGCGGCGGCCGCGCCCCGCCCATGATTGACCCCATGGATGACACGGCGGAGGCTGCCGGTGCCGCGAGGAGGTTCCCGGTCTGGGAACTCGGCGTCGGAGGGGCCGTGGCCGGCCTGTACCTGGCGCTCGGCAGGCTCGACCGGGCGATCGGGGAGTCGGACGCGCAGGCGGGGGCCTCCCTCATGGCGACGGTGAGCGGGCCGCGGTGGCCGCTGCCGCTGCCTGGGGCCGAGTCCCGTCCCTGGGCCACGCTGTTCGCGCTCGACGACGCCGCCGGGCCTGGCATCTGGGCGTTCACCGTCGTCGACTCTGCGATGGCGGTGTTGTACGGGCTGTTGCTGTCGCGGCTGCTCAGGGCGCGAGTGTCGCGGCCGGGTGAGGGGCCCCCGTCGCCCCTGCGGCTGATCACGACGCCGCGGCCGCGGATCGCGTGGGTGGCCGCCGGCGCCGACCTCACCGAGAATGCGCTCCTGTTGGCCGTCTTCCTCACCGGGCGCGACGGCGGCCGGATGAGCGGAGGGCTCGCCGCGGTGACGTCCCTGGTCACGTTCGTGAAGTGGGGTGCGCTCGTGCTCGCGGTGGTCCCGCTGCTGGCGGCGGCCGTCGCGTGGGTGCGCCGTAGGACGCGCTGACCGCGCGCACCAAAGTTCGGCGGCGCACGCAAATAGCCCGCTCCGCCCGGGCGCACATCTCCCGATGGCCGACGGCGGGAGGGGCCCTCGCCTAGTGTGGGGTGGATCGACGGTGCCGTGCCGCCGCTGGACGAGGGAGTTCATCATGAGCGATCACACGTACAAGATCATCGAGATCGTCGGGAGCTCGAGCGAGGGCCTGGAACAGGCCATCGACGGCGCCGTGGCCCGCGCCGCTCAGACGGTCCAGCACCTGGACTGGTTCGAGGTCACCGAGATCCGCGGCCACATCGCCGACGGCAAGGTGGCCCACTACCAGGTGGGGCTGAAGATCGGCTTCCGCCTCGACGACCACGTCGGGTAGCCGACGGTCTGGGCGCTGAACACCCGGCCCGGCGCGCCTGTGTGGGCGCCCCGGCGCGTGGCCGGTGAGTTGACTCGATAGGCTCGGAGGCGTAGTCAACGACGACCACAGGAGGTCACCATGCCCACGCTCGCCATCATCGGTGCCGGATCCGGCCTCGGCGCCGCCGTCGCCCGGCGCTTCGCCCGCGAGGGCTTCGCGGTGGCGCTCATCTCCCGCACGGCGTCGCGGGTCCATGCCCTCGCCGAGGAACTGGCAGGGGAGGGAATCACCGCGCGTGGCTACGTGGCCAACGTCCGCGACCATGAGTCGCTCCGCGCCGCGCTCGACGACGCCGCCGCCGACCTCGGGCCCATCGACGTGCTCCAGTACAGCCCACTGCCCGCGAAGGAGTTCCTGCGTCCGGTGCTGGAAACCACCGTCGAGGATCTGCAGCCGGCGATCGAGTTCTCGGTGTACGGGCCGCTCGTGGCCATCCATCACGTCATGCAGCACATGCGGTTCCGCGGCGGCGGCACGGTGCTGCTCGTCAACGGCGGCAGCGCGGTGCGGCCGGTGGCGAAGTTCGCGGGCACGTCGGTGGCGTTCGCCGGCGAGTCCGCGCTGGGGCAGATGCTGCACGACGCCCTCAAGCCGGACAAGATCCACGTCACGCAGCTGATCATCCCCGGCGGAATCATCGAGGGCCACCCGCGCAAGGATCCGCTGGTCCTGGCCGAGCGGCTGTGGGAGATGCACGCCACGAAGGACCAGTTCCGCCACTTCGCGGGAGACATGGACCTCGACGGCTGATCCCGCGCCGCCCTGCGGGGGTGCTCGCCTCCAGTGTCGGTTCTGACCGGCCTGACCCGGCTCGAACCGACGCTGGGGCGCGATCGGCGGCCGACCCTCGACGACGGGGGCCGGGGGCGGGCCGCTCCGGGGCGGTGCCAGGATGGGGGCATGACCGACGACCGCCCCTGGGTGCAGCACTACCAGCCGGGGGTCCCGGCAGACATCGAGATCCCCACCACCTCCCTGGTGGAGATGTCCGAGGAGGCGGTGGCCAGGGGCGGCGACGGCGTGGCGCTGCAGTTCTTCGGCCGCGAGACCACCTACCGGCAGCTGGGTGACCAGATCTCACGCGCCGCCGAGGGGCTTCGCAGGCTCGGGGTCCGCGCGGGCGACCGCGTGGCGCTCATCCTCCCCAACTGCCCCCAGCACGTCGTCGCGTTCTACGCGGTGCTGCGGCTGGGCGCCATCGTCGTGGAGCACAACCCGCTCTACACCGCCCGGGAGTTGCGCCACCTGTTCGAGGACCACGGCGCGCGCGTGGTGATCGCCTGGGACGCTGCGGTGGCGAAGATCCGGGAGCAGCCCAGCGACATCGAGCTGGACCACATCGTCTCGGTGAACCTGCTCCGCGCGTTCCCCCTGGTCAAGCGGCTTGCGCTGCAACTGCCCGTTGCGAAGCTGCGCGCCACCCGGGACCGGCTGACCCAGCCGGCACCGGGCACCATGCCGTGGGAGGAGCTGCTCCGCGCGCCTGCGCTGGACGCCGGGCACCCGCGCCCCGCCGTCGACGACGTGGCCGTCATCCAGTACACCAGCGGCACCACGGGGCGGGCCAAGGGCGCCGTCCTCACCCACCGCAACCTGTACGCCAACGCGCTGCAGGGCGCGGCGTGGATGCACGACGCCGTCGACGGCCGCGAGGTGATCTACGCCGTCCTGCCCATGTTCCACGCGTTCGGGATGACGCTGTATCTGACCTTCGGCATCCTCAAGCGCGCCCGGATCGTGCTGTTCCCGAGCTTCGACGCCGACCTGGTGCTCGACGCCGCCCGCCGCACCCCGCCGACGGTGTACTGCGCGGTCCCGCCGATCTACGAGAAGACGGCCAGGCTTGCGCAGGAGCGGGGCGTGAGCCTGAGGTCGGCCAGGTTCTGCATCTCGGGGGCGATGAACCTGACGGACCCGATCGTCGAGCTGTGGGAGTCGGTCGCGGGTGGGCTGCTCGTCGAGGGGTACGGGCTCACCGAGTGCTCGCCCGTGGCGCTGGGCAACCCGTTCCACCCGTCGCGCCGCACCGGCACCATCGGGGTCCCGTTCCCGAGCACCCGGATGCGCGTGGTGGACCCCGACGACCCGTCCCGTGAGGTCCCACAAGGGGAGTCCGGGGAGCTGCTGCTCGCCGGACCGCAGGTCTTCCAGGGCTACTGGAACGCGCCGGAGGAGACCGAGGCGGTGCTGCTGCCTGACGGGTGGCTCCGCACGGGCGACCTCGTCACGGTGGACGCGGACGGTTTCACCACGATCGTCGACCGGGTCAAGGAGCTCATCATCACGGGCGGCTTCAACGTCTCGCCCACAGAGGTCGAGGCGGTGCTCCGCGCGCACGAGGACATCGACGACGCCGCCGTCGTCGGCCTGCCACTCGAGGGCGGGGGAGAGCGCGTCGTCGCGGAGGTGGTCGCGCGTCCGGGCGCGACGGTGCATCCCGAGGCGGTCCGGACGTGGTGCCGGGAGAGGCTGGCCGCCTACAAGGTGCCGCGCGAGGTGGTGGTGGTCGACGAGCTGCCGAAGTCGATGCTGGGGAAGGTGCTGCGCAAGCAGGTGCGCGACCGCCTCGCAGCCCGCTGACCGCTCCCTGTGGGGGCCGACTCACCTCGTTGGCTGAGGTGCGGGGAGCGCCGTCTTCGTTGGCTGAGGTGCCGCGGAGCGGCCTCGAAGCTGTGAGTCTGGTGTCACCACCTCATTGGTGGTGTTGTTGGGATCGACGGTCGCGTCGTGACTCTCCTCGAAGCTGGCCCTCCGGGTGCCTTGGTCAGGACATGTCCGGCGTGAGCGTCGACCCCGACCCGAGCAGAAACCAGTGGCCTGATTCAGGAGCTTGACCAACCAGCGTCAGCAGCGCCGGTTGTGTCCCATCACAGTTGTGCCTAGTCCCTGCCCGGATCGGAACCCGATGGTTGACGTCCATGGAAGGGGACGCATGTCCAGTGTGAAGAATCTCCGCGAGCTTGTCGACCTCGTGATCGGGGTCGACACCCACGAGCAGTTCCACGTCGCCGCGGCCGTTGACGCGGTCACCGGCGGGGTGCTCGACACGATCAAGACCCCGGCCGACCCGGCCGGCTATCAGCAGCTCATCGACTGGGCCCACACCCGTCCCGGCCGGCGCGGGTGGGCCATCGAGGGCACCAACAGCCACGGCATCGGCCTGACCCGCGCCCTGGCCGGCGAACTGGTGGTCGAGGTCGACCGACCAGAGCGGATCAAGCGCCGCAACGGCGCAAAGTCCGACTCCATCGACGCGGTCCGGGCAGCCCGGGACGCGTTGGGCCGGGACTCCCTGTCCACCCCGCGGGCGGTCACCGGTGACCGTGCCGCGCTCCAGGTCCTTGTCACCAGCAGACACCTGACGATCACGCAGGCCACCGACACCGAACGCCAACTCCGCTCGATGGTGCTCACCGCCCCCGACGAGCTCCGGTCACGGTTCACCGGCCGCAAGACCGCCCCGATGGTCACCCAGGCCCTGAAACTACGACCCCACACCAATGACGACCCCCTGACCGGGATCCTGATGCCGGTACTGAAGGAACTCGCACAGCGGGCCCGGTCGCTGCGGCTCTACGCCAAGGCCCTGCAACGGCAGATCCTCGACATCGTCAGGAAGTGGCGCCCTGACCTGCTCGACCTCAACGGCGTCGGACCGATCGTCGCGGCGAGCCTGCTGCTGGTGTGGTCCCATCCCGGACGCGTCCACTCCGAGGCCGCATTCGCGATGCTCTCCGGAACCGCCCCCATCCCGGCCACCAGCGGCACACAACAGACCAGACACCGCCTTAACCGCTCCGGCGACCGCCACCTCAACCAGGCCATCCACACCATCATCCTCTGCAGACAACGCAACGACCCAGCCACCAAGGCCTACATCGAACGCCGCACCGCTGAAGGCCGAACCAAGCGAGAGATCCGCCGCTGCCTCAAACGATACGTCGCCCGCCAGACCTTCAGAATCCTC
>NZ_JBUZNN010000015.1:0-61274 GCF_055326235.1 Tessaracoccus yangjingae | reverse complement strand
GCCCGCAAGCGGGCCGAACCGGTCTTATCGTTGCGTGTGCACGCGTAGTTGGTGCGCGCAAGCGCGCTACTGTAGTTCGTTAGCGCGGTGGTGTGTGTCGGCGGTCGTGTGGCCGGTCACCTCGTCGAGGTAGTCCACCAGCTCGGCGGGTGGGTGGCCGCCGCGAGCGGCGATCAACTCCCGCAGTGCCTTGGTGGCCTCTGCGATGCGGTCCAGACGCTCCCGGGCCGCGAGTCCGTAGAACTGCTGAGCAGAGCGGTACCCGGCCTTGAAGCCCTCCTGATACGCGTCCACGGTTCAGACCGTCGCGAGGAGTTCGAGGGTGCCGGCATCGAGGGTGTTGTAGCGGCCGTGCACCATGAACTCGGCGTTGCGCGTCACCCGGTCCGCTCCCCTGATCGGCGCCTCGTGCTGGGCGTAGGTGTTCACCGCAGCCACCACCCCCCACGCAGTGCCACGCCACGGCGCCACCCTCCCATCGAGGCGCCAGAGTCCGCGCAGCGCGTCCCGCTTCCCCTCCGCCAGGGTCTGCGCCCGCTTGCTGTCGGTCGGGCCGGCAGTCCACGCGGTAAGGAACTTCTCGAATCGTGGTTCGCTGACCGGCTGGGCGATCAGCTCGCGCACCTGGGCGCCGAACGCGTCCCCCGCACCGATCACCAGCTGCAGCGCGTCGCGGACGTCACCGAGTCGGCCCAGCGACTTCGAGGAGTGCCGCACCTTCACCGAGCTGGCGAACGAACCGAGCGCGACCGACAGTGTGTTGTCGCACACCACCACCTGAGTGCCCACACCGTAGGTGGTGGCGATGGATCCATCCATCGAGGTGGCCGCCGTCAGGAACGGGCGGTGCTCCACCCCCTCGACGCTCTGCGTGGCCTCGGTTTCGATCTGCACCCATCCCTGAGCGCCGCCGCGCAGCAGCCCGGCCGAACCGATCCGCAAATCGTCATCGTCCAAGATGGACTCCACGTTGCGCACCAGCCACTCGTCGTAGCCGTGGACCTGATAGCCGGACTTGAACACCCCCAGCACCTGGCCGCTGTCGGGGTGCACGATCTGCTTCCGCGTCTCATCCACGATCGTCTGCACGCCGTCGCCGGTCATCACGATGGCCGCCGACATCGCTTCGACCGGCTCCCACCCGAACAGCCGGCGCCGCACATCCTCCACCGGGATCGCGCCCGGGTAGTGGTTCGGCTCCACGCCCTGCAGTGATTCGCGGTAGTGCCACGCCTGCCCACGCTTCGCGGTGAACCCGATCAACGTGTTCGCGTTGAGGTATTCGAGAGTTTCACGAGACATGAGAATAGACCCCTTCCGGTCTGAGGGAGCTGGTCAAACCCCCTGCTGATTGGATGGCTCCATCATACCGCCGAATAGGGACAAAACCCCTAGCCAAACCCCAATAGCCCACCACCCCGACCCGGGTAGGGGTCGGGGTGGTGGGCATTGCCAGGATCTTGCTCAAGGTCGTGGAGCTCCTAACCCGTCGACATGATCCGCTCGGTGTAGCCGGGAGTGCAGGGAGCCCTGCGATCTGGATCAGAGCAGCGATGCATGTGAACTCGACGTTCGAAATCTCCAGACCTCGATGCGAGAACAGAACTACTGCGCTTTACCGAAGAGTCGTCGGAACTCTGACAGAGAAGAGTCTTCCCACCGCCCAGTTTGTGTCTTGTAGAGCAGTTGCCAGATCCAGGGCAACAGGTAGATGAGCCATTCCGCTGATCCCCCAGAAACACCCAATTCGATCAAGAGAGTTGCGGCCGAGGCTGCGCCAAACGCAATGCGGTCCCCCACCAACCCGGTTGAGTCAGACAACAAGACCTGCGTCTCCGTCTGGCTCGGGAGATACAGGCCTGACGGCGTGAGCGCGGGCCCTTGCACAGCCACTGAATCCGGCACCGCACTCGGGTGGACTCTTCCCGATGCACCAGGCATCCAATCCACAACGTCCAAGGGGGCAAGCATCCTCGACAGTGCCGATGCCATGCCCACATGTTGGGCGTTGAACAGCGCGACAGCGGAAGAATGTGCCGACGCCCCCGCACCCAGCCCCAGATCACCAAACGACGCCGCCAGAGAACCAAGAACAGGCGACATGACCTGCTCCGTCACAGCAGCAGACATCACATTGATGCGATCGAACACAGACACGTCCGAGGCAAGACCCGCAACCAGACCCGACAACGCCGACGCCCCCGCACCCAGCCCCAGATCACCAAACGACGCCGCCAGAGAACCAAGAACAGGCGACATGACCTGCTCCGTCACAGCAGCAGACATCACATTGATGCGATCGAACACAGACACGTCCGAGGCAAGACCCGCAACCAGACCCGACAACGCCGACGCCCCCGCACCCAGCCCCAGATCACCAAACGACGCCGCCAGAGAACCAAGAACAGGCGACATGACCTGCTCCGTCACAGCCACCGTGGGGCCCACCGGACTGGATCTTGACACCCTTGGGCCATCTACGGACATATGGGTGTGATGGCGACACCTCAGGGCGCCTACCGCTGGGGCGTTGCGACAGGGAATACCCCTTTGCGTAAGACCCCCACAGGTACGTTTCATGTCGTGGTTCTCACCCAATCCAGGCAGGTTGCTCGCGCCAGCATAGGTCGAGCCCCCGACACGTGGGGCTGTGTCGGGTTGTGGACGTCGTGACAGCCCATGCATGCCGCTGACCGCAAGGATGGCGACAGGAGGCCGAGCCTCGGAGCGGGACAAGCTGTGTCCCGGTGGGGGCGCGGTCAGGGGACCAACCCTTTCCGCGCCCGCCACACGTCGACGGTCACGACATCCCTGCCGTGATTGGTCCGAGGACGCTGGGGGCCTTGCGGCCGTCTCTCATGTTAGAGGAGAAGCTGTTCTCTCAGCCATCGCCCCGCCTCCGGCCACACCAACACGCTCTCCACGGGGTGCCGGGCTGCTTCCAGGATCACACTTGCGGCCTGGTCGACACCGACAACCACGTATACACGCGGTCGCGCCGACAAAGTAGGCAGCTGCTCGAGCGCTGCGGGTGTCAGCAGAACCACTCTGGCTCTTCCCCATCGCTGGACGAAATCGTCGACGTCGTCGATCCACTCCACTCCCTCGAGGTCGTCGGGACGCCAGGTGTCGGCCGGCGCATGGCCGATCACCTCCTCCGCCGGTCGGGTCCACACCCAGGGGGATAGTTCATAACCCGGCATCCGCATTGCGGCAGCCTTCGCGACCCCGTCGACGACGCGTTGTTCGTTTGACCCGGCCCACAGTCGAGTGTCTCGATAGGCGAACTGCGCAGCGTGGCAGGCCTTGAGCACGTCGCGCACATCCAGAGGCCCTCGAACAGGCCGGTAGCGGTAGCCGGCCGGATCGACGATCTGGTTGCGGAGGGACAACCCCGCGCCGACTCGTTGGGCCACGGCGGTAAGCAGCTGCTTGGGCCGCGGAGCACCTGGGGGTGCGCTGATCACCCCGAACGCGATCGCTGAGGTCATGATCAGATCGACGTGATCGGCCGGCAGGCTTCGGAGCTGGTGAAGGTCCATTGGTTTGTCCCCTTCGGGTTCAGGGGCTGGTCAGACCCCTGCGGATTGAAGATGGCCCCCAGCCTAGATCTCCGTCCGTTCGGTGTAGCGACAGAGTGGACGTCCTCGTCATCGGTTTGACCCAGGTTCATTCCTGCGTCCTGCGGGTGCTAAGCGGGGATGGCGTCCCCGCCCTGCCAGAATGGGTGAGGAACCCAACTGGATCGCAGGAGGAGCAGCGTTGCAGATCAAGACGCGGCAACGGGTGCGTGACCTGGCGGAGGTCTACACCCACACCCGAGAGGTGACCGCCATGCTCGACCTGATTCCGGACATGTTTCCGTCGACCGCGGACCCCAACAACACCGACCGGAAGTTCTTTGAGCCAGCGGCCGGGTCGGGCAACTTCCTCGAAGAGATCCTGCGCCGCAAGATCGCGCACACCAGCTCGCTTCGCTACCGGTCGGTCCAGCTCTACGAGCACCGACTGCTACGCGCGCTCGCTTCGATCTACGCCATCGACATCGACCGCGAGAACGTCGCCGAATCCAAGGAGCGGCTCAAGCACGTCCTGCAGTCGCACCTCGACAACGACCTCAACACCAAGGTCCCCACGCAGTGCTTTGCCGCCGCTGTCGAGGCTGTGCTGGAGACCAACATCGTGTTGGCGAACACGCTGATCGACCTCGACGTGATCGAGTGGGTCGACTACCGCGCCGGACGCAACGGCACCTTCCAACGCGAATGGTCCACCGCCGGCGAGTCCGACCAAATGGATCTGTTCTCGGTGCCGAAGGCTGACGAGGTGCCGATCCACTACTCGGTCCTAGCCGACAACCCGGCGCCGGTGGCAGATCCGAGGAAGGTTCGAGCATGACGACGACGACCGAGCGCTTCGGGAGTCATGTCCCGGATATCCTCGACTGCCTCGCGCAGCTCTCCAACGACGAGGTGCCGACACCACCGGAGCTGGCCAGAGCGATGCTCGGACTGCTGCCTGATGAGGTGTGGAGCCGGCCGGATTTCGTCTGGTTAGATCCGTTCAGTAAATCGGGGGTGTTCCTGCGGGAGGTCGCTACCCGCCTGTTCGACAGCCTGGCTAGCTGGGAGCCGGACTTCGTCCAGCGCCGCGAGCACATCTTCCGCAACATGCTGTTCGGCACCTCGATCACCGAAATGACCGGCATCATCTCCCGGCGCAGCGTCTACTGCGCTGCCGATGCATCCAGCACACACAGCATCGTGCGATTCGACGACCCGCAGGGCAATCTCCCGTTCATCCCCGCCCACCACACCTACGACGCGGACGGCAAGTGCAAGATCTGCCGGGTTCCAGACTCGATCGAGCGCGGCAATCAGCACGAGAACTATGCCTACTCATTCATCCACGGCACCTACCCCACCAAGGAGACGGCCACCATGAAGTTCGACGTCGTCGTCGGAAACCCGCCGTACCAGATCAGCACCGAGGGTTTCGGTGCAACCGCGTCGACCGTCTACCATCTCTTCGTGGAGCAGGCCCTCGCGCTTGACCCGCGATACGTCCTGATGATCACACCCTCACGCTGGTTCACCGGCGGCAAAGGGCTCGACGCTTTCCGGGACGCGATGATTCAGGACCGCCGACTTCGTGTGATCGTCGACAACCCCAAGGTCTTCGACTGTTTCCCAGGAGTGGAGATTCAAGGCGGGGTTTCATACTTCTTGTGGGATCGGGAGCACTCCGGCGACTGCGAGTTTGTCACGCGTATCGGAGGCCGTGTCACGGACACTGCTACCCGTGATCTGCGTGATGGAGAAGGGGTCCTGGTCCGCGACAACAGGGCAGTGAGCGTTATCGCCAAGGCTCGCACGGCCCTTTCCATGGTTGAACAGTCCAGTTCTGTCACGAAGCCTTTCGGGCTGACGGTGCGCTCGAACTACGCCGGGAGTGTGGATACCCCCTTCGGAGGGGCGATTCCACTGATCTACGTCAACAAGGTTGGGTACAGCCGCCCTGACCAAATCCAGCGAAATCACGCGTGGATCGATCGGTGGAAAGTGCTCCTCCCCATGGCCTACAACGGCGGACAGCAGGTCGAAGATGGAATCCTCCGGCAGACCGTCATCGGCGAGCCGATTGCTCTCGCACCCGGTTCAGCCTGCACCCAGACCTACTTCATCCCCGGGATGTTCGACACCAGGGAGGAGACCGAGAACTTCGCGCACTACCTCGCTACGAAATTCGTGCGATTCCTCGTTCTGCAGCGGAAGGCCACGCAGCACGTAACGCCGGATCGTTTCCGGTTCGTGCCGATGCTGGATATGACCCGGCGTTGGACCGACGAGGACCTCTACGCCCACTTCGAGCTGACCCAAGACGAGATCGACTACATCGAGAAGTCGATCAAGCCACGATCGGTGAACCTATCACTGGACTCGCCGATCCCCGCCTCCCACCTCCCCGGTGGGTCCAAGTACCGGCCGGCCAAGTCCGGCGACGACGAGTCGGAAGACGACGAGTGACGAACCGGATCTACGTCTACTCCGTCGTCGGCAAGGACGCCGAGCCTTGGGAACGCGCCGAGGGCTCCAAGCTCATCACCGGCCATGGCTTGCTGAAGGTTGGCCAGACCACCAAGGGGACCGCGCGCGCGCGGATCAAACAGCAACTGAACACGGCCTACCCTGGGCTCAAGGGCGTCTCAGTCCTACTCGATGAAGATGCCGTTCGCGCCGACGGCGTCGAGTTCTCCGACCACGACGTGCACTCCGCCCTAGTCGCGGCTGGCATCAATCGCACTGGCGGGGAGTGGTTCGAGGCAACCCTTGACGAGGTCAAGGCTGCCATCCAGGTGGTGCGCTCCGGCATCGCCTACCAGCCCAAGCGGACCCAATCCTTCGCAATGCGCCCCGAGCAGCAGGCCGCTGTGGATCTGACCTCCGCCTACTTCTGGAACCAAGCCGGTAGCAAGGCACCGAAGTTCTTGTGGAACGCCAAGATGCGGTTCGGCAAGACCTTCACCACCTACCAGCTCGCCAAGGAGATGGGCTGGGAGCGCGTCTTGGTGCTGACCTTCAAGCCCGCCGTAGCGACCGCGTGGCATGACGATCTGGTCTCGCACGTCGACTTTGACGGCTGGCGCTACGTCGACAAGGAATCCAGCGAGGCGGAGCGCGACGACGCTGCGGACTACGCCGGTCCAGTGGTCTGGTTCGCGTCGCTGCAAGACTTAGGTGGCCGTGACGCCGAGGGCCACATCAAGGCCAAGAACGAGGTCATCCACTTGATCGACTGGGATGCGATCGTCCTGGATGAGTACCATTTTGGCGCCTGGCGCGACTCCGCCCGCGCGCTGTACGACCCGACCGACAAGGCCGAGGCCGAGGTCGACGAGCCCGACGAGCAGGTGACCGCTGAGAACCTGACCGAGGAACTGGAGGTCAAGGCCAAGCACTACCTCTACCTGTCGGGCACACCGTTTCGGGCGATCACCGACGGCGAGTTCACCGAGGACGCGATCTTCAACTGGACATATGTCGACGAGCAGCGCGAGAAGGCGCTGTGGCCCGACCCACCGTCCAACCCGTACATCACGCTGCCGCAGATGCAGATGTACTCCTACGACATGGGCAAGGACGCCGCTGACTACGCCGAGGACGGCGAGTTCAGCGGCTTCAGCCTCAACGAGTTATTCAAGGCCAAACGGCTGCCAGACGGCAAGCACGAGTTCGAACGCCCCGATGAGGTCGGCGAGTTCCTGGAAATGCTGCGCGGCAAGCTGTCGGACCAGATGAAGCTGCAGGTGCTCACCCAGGACAAGCCGCCCTTCCCATTCGAGGCTGTGCGGTTCAAGTCCGCTGTGAAACACTCGGTCTGGTACATGAACAACGTCGCGGCCTGCTTCGCGATGGCCGAGCAACTGGAAAGGCATCCATACTTCTCCCAGTTCGAGATCGTGATCGCCGCCGGCAACAAGGCCGGCCAGGGCGTCGCAGCACTGCCGCCAGTCGAACGTGCCATTGAGGACGTGAAGAAGGGCGACCGGATCGGTTCAATCACCCTGTCGTGCGGGAAGCTGATGACCGGCATCACCGTGCGCGAATGGGGCGCAATCCTCATGCTGCGGTCGCTCAAAAGCCCCGAGTCCTACTTCCAGGCCGCCTTCCGCGTCCAGTCGCCCTGGTCCTATCGCGACGCCGAGGGCAACCTAGACCTGCGCAAGACAACCTGCTACGTCTTCGAGTTCGACCCCAACCGCGCCCTGTCGCTCGTTGCCGAGTACGGCTCCAAGCTCGCCACCACCGGCGACACCACGCCTTCCCAGGCCATCGGCGAGCTGATCAACTACCTGCCGATCTTCGGCTTCACCGGCGGAGCCATGACCCAGCTCGACGCCACCGCCGTCCTGGACTGGGCCAGCGCCGGCATAGGCGCTGCAGCACTCGCACGCCGATGGAACTCGCCTCTGCTGGTCGACGTCAACGAGCACACCCTGGCCAGCGTGCTAGCCCAGCCGGCCCTACTGGAGGCTCTGGAGAACCTGGAGGACTTCCGAGCACTCGTAGACAACGCCCAGCAGGTCATCACCAACACCAAGGACCTGAAGAAGGCCAAGCGTGAGCAAGGCGGGAAACTCACCCCCGATCAGAAGAAGACTCAGTCGGAGACCGCGAAGCGCCGCGCCGAGATCCGCGAGAAGCTGCAGAAGTTCCTCGCAAAGATCCCTGTGTTCATGTACACCACCGACTACCGCGAAGAAGCCCTCAAGCACGTCATCGAGTCGCTCGACTCAGTCCTCTTCGAGCGTGTCACAGGGCTGTCCGTCGACGATTTCAAGTCCCTCAGCGACCTCGGTCTGTTCAACGCCCAACATCTGAACCACGCCATCTACCAGTTCAAGCGGTTCGAGTCGGCCAGCCTCGACTACGCTCTCACCGAAGGCGAGCGCGAGCGTCGACACCTGCACGAGCAGATCGGGCTATGGGACACGGTCACGAGCGGGGCAGCTGAAAACTGACTTGCCGTCATAGGGCCGCCGCGACGTACGGCGCGAGTAAGAGACCAACAAGGCCAACAACGACGGTCGCGACGACTCCCCAGATGAAGTAGACACGGCTTGACCTGCTACTTAGCTCCATCTTGCGATCAAGGAGCTCCTCGAACACCTTCACGCTATCGGGGGCGACCTGCCGAAGGTTCTCTAGACGCACGGCAAGAGCCTTCTCTCTCACCTCCACTTCGGCCAGAGACTGCTCGGCAGCCACCAACGCCTCAGTACGTCGTTCGAGTAGTTCAGACATCTCGCGGGCGACGGATTCTACTTCTCCTGCCGACTCGGTCAGCGTTCTTGTGAGTCGTTGAACACGGTCGCTATAGGCTTCTGCCGCGGACGTGCTCCCCCTCGCCCGCCGCCAGGACCGGTCGAGGAATTGGGCGATGGACCCGACTACGACAGCAATAACCCCTGTCAGCAGTGTCGTGAGCACCGAATCCATAGGGATCAGGGTATGGGCGAAGCGCCGCGGGAGCGGCCCATCTCATCTCGCTCGCGCTGACTGATGGGGGCACGCGTCAGTGTCACGACACCTGCATCAAGCCGATCCACAACCAGACCATGAACCTCTGCCAAGTACTGATCTGCTAGCTTCCTCGCTCGGGTAGCTACACGAACAACAGCCCCGAGGCGGTCCGCTTCACAGACAAGGTGGGGCCACACCACGGCCCGCAACCGCGCGCCGTGCCCGCGGCCGCGGCGCCGGGCGTGGTGTTCACTCAGCACCCACGCCCCGTCTTCGGGGTGCACCAGTTGGGAGGCGTCGGCGGTGAAGTACCCAACGAGCCATCCGCCTCGCGCCCAGCGGCGCAGCGTGATCAGATGCGCTGCGACGGTGGTGGCTGCGACTGCGCCGTAGAACGTCGCCAGTCCTAGGAGGATGAGGCTGGCCGTGGACAAAGCTCCCAGCGGCCAGGCGATCGCTGCCGTGGTCAAGGCGAGGGCGGCGGCCAGCATGGTGATGATGGGTTTCTGGAGCTGGTGTCGGGTCACCCACCAGGCCAGCAGTGCCCCGGTCCCCCAGCCGTAGGGGCGCGTCGATGGGCAGGGTGCGGGGGGTGGGGGGTGGGTCACCATACGTCGAGGTCGAATGCGACGACGGTGAATCCGCCCTCGAACTCGGGGTAGCGGCCTTGGATCTGTCCGTCGACCCATTCGAATGCGGCGTCGGGGTTGTGCTGGATCGAGTCGTGGATCGATTGGGCGCTGTAGCCGCCGTGGCCACCGATCTGGACGGGGATGCGGTCTCTGGTGCCGTCCTTGCGCTGTACCTCTGCCCACACAGTTCCGGAGATCCGTCGGCCTGCGGCGGCGGCGCGGGCGACGACGTCCGCGATCACTTTCGAGCCGGCGGAGCGGTTGCGGGCCCGGTCCGTTTTCGGGACAGTCACGCGATGCAGCTCCCGGCCGTTGGGGAGCCTGTTGGCCTGGTGTGAGAGCAGGTTGCGTTGGCCGGTGGGGCGCTTCTTGGGCAGCGTCTTGGGTTGCGCTGTCGACTTGGTGACGGTCCGGATCCGTTGCCCGCGGGGTGCAGGAGGCACCACCGATTCGTGGCCTTTGGTGGCGCGGACTTTCGCCAGGGTTCCGTCGGAGGATGTACGGCGGAACGGTGGGGTTTTCACTTCGCCGACGGATACGAGCTCGGTGAGGGCCTGCTGCAGGTTCGCGCCTGGTTTGGCGCCCTTGGCGATCTGGCCGATCAGCGAGCTGTCGCGGCCGAGTCGGCGGCCGATCTCGGCGTTGGAGAAGCCTTGGGCTCGGAGCTCGAGGATGAGCTCTTGGGAGGTGGCCACTGGTTAGCCTTCCCAGCCGGCTTGTTCGGCGCTGTTGGAGAGCTGTTGGCGGACGTCGATGGTCTGTGGGGGTTTGATCGGGCCGGGGAGGTAGCCCTTGAGGCGGATGCGGCCGTTGGCTCCGTCGTCGGCTCCGCCGCGGGCCTCGGGGAGGGTCCACGGCTGGATGTGGGTGGTGTAGATGGCGTCGCCTTGGATGCCGATCAGTTGTGAGGGTTCGATCTGCAGAGCGCCGTAGAGTGCTGAGGATTTCCGGGGGCGTGGGTCGCGGAGCACGCGGGTGCGGGCAGCTCCCCACACCAGGGCTGCGATCTCGGGGTGGAAGGTTTCGGCGTCGTCGGGTCGGCCCTTGGACGGCACCTGGTAGACGAAGCCGCCGTTGGGGGCGGGCTGGACGCGGCCGACGGCGTTGGGGGCGACCTGCTCGAAGCTGGGCGCGAAGCGGGTGGTGGTGCGGGATCGGCGTGAGAAGGAGCCGATGGTGACGCGGAACATGTGTTTGATGGCGGAGGAGGCGGCGGAATGGGCGCCGGGGCCGATGGCGCCGCGGGTAAGGCCTGTGTCGAGTCCTTTGAGCATGGAGGCGATGGCGTTGGCGAAGGGTTCGATGACGTTGGATTTCGGGGTGAAGGCGATGCCTTCGAGGATCTCGATGTTCCAGTCGCTGTCGAGGCGGGCTGCGCGGAGTTCCTTGGAGTTGATCCAGGTTTCGCCGGTGAATCCTGGGCGGTTGGGCCAGTGCCAGCCGCGGCCGGCGCCTTCGAGTTTGATGGGGAAGAACCCGATGTGATCCCACCAGTCGCTGATGGTGTAGCGGATCTTGTAGCGGGCGGGGTAGTTGTCGTCGCCCTCGAAGAGCTCTTGGGCTTGGGTGGCGGTGAGCATGGTGGCGGGTGCGGATCCGGTGAGGCCACGGGTGACGCCGTGGTACATGAAGCGGCCGTCGGCGTAGGCGAAGCCGGGCATGTCTTCGTCGGTGTTGGTGATCAGGGCGACGCAGTCGCCGCAGCTGCATAGGCCGGGGCCGGAGACGTAGTGCTCGAAGCGGTGCTGGGGTTCGGTGGATTGGATGAGGTGGCCGATGTCGGGGTCGATGGGTTCCATGAGGAAGTCGCGGACTCCGTCGAAGCGTTGCTTCCAGATGTTGAGTCCGGTGGCGGAGGGGCTGCGCATGAGGCCCCAGTCGGGGCGGTCGATGGCGTGGGCGATGACTCGGGTGAGGGTTTTGTAGGCGAACTCGGCTTCGATGGGTGTGAGGGTGCGGTCGCCGAACCATTCGGCGGTGGTGGTGACGGTGATGCGGTGTTGGGTGTCGGTGTGGCGGAAGCGGCCGCGGGGTGGGGTGTCGAGGTAGTGGCCGACGTCGGTCCAGCCGGGTGTGGGGTCGGTGCCTTTGGCGATCTGGGCTTGGGTGGGTAGCAGCCACGCGGAGCCGGTGGGCAGGTTTCCGCAGAGCATGATGCGGGTGGCGCGGGCGTAGCGGGCTGTTTCGAGGAGGTCGAACAGGGTGGGGGTTTTGCGGCGGCCGGCGATGATCGGTGAGATGGCTTGGCCGGCGGGGTCCAGGCCTTGGCCGGTGGTGTAGTCGAGCCAGATGATCGCTTCGTCTGGTGGTCTGACCGGGGCGGGGCGTTGGGGGGTCACGCGTGGTCCTTGGTGGTGCGGATTTCGGTGAGCAGGGCGGTGTCGTCGGCGCCGAGGTCGTCGGTGCGCATCCGGTAGATGGCGTGGCGGCCGCGGCCGGAGATTTCGGCGAGCTCGTGGATGCGCATGCCGCCGGTGGTGCCGGCGGCGTTGATGGTGAGGCGCCAGGCCCGGTCGATCTGTGCGGCGTGGGCGAGGGCTTCTTCCCGGAGGCGGGTGGCGTCCCGGAGGATGCGTTCCCAGTCGTAGGGGAACAGGTCTTCGAGGATGAGGGTGCCGTCTTTGCGGGTGCGGGGCCAGCGTTCTGCGGGGGTGATCCAGCCGTGGGCGCGGGCTGATTCGGTGATGGCCTGCTTGCGGTGCCTGGGTTCGGGAGCGGGTTCATGCCAGCGTTGGGTGGGGAGCCAGTCGTGGTCGAGCTGCTGCTCGATGGTCAGCGTCAGGTGGTCTCGGCCTTCGGCGATGACCATCCGCCAGCCGACGCCGTCGTGTTCGACTGTCTCTGTCATGGCTTCACTCTAGGCCCGGTGTTGCGCGCTAGCGACGATGTGTAGCGCGGTTTCAGCGGCCGGTGGTGGGGGCGATGTGGGTGACCATCCACCCGTGCAGGCTGCTGGGTTCGGCGGTCAGGAGCAGGTCCATGGATCGGCCGTCGGTGAAAGGTTGACGGAGCAGCGCGTTGGTGGAGGCCAGCTCCACGATCTGCGGATCTTGGGTGGCGGTGGTGGTCCAGATCCGCAGATCCTCGCCCGCAAGGTCGGCGACGAGGGCTTCCGCGGCGACGGGCCGGAGCATCTGGGTTCGAAGGGTGGGGTCGGGTTGGAGCCACCCGTCGATGAACTGTGCGGCGGCGCTGACGGCGCCCTGTTGATCGGCGGCGGGCAGTGTCCAGGTGGGGTCCTCTCCCCCGTCGTAGCTGGGGGTCGCGACCGGGGACTCGTCGGGGACGTGGAATCCATCGCCGACTGTGTCGTTGTGCTGGCTCGGGGTGGCCTGGCGACGGCTGGTGTGCGGTGGTGTGGACGGGGTGGTCGTCGGGGCGGCGGCCGGCGCAGGGGTGGTGGGTCTGTCGCCGAGGAGGATGCCGGTGATAATCAGGGCGGTGACGATGGCGAAGGCGGGTTTGAGGTTCATGGGGTGAGTCCTCGGGTGGAGAGCCAGGTTTCGGGGTCGACGGTTCGGCCGCCGATGCGTACCTCGAGGTGGAGGTGTGCGCCGTAGGAGTTGCCGGTGTTGCCGACGGTGCCGATGGGTTGGCCGGCGGTGACTCGTTGGCCTTGGTGGACTGTGCGGCTGTGCTGGTGGGCGTAGAAGAAGACGGTGCCGTCGTCGGCGGTGATCTGGGTGAGGTTGCCGTAGGCCGAGTGCCACGCGGTGGTGGTGACGGTGCCGGCGGTGATGGAGCGCAGGAGGGTGCCTTCGGGGGCGGCGAAATCGAGGCCGGTGTGGAAGCCGGAGGCCCATGCCTTCCCGGCCTGGTTGTAGCGGGCGGTGAGGCGGTAGCTGCCGCGGTCGATGGGCAGCGAGATGCCGCCGACGACTGCGCCGGTGCTGGCTGGGTTGCCTGTGCCCATGGCGCCGTGGAAGCTGATGTGGACGTGGTCCAGGTGGGCGGCGGAGGGGTCGGTGCCGGAGTAGCAGGAGGCGGTGACCCCGCAGGTTCGCCACCCTTCGCTGGCCCGTCCGGTTGACCACAGTTTCTTGCGCCAGATGATGTAGGTCACGCCGAGGCCTTCGGCGTTGGTGCGGGCCCATTCGGCGATGTCGGTGCCGAGCGCGATCCCTGCGGGGCTGCGGTAGTCGGGGATCATCGGGTCGATGGCGTTGCCGACGTGATGGTCGGAGTCGGGGTCGTGTCTGGTGCCACCGATGACCGTGATCTGTGTCCAGTTCTGCTTGATGCAGCGCAGGCCGCGCAGGGCATCAGGTTGGAGGCCTGCTTCAGTCCTCATCCCGGTGGCCGGGCAGTCCAAGGTGCCGCCGATGCTGCCGGCGCACAGGATCTGGCCGGCTGCCCCGCCTGCGAGCCGCTGGACTAGGGCGCGGGCGAGGGCTTCGTGTTTGGCGTAGGCGTCAGGGAACGCGGAGCGCTGCACAGCTTGGGCGGCCTGGGTGACCGGCATGTCCTGCCAGGCGTCGATGTCGGCCAGGCCGGGGATGTGATAGCCGCTGGTGGTATTGCCGAGGAAGAAGGTGCGGGCCGCGTAGGCGTGGTCGTTGAGGATGGCGATGTTGTCTGCCTGGGTGGCGCCGTTGGCGTACCAGCCGACGAGGCTGCGCTGTTGAAACAGGCCGACGTCGCCGTCACCGTTGGGGGTGAGGGTGCGCGGATCGGCGCCGAGGTTGGATTCCTGGGCCGCGGTGGCGATCCCCACAATCGCCGCGGCCGCGCCGAGACCGCTGTCGAGGGCGGCCGCGTAGATGGTGGCTGCGGCGTCGAGCTGCTGCGAAGTCAGGTCAGCTTCGGTGATGCCGTCGCCCTGCCAGCTGGCCGAACACAGCGATGCGTTGGCGGCGCTGACCTGCTGCTGGGCGCCGCCGATCATCGTGGCCATGGCCATGACCATCATCACCGGGATCCCCACACCGGCCAGGAGCAGCACCCCCACGGTGAGGGCGATCCACTTCGTCATCGCGGCCGCCGCTGCCCGCTGCGGCGCAGCGCCCGCGTCTGCCTACTACCCGGCGCCGAGGACGCTGGGGTGGTGCGGGGGGGCGGCTCGTGCTGTGGCCGGCGGGTGGTGTGCAGTGGTGCGGCCGGCTTCCGGGGCGGGGTCGGGCGCGACGGCGGGGACGGCGGCTGGGGGGCGTCACCCGAGGCGGTGGGGGGCGGGGGCAGTTCGGGGCGTGGCGGTGTCGGGCGCAGGCTGGCGGGTCGGGTGGGCGGAAGGGGGAGGACGGGGACGCGGCGCATGGGCAGTCGTGGCTGCTGGGGTGACCCAGCCTGAATTAACCGGTTAATTCCGTGCGAGGGGTCGACGATCACCCCGTCGATGACGGTGTCGTCCCCGGCCGTCTGAGCACCGGTGCCCGGGGCGGTGGGGGTTGTGGTCGTCCGGGGGCGGGGTGCGGCTCGTCCGGAGAAGGCCAGGTATCCGTCGGGCTCCCCGGCGCGTGGCGGCGGGGGCGTGGCGGCGTTGCCGAGGACCGTCTTGGCCTTCTTGGTTGCTGCGTGGTTGAGCAGGACCCGGCTGGCCAGGGCGGGGTTTCCAGTCAGGGCGGCTGCCCCGACGGCGGCGGTGTTCTTCAAGGCGGTTCGGCCTTGGGGTGAGGCCAAGGCTTTGCCGGCGCCGTAGAGGCCTGCGGCTTTCATCCAGTGGGCGCCCTGTCCGGCCGGGGCGAGGGGTCGTGGGGAGCCGGCGCCGGGGCGTTGGGTCATCCAGTCGGTGAGTCGGTTGGTGGCGGCTTTGAGGGCCTTGCGGTAGCGCAGGAAGGCGATCAGGCCGAGGATCATGACGATGAGGGTGATGAGGAACGCTTTGGAGGGTTGGCCTTCGTGGGCGCGGAACACGGCCTGGATCACCATCAGGTAGGTGCCGAGGAAGAACATGGCGAAGACGAAGGTGGCGATGCCGACGAACATCTCGGCGAACGCGTGACCGAGGGGTCGTCGGGCTCCTCCGGGGAGGACGGCCAGCACCAGGTTGATGATGGCTTTCAGTGAGGCCAGGATCGTCGAGACGAGGGAGAGCATCACGGTGCCGCCGATGAGGATGGCGATCAGCAGCACCACGAGGCCGGCTGGTGATTGGAGGAACACGGAGGTCACCATTCCGCCGCTGGGGTTCTCGGCGTAGGTGCCTGCGTCTTCG
The DNA here is from genome assembly GCF_055326235.1 of Tessaracoccus yangjingae. NCBI lineage: Bacteria > Bacillati > Actinomycetota > Actinomycetes > Propionibacteriales > Propionibacteriaceae > Tessaracoccus > Tessaracoccus yangjingae. The sequence continues at coordinate 45,468 of NZ_JBUZNN010000015.1, read as the reverse complement.
TTGCAGGCGGCGACGGCCTCTCGCACATTGTTGTCGTAGCCGTAGGGCCCGCCTAGGACGGCGTCGTCGTAGACGGTTTCGCAGGCGGTGCCGTCCAGGATCTGCCCGAACGAGACCAGTTGGACGGGCTGGCGGATGAAGGTGGTGATCAGTTCGGAGGTGATGGCGTTGGGGTCGGTTTCTGCTTGGTCGCCCATGGCTGCGACCAGTTCGAGGGTGTGGTCTCGGGCCTGGTAGATCCAGCCGTCAGGGCCGGCGACCAGTGCGATCGGGTTGCTGAGCACCGTTGCTGACAGGGCCACCACCAGGGCGCCGATGGCCATCTCGTAGATGCCGCGGGCGATCTTGCCGCGCATGACGAAAATGGCGCCGGCCAGGGCGGCGACGGTGAGGAACGCCGGCGCCAGCCCGAGGCGGCTGATCACGTCAAGTAGCGCGTCACCGATGGCCATCAGGGGTGCGGTGATGATGTCCAGCCACTCGAACGACACCACCCAGTCGATGAACCAGATCGCGACGGCTGCGCAGCCGAGGTAGCCGCGCCACAAGATCTCGGTGAACAGGGCCGAGATCATCGCGCCGGCGTTGAAGATGTCGCTGTGGTAGTTGATCGTCAGCTCGTAGTTCCACAGGCTGATGCCTTTGTGGTCGGCCAACTGGATCCAGGACAGCGCCGGGATGGTTTGACCCAGAGGGTTGCCGTCGCTGTCGGCGGCCACGAACGCGACGTTGCCGATGAGCGTCAACACCGTGGCGGCGATGAGGGTGCGGATCAAAACCTGCACCCATCGCCGCCGTCGTCGAGGCTGAGTTGGGGTCATGCGGCGAGGTCTCGGCGGCCGCCGGTGCGGGCGGCCTGGTCGCGGCTGGTCAAGGCGGGCGGGAGGATCCGGGCGCGTCCGACGGCGCCGGAGGCATCACGGATCAGGCATTCGCCGCGGCGATGGACGGGCACTTCGTCGCCGAGCTGCGGCGAGGTGTCTTTGGTGATCAGCTCGATCAGGGCCGGGTCGTTGGGGTCCAGGTCGAGCCATCGCAGCCCGTTCTGCGCCAAGGTCTTGTCCTTATGTCGCATCAGCACCCTGAACGGGATCAGGCCTCGCATCGTCTCGGAGGGGAAGTCCTCATCCGGGTCGTGGGAGCCGAGGTAGACCACGGCGCGGTGCTTGCGGCCGTCGCGGATGAAGTCGACCAGTTCGTTGGTGCCTTCGGTGGAGCTGGTCACGGCGTGGGCTTCGTCGACGACGAACGCCGCGAGCTGGTCGCGGTCACGGAAGCACTCGTGTTTGGCGATCGCAGTGATCAGGGCGAACACGGCCCGGCCGAACAGTTTCTCCAGCCCCATCTGGCGGAACAGGTGTTCGTGGTCCAGTTCGGAGCGTTTGGGCAGCGTCAGTTGGTGGGTGCGCACCACGATGGCCGGATGGTCCAGGTTGAGGGCCGGCAGCGTGTCGTCGAAGACCACGCGGCCGAGATCCTTGCGGCTGAACACTCGGATCAGCCGGGCCAGTTCCTTGGCGCCGGTGATGGTGCACCGGTCGGCGAGGTGGTCGACGAGCGACCCGAACCCGCGAATGTTGTGGCGGGTGAGGTAGTCGACTTCGAGGACTTCGGAGAGCAGCACGCCCTGCTCGGAGGTGGGGGCGATGTCGAGCAGGGGTGTGAGGAACGATTGGGCGACGCGCGAGCCGGTGGCGGGGTCGAAGATCCGCAACGGGTCCAGCGACCAGGCGGGCTGCGACACGTCGACGATGCGGGGGTCGGTCAACGCTTCGGCCCACACTGCCCACTCCCCCATGTTGGTGCGGTCGGTCACGATGACGCGGCCGCCGCGATCGAGGATGGCGCCGGCCTCCTTCTTCAACGCAAACGACTTCCCGGAGCCGAGATCGCCGATGTAGGCGGTGGAGCCCGACACGTTGCGGTCGGTGGCGCCATCGGGGTTGTGGAAGATCAGCGGTGCCGAGCCACACGGGGTGTCCTCGTCGAGCATGGGACCGTTGTTGATGTTGATGGCCAGCAGCGTGCCGGCACTGTCACCGACGTGCGCGGTCGACAGCGGCACCATGGCCGACAACGCCTCCGAGGTCGTCAACTGCGCGTACTCGCGGGTCAACGCTGAGGTGGGCACCCCGGGATGGGTCTGCCACCACATCTCCTGCTGATACCCGACCGGCTGCGCGAGCTTGTAGCCGGCCTCGCTGAACCAGCTGGCCAGGGCCTTGGCCTGGGCGCGCACGTCGTCGGGGTCGGCTGCGGCCACGGAGAGGATGAACGTGGCCTGGCATTCGGCTTCGAGCTTGTTGCTTTCCATCAGCGCGGCGTACTCGCTGAGATCGCCTGCGTGCCGGTCGAGCGCCGAGACGCCGTGGGACAGTTCACCTTCGCGCTGGTTGAACTGCTCATTCAGCGTTTCGAGGGCCCGCTGGTTGGAGCGCAGCACCTCGCTCGAGGACCGCACTGTGAGGCGCATGGCCCAGTCGACCGCCAGGCCGCACTCGTCGATGCGGCCCAGCATCTCCCCGCCGGGGAACGGCAGCTCACCGTCGGGGACGTCGGCAACCATCAGCATCGCCTGGTAGGAGGCGGCGTCCTCATCGCCTGGTGCCGGGGACTGGACCTTCAGGTAGCGGCGCCTCAACGGGTTGACGCCCGTCGTCTTCTTCTCGTCGTCGGTTCGGCCACCCTCATCCAGCAAAGGGGCCGGCAGCGCGGAGCGGCGCTTCGCCACCGTGCTCGGGCCGGGGGTGGGGAGGAGTCCGTCGAGGTAGAGGCCGCGGTCGATCATGTGTTGGTGCAGCCACACCATCTGCGCCGGCGTGGCGGGGGTCGGGTGGAAGGGTGCCGGGATCGACTCGGCCACCTGCCTGGCTTTCATCCCGGCGGCCTTGAGCTGCTCAGGTGAGGGCTTCCCCACTGGAAGACCGAGGGTGGCCTCGATGTTGCTTCGGGCTGCCTTCCAGGCTGTGGAGAGGGTGGTGCCGTCGTTGGCGAGCGGGACCGACAGCCAGAAGATCCGGTAGCCGGGGCGCAGCTGCTCGATCGTGTGGAGCGTGGCTTCGCATTCGGCGACCCACTCGGGGCACTGGGCGGGGTCTAGTCCGTTGAGCATCCGGTCGACGACCTGGTGGGGGTCCAGGGTGGAACACAGCCCCAGCATCAGCGACTCCCCCGGCAACGAGCGCAGCAACGCCTGGTGCAGGAGCCGCACCCGTTCCTTCTCGTCGGGGGCCCGGAGACCGTAGTTCACCCCGGTCAGCAGGAAATCGGCCCACACCTGGCCCGTGGTGGTGAACCGCAGGTTGTCGTAGAGGGCAACGGTGGGGATCTTCATGATGCTTCTCCTAAGAGCAGCCGCTGCACCGAACTCAACGCCGGACCCGGCACCGGTCGAGGCTCAGTGGCAGGCAGTGAGCGGATCGGTGCGGGCACAGCGACCGGCTCGGTGAGGGGTGCAGTGGTGGGTTTCGCGAGCCCTGGGGCGGGGATGAAGACGGTCACGGGTCCGGCTGCTGTGGCGGTGTTGGGCTTCGGGTCTCTGATTGCGGCCCCGTCGAGGCGGTAGCCGCTGCTCATGAGGTTGAGGGCGCCGGAGGCCAGCACGATAGGGTTCCGCATCCCGGGTGTCAGCTTCCCGGCGGCGAACACTGCGCCGACGGTGGCGCCGATGAAGATGGTGGCGTTGAGGATCAGGCCGCCGTGGGCCCAGAGCCAGGTGGTCTGCGCCAGAACGACGGCGGTCACCACCCCGGCGGCCACCTGCGTGTAGGTGTAGGGGCCGCCGGGGATGCGTGTGCCATCCGGTGTTCTACCGATCAGCTGAGGGAACTTCCGTGCCCTCGTGTACCACTTCAACGCCATCACGAGCCTCTAGGTGAGTTCGGTGGTGAACATGCTCGCGATGCCCTCGATGCCCAGCACGCCGGCGATGAGGATGCCGGCGGTGACCAGCGCACCGACGATCTTGGCCACCGACAGCTTGGAGGCGATCGCGTTGACCACGATGAACGTGATCGCCAACGCCACCACAGCGACGGTGACAGTGGACTTGAGTTCGGCCGCGAGACCGTTGACGAAATCGAAGACGCCAGCTGAAGGAAACATGGGTGGTCCTTTCTAGAAACGGATGATGTGTTCGGGCTACTGGTTGGTGGACGGGACGGTGGGAGCAGAGTCAGCGGCTGACACCTCCCCAGCTGGTTGCGGGGCGCCTCGGATTTGGGTGATCTCCCACCGCGAGGAGCGCACCGCCATCGACAGCACGTAGTCGAAGCGGGTCACGGCGCCGGTCGCGTCTTGGGCTCGTGCCCGCACCAGCAACACCACGGTCTCCCCCTCGACAGGGCTCTCCGGCGGCGAATCGGCGGCCGCCACCGATTCGACGACCACCTCGATGTACGGCGCGGGGGTCACCGCCCGGATCTCAGCCCCTGGAGCGGTGTAGCGGGTGATGTCCCCTGCGCCGGTCAGCAGCGCGGCAAGGAAGTCCCCCGCCGCCACGGCCGCCGGGTGGGCCGGCGGAACGGTGCTGCGGTAGCCGCTATCGGGGGCCGGGGTCAGCGTCGGGCCAGCCACCTCCGCGGGCAGGGTCAACACGCTCACCTGCCCGTTCGCATCGACGGCGACCGGGACCTGGAAGTACCGGCGCCGCGCCACCGTCTCCGGCTCGCTGATCTGATCGGTGGCAGGGGTCGTGCTGGTCACCGTGATACCGACGGTCACGACCCAGGCGCCGTCCTCCCACCGTGATTCGACCGCACCCGGGTCAGACACCTCTAGGGCCTTGGTGGGCAGGTCTGCCACCGGCGCCAACCCGTCGGGCTGTGGGTCGGCTGAGCGGGTCGCGGCCAGCCAGGTGGTCACTGCGTGTTCCGCGACTCCGGTGGCCTCGCTCCGGCCGTCGGGTTCGGGCGTTGCAGCGGCCGCAGACTCAGCGGCCGGACGGGTCGCGGCTGTCAGCGCGACCGCTCCGACGGCAACCCCGAGGGGTGCGCAGGCGACCAGCCCCCACAACAGCACGCGGGCGACGCTGGTTGCCAGCTGCTGGCCCCGGGTCCAGTTCGCTGCGGCGATGTTCACCGGGGCCTGGTCTTCGGCGGGGGCTTGACCGACGGCCTTGCGGGTGTTGAGTAGCTTCATGCCGTGGCTTCCTTTCGTGCAGTCCGGCGGGACCGGGATCGGGGGGTCCCGCCGGACTTGGGTGAGGTGCGGTGCAGGGCTGTGGCGATGACGGCACGGATTTCTGCAGCGGCCGCGACGTCGAGCGGGCTCGATGCCAACTCCCCCACTCGACAGCGGGTCCTGCGGTCGATGCCGTTCATCTCCACTCCCTTCTCCTTCACCTCACCTTTGAGAGGGCCCAGCAGCGGGCGCACCTGTGACAGGGCCATGAGAGATCGGTGGTCAGGCCAGCGCAGCAGCAGACTTCGCCAATCGGGTGCGGGTCCGCTCGCACCGCTTCCGGATCGCCGCCGCACTCACATCGCGGCGTTCAGCCGCCTCGCTGGCACTCCAACCCTGGATGTAGACCTCCAGCAGCAGATCAACGTCATCAGCGGATACAGCACCATCGCTGAGGCCTGCTTCCAAGATCAGGTTCAGCTCCAGCCCGGCGTCTTCTGCGGCGGGGATGGGATCGACCAGGTCGTAGACCTCTGCCACAGGGATGCAGCGGTCATCGGTCTCCTTGACGAAGCCGCGGCGTCGGGTGAGGTTGAGAGCGACGTACCTCGTGCAGTGCGACGGGTAGGTGGCGATCGCCTCCCACACGTCACTGATCAGTGACTGGATGTGGTTGTCGAGTGTGCCCGAGTAGATGACACGGCCGCAGGCGATGTTGAGCACACGAGGCAGCAGCGCCTGCAGCACCATCCTCGAAGACAGGTAACTGTCATGAACCACCAGGTTGTACAGCAGCTCGTTGGCGACCTCGCTGGTGGACCGATCGATCAGATCAAGGACATCACCAGGTCGGGTGCACCCCGAGATCGCCATCTGTGCGACCTGGCGGTGGTACTCAGCGGTGGCGTTGATCGCCACCCATTCCTGCGCCAGGCTACGCAAGGTCGGTGAAGTGATGACATCGGGAACAGTGTCATGGGAGCGGAAGACCAGCATGAGCAGGACCTTTCAGTGGAGTTGGCCCTTCCAACTCAACTCGGACCCTCTTGCCCAGAACCTTGCCCAATTTGCGAACGCCGGATGTGGCACGGAACCCGAGGTAACAGCGGCGTTCAGACTCCGCGAGGCGGCCTCGACTCCCCCGTTTCCTTGGATCGTTACCAGGTCGGGCTGGGAGATGGTCCACTGAGTAGTGACCGTGCGGTCTCCTCATCGGTGACGAGGCTGTTGATGTAACGACTGGTGATGGCGACGCGGATGGCTTCGCGCTTGGTCTTGCCTCCAGCCACCCCGATCACATTGGGGATTTGCTGGAGGTGTGCTCCATCGATCGCGAGGATGCGACCGGCGAACTGGCGCTCACCTACCACCTGTCCGTCGTCGTTCAGGAGGACGCCCCCTACTTCGGCACGTACCCCCAACCGATCCAGCTCGGCTTGGTCGTCGCGCGAAAACTGCACCCGGAGCTGGGAGTTGGGAGGGTTCCAGCTGCCGATGGACATGAGGGCCACGGTTATACGCTCGTGCATGCCGAAGGTGGTGGCGATGCCGGGGAGCCTCTTTAGTTCATCGGCGGTCTCGGGGGACGGCAGGAGAAGGGGTGCGTAGAGCGGGAAGGCAGTGCCCTTGGTCCAGGACGCGATGCGTCGCACGATCTCGGTGGAATTCTGGTCCGGCGCCCCTGTCATACCTGTGAGCTGGACCACGGGGCACTGAGGAAGCGGTGGCAGGTGTGGGATGACCTCCTGGATCGAGCGCCCCCAGCCGATGCCCAGGATGTCTCGCTCACCAATTACCTTGCCGAGGAGTTTGGCCGCCGCAGCACCCAGGGCAGATCGCAGGCTCTCCTCTGAGCCACCGCTACGCGGAGTGGGGACCACGACGCAGCTGAGCAGCCCGAACTTCTCCTTGAGTGCTGCAGACACGTCTGCGCCACCGGCCTGGTCCTCATGGATGCGGATCTCAACAATGCCTTGGTCCTGCGCCGCCTGCAGGAGGCGCGCGACCTTGAACCGCGATATGGACAGCGCCTCGGCGATCTGCAACTTTGAGAGCTCATCCAGGTAGTACATCTTAGCAACCGCTATTTTGAGATCATGTTCTGACCCCTGGTTGCCCTCTTGGTCCCCGTCTTCGCTCATTTGAGCATGCTAGTGGAAATCTCTGCTCTTATGCAACAGGATTCTGAGACATAGCAGTTGGTTGCTCGTCAAAGGAGATGGGATGGGTTGGTTCGTCATCGGCGTGGACTTCGGAACGGAGTCTGGCCGCGCCGTTGTTGTGGACCTGCGCGATGGGCGTGTGATCGGCGACGCGAGCATGGAGTATCCCCACGCGGTCATGGACGAGCGCTTCCTCGACGGTTCGCGGTTACCAGCTGAATTCGCTCTGCACCACCCCCAAGACTATCTCGATGTGCTGGTGGCCGTCGTGCCTGCCGCTATGGCGCGGGCGGGGATTGATGGCGCCGAGGTGGTCGGCTTGGGGATTGACACGACCTCATGCACGGTCCTGCCGACTCTGGACGACGGCACTCCGCTTGCCTTTGTGGCTCCGTTCCGGACGAACCCTCACGCCTACGCAAAGGTCTGGAAGCATCATGCCGCCCAGCCGCAGGCGCGGCACTTCACTGCGGTCTGTGAGGAGCAGGACCCCGAGTTGTTGTCAGAGTACGGCGGGGTCATCTCGTCGGAATGGCTTGTACCCAAGGCCTTGGAGATCTTCGAGAAGGACAGGGCCGTCTTCGACGCAGCCCACCGCATCATCGAAGTTCAAGACTGGCTGGTGTGGCAGCTGACCGGCAATGAGTTGCGCAACTCAGGTGCTGCTGGATACAAGGCCTGCTACCGGTGGGAACGAGGTTCGTACGCGTCGCCCGAGCTACTTGAAGCCACCGCTGAGGGGTTCTCGGCACTCATGGCGAAGCTCGATGCGGACCTGGCGCATCCCGGCACTCGAGCCGGGTATCTGATCGAGGAGTGGGCGGACCGTCTCGGTCTCCATGGCCGTGTAGCGGTCCCGGTGGGGAATATGGATGCCCACGGCGCCGTGGTCGCCGCGGGGCTGACGGGCCCGGGACCGATGTTGCTGGTGATGGGTACGTCGGTGTGCAACATGCTCATGGGTGAGGACAAGGCCCCAGTCCCAGGAATCTCTGGGGCAGTGTTCAGCGGAATGCTGCCAGATCTGTGGGGTTACGAGGCTGGTCAAGCCGGAGTCGGCGACGTTCTCAATTGGTACGTCCGCAACATGGCCCCTCACGCAGTCCACGTCGAGGCTTCAGCTCGTGGGGTCAGTCCCCACCAGGTGTTGATCGAGCAGATCATGACCGACGGCTCGGGCGCCGACCGGCCCGACCTCTTGGCCCTCGAGTGGATCAACGGCAATCGCTCGGTCCTTGTCGACGCTGACCTCAGCGGATTGCTGCTGGGCTTAACCATGGGCACCAGAGCTCACGACATCTACCGAACGTTGATTGAGGCGGCCTGCTTCGGCCAACAGATCATCATCGAGACATTCGAGCGTCATGGCATCCCGATCACCGAGATCATCGCCTGCGGGGGCCTCGCCTCGAAGAATCCAGTCCTGATGCAGACGCTGGCAGACGTGACCGCCCGCGATGTGAAGGTGACCCAGATTGAGAACCTCTCCGCCCTGGGTGCGGCGCTCCACGCCAGTGTCGCGGCCGGCTCTACCGCTGGTGGCTTCGACAGCCTCGCAGAGGCTGCCGAGCTCGGCGGCGGCATCGCCACCACCTACCATCCCCGCCCGGAGGCGAAGCCTCGGATCGACCACCTCATGTCGATCTACCGGGATCTGCATCAGCACTTCGGAGTGGACCACAGCACCGTGATGCACGGGCTCAAAGCCAAGAACTACCTCTAGCACTACGGGGAAGGCCCCCGACACAGGAAAGGAACTCCCATGAAGATCAACAAGAAGTTCGCCACCGCTGCCGTGACAGCTGGCGTCCTGGCGCTGACCGCCTGCGGCACCGCAGGCGAGGTTCCCGGTGCGACCACTGCTACCTCAGGCAGCGCCAGCACCGGCGGCGAGAACATCTTCGTCGTCAAGCTCGCCGGCAGCGACTGGTTCAGCCGCATGGACGACCTGGCCCAGGAATACGCCAATGAGAACGGGCTCACGGTCAAGCAGTTGGCTGGCGACGACGCCAGTGAGGAGAAGCAGATCTCCATCATCTCCGACGTCATTCCGCAGCAGCCCGACTCTCTCCTGGTCGTGCCGAACTCACCTGAGTCGGTAGAAGCAGTCCTCAAGCGCGCCATGGACGCCGGCATCACCGTGATCACCCACGAGGCGGCAGGCATTCAGAACACCGACGCATCCATCGAGGCGTTCGAGGACAAGGCGTACGGCGCCCACCAGATGGATCTCCTGGCTGAGTGCATGGGCGAGGAAGGTTCCTACGCGCAGCTCGTCGGCTCCCTGACCGTGAAGTCACACAACCTGTGGGCCGACGGCGCCCTCGAGCAGGCGCAGGCCGAGTACACCGGCATCACCCGACTGGGCGACGCGATCTCCTCCGACGAGAGCCAGGAGACGGCATACCAGCGGGCCAAGGAGGTCCTGGCTACCAACCCCGACGTCAAGGGTTTCCTTGGTGCCGCCTCGACAGATGTCGCTGGCATCGGACGGGCCGTCGAGGAGGCAGGCAAGACAGACGACGTCTGCGTCGTGGGCACCTCGCTGCCGTCGATCAGCGGCAGCCTGCTCGAAACAGGAGCGGTCGACATCATCACCTTCTGGGATCCGGGCCTGGCTGGCCAGGCGATGCTCTCGGCCGCGCAGAAGGTCAGCGCTGGCGAAGAGATCACTGAGGGCACGGATCTTGGGATCCAGGGCTACGAGAGCTTGGCCGAGAGCCCGGAGTTCCCCAAGACGTTCTTCGGTCAGGCCTGGATCGACGTCACCAACGACAACCAGGCCGACTACCCCTTCTGATCCAACCCCATCCCCAAGGAGACACTCATGAGCACGAAGCCGATGCTGGAGGTGCGCGGCATCTCCAAGCGATACGGCGGAGTCCAGGCTCTCGATGACGTCTCGGTTACGTTTGACGCCGGCCAGGTTCACTGCCTGGCCGGGGTCAACGGCTCCGGCAAATCCACACTGATCAAGATCATCAGCGGGGTCGAGCAGGCCGACTCTGGCAGCATCATGTTGCGGGGCGCCGAGCTGGTCAGCAACTCTCCTCGTAACGCTATGCACCACGGCATTCAGGTCATCTATCAGGACATGGCACTGATGCCCAACCTGACTGTTGCCGAGAACATTGTGATGTTGCGTCGATCCCTGTCGAACAGTCCACTGGTCACACCCACCGCCGACAAGGAGCATGCCCGGGAAGTTGTGTCTCGCCTCGGCGTGGAGCTCGACCTCGACGCTTTCGTTGAGGACCTGCCGATCGCTGATCGACAACTGGTGGCAATCGCGCGAGCCCTAGCTCAGGATGCTTCGGTGTTGTTCATGGACGAACCAACCACCGCGTTGACCTGGCGTGAAGTCGACCAGTTGTTCGTCGTCGTCAACCGGTTGCGCAGCGACGGTGTCGCCGTCGTGTTCGTCTCCCACAAGCTCGATGAGGTGTTGTCCATCTCCGATCAGGTGACCGTTCTCCGCAACGGAGTCCTGGTCGCCGAGGGGCCATCCTCATCCTTCAGCCATGACAGTCTCGCTGAGGCCCTCGTCGGCGAGAAGACGGCTACAGATAGGGTGATCATCGAACCCCAGTCAGCCGACACCCCGGTCCTGCGGGTTCAAGAGCTTCGCTCCGAACGACTGTTCAAGGGCATCACATTCGACGTGGCCCCCGGTGAGATCGTCGGTCTGACCGGCCTCCGCGGCTCGGGCCGCTCCGAGATCGCTGAAGCGCTCTTCGGGCTGCTTCCCATCGACGGCGGGATCGTCGAGGTCGACGGTCAACGTGTCCCCCACGGGGACCCGATCAAGGCCATCGAGTCCGGCATCGCTTACGTGCCCGCCGACAGACTCACCCAAGGAGTCTTCCTCGACCAGTCAATCAACGACAACCTGATCTCCGCATCACTTCCGGCCGTGACCTCCAAGATCGGGGTTCTCGGGCGCGCACCGGTCAGAGCCCTTGTCTCCCGCGGCCTGTCATCCATGCGGGTCAAGTACGGCAAAGAGTCCGACGCCATCCGCACTCTCTCGGGCGGCAACCAACAAAAGGTCGTCCTCGCCAAATGGGCCGAGACCAAGCCACGCGTCCTCATCCTCAATGGGCCCACGGTCGGCGTGGACATCGGCTCCAAATTCGCGATCCTCGACATCTTGCGCGGATACGCCCGCGAGGGGATGGGCATCGTCATCGTCTCTGACGACTTCCAGGAGGTCGTCAGCGTCTGCAACCGAGTGCTCGTTGTGGACAAAGGCCTCATCACTCACCAGATCGGCGGAGCCGAGATGACTGAGGAGCACGTCCGTGAACTCGTCTCTGAGGAGGCACAGCATGAAGACAACTGACCTGCTCCACCGCCTACGTGGTCGCAACAACGAGGGCGTGCTACTTGCTGTGATCGTCGCACTGCTGATCATCATGGCCGTGGCGGCGCCCGGGACTCTCACAGCCAGCTTCGCCGGCGACATCCTGCGTTCCGCGATCGTCAACCTCGCACTCGCGATGGGGCTGCTGATGATCATCATCTCCGGCGGGTTCGACGTGTCGTTCATGGCAATCGCCATCTTCGCCGGCTACGCGACCGTGCAAGTGATGAACACCACAGGACTCGACGGCACCATCTGGCCGTTCCTCGCGGCCGCCGTCATCGGCGGCATCCTCGCCATCCCCAACATCATCCTCGTCGGGGTCTACAAGATCCCCACGCTCATCGCGACCCTCGGGACGCAGACAATCATTCGCGGCGCCCTCCTCGCTTTCGTCGGCTCGTCCTACATCGCGAACATTCCCGACGGCCTCAACCAACTGGGCCAGACCTCACTGTTCAACCTCGGCACCAGCCCGGTCAGCGTGCTCGTCGTGCCGGTACTAGTAATCGTCATAGCGGTCTCGTTCGTCCTCAACCGCACCTATTACGGCCGATCGGTCTACGCCATCGGCGGGGACCCAGACGCGGCCAGCCGCGCCGGTGTGCCGGTGCTGCGCGTTCAAACATTCCTCTACCTGGTTTCAGGAATCATCGCCGGCATCGCCGGGCTCATCCATGTGACCATCAACCGCACCGCGAACCCATTCGATCTTGTCGGCGGCGAACTCAACGTCATCGCCGCCGTCGTGATCGGCGGTGCGCTCGACACCGGTGGCCGAGGCTCTGTCAAGGGCACCGTTCTCGGCGTCTTCCTCATCGCCCTGATGCAGAACAGCCTCATCCGGCTCGGGGTCCCGAGCTTCTGGCACACATTCGCGGTTGGCACTGTCGTGCTCGTGGGCGTCACCGTTCAGGCTCTCAGCAACCGCCGAGCCCGCCAATCGTCACCGATCCTCGAGGGAGCTGCCTGAGATGAGCACCCGTGATAACCCCACACGCCTCAAGCTGCCCAACACCCACCCAGAGACTCTCCGGCTCCTAGGGCTGGTCATCCTCGTCGGAGCGCTGTTCCTCGCTCTCCGCCCCGGACAGTTTCTCTCCCCCCTAAACATCCAGTCCATCGGATTCGCACTGCCCGAGATCGGCCTCCTCGCGCTCGCCATGACCGTCGCGATGGCCAGCGGAGGCATCGACCTCTCCCTGGTCGCAATAGCGAACCTCAGCGCGATCGGGGTGGCACTCGTCGGGACGATGTCGCTGGGGTCGGTGCCCGGCACTCTCCTGGCCATTGTCGTGGCGCTCGCGGTAGGGACCCTGTGCGGCCTGCTCAACGGAGTCCTGGTCGCCTACGTCAACATCCGGCCGATCCTTGCCACCTTGGCCACAGGACAGCTGTATGCCGGCATCGGCATCGTCATCACGGGCGGCAAGGCCCTCTACAGCATCCCACTGCCCATCCAGAGCCTCGGGATCGTGACCTTCGCCTACATCCCGATCGTCGTGTTCATCTTCGCAGCCGCTGCGCTGCTGATCTGGTTCATCATGACACGCACCGGCTTCGGCCTGCGCGCCGTGCTCTTCGGCTCCAACCCGACAGCCGCCCGATACTCCGGCTTCAAAATCTCACGCGTTCAGCTCCAGACCTACGCCCTGATCGGGGCAGCAGCCGGACTGGCCGGGATCCTCATCGCCGCACGAGCAGCCAGCGCATCATCGAGCTTCGGCGGCAGCTACATCATGCTGGCCATCACCATCGCCGTACTGGGGGGCACCGACCCCACCGGCGGCAAGATCCGCATCGGCGGCGTCATCCTGGCCACCCTGCTGCTGCAGATGGTCAGCAACGGCTTCAACCTTCTCCAGCTGAGCCCCTACCTGTACCAGATCGTTCAGGGCCTGATCCTCGCCATCTTCGTCGTCGCCGCCATGCGACAAAGCAAGCCCGGCGGGCTGACACGGCTACTGCGACGTCGCCCCACCCAACCACTCACCACAGCATCCTAAGGAGCCGACACCCATGACAAAGCCCTCACGCGACGAAGTGTTCGCCGAAGCCCGAGACCTCGTCCGTCGCGAGTCCGCCACGGTCGGCGCGATCGCAGATCTGGTCGGAAACGAGGCATTCACCCGAGTGATCGACCTCCTGCTCGCCACGACGGGCAAGGTCATCACCGCCGGCTCCGGGACCTCCGGAACAGTCGCACGAAGGACCGCCCACCTCCTGTCCGTCTGCGGAACACCCGCGCTCTATCTCAATCCCACCGACGGCCTCCACGGCAGCCTCGGCGCCGTCGCAGCCGGTGACGTCGTCATCGCATTCTCCAAAGGTGGCGGCACCGGAGAACTCACCGAATTCGCCTCCCGGGCCCAACAGCGCGGCGCAAAAGCAATCGCCGTCACCTGCCGTGAAGAGTCAGCACTGGTCGAACTCGCAGACATCACGGTGCTGATCCCGGCAGGCGACTCCGATCCCGGCAACGCCATGGCAATGGGCAGTACCTTTGCCATGAGCTCATGGACCGACGCTCTGTCGATCTCTCTCATGTCGCTGCGCGGCTACACGTGGGAAGAGTTCCTGTTCACGCACCCCGGTGGCCGCGTCGGCGAGGAAACTGAACAGATTCTGACCGGGCTGACCCACCAGGAGTGACTGCAGCCCTCTGCAACTCGGCGGACCGTGTCCTACCCGACGATTCGGGAGTGCTAGCCAAGGGCCGGTTGCAGCGCTCGGTAAAGGACCTCATGTCCTCCTCCAGCGCATCGCCCGGGTGGTCGCCCAGGCCCGGATCCGGCTCGCCAGGGACAGCCCTCAGTTGTCCTTCACAATGACTTGGATCTCTCCGATTCTGACGGTGCTGCTGGTTTCGCGCTGGTAGGGAATGACGCCGGATTGGCCGATGCCGGTCCAGGCGACGTCCCAGTTCGAGGTCGCCGTGATGGTGTATTCGCCTTGCTTGTTGTAGCCGGCTTGGCGGCCGCAGGCTACGGGGGTTTGTGGCCCCATGGTGCGTGGGTCGAACCGTTGGCCGATGCCGCATTGGATGGCAGGGGTGCCGTCCCCGAGGTTCCAGGTGATGTTCTTCAAGCGGGCGGTGATGGTCACGGTATAGCCGCGCTCGGAGGCCGAGTCGGCGATGGGACCTGTGGTGTTGGGGCTGGTGGTGTCGGCCCACAGCCACACGGGAAGCCCCACCGCGCCCAGGGAGTCGGCGTTCGTGGCGAGAGATTCGGGCGCGATGCCCATGTCGATGGGTTGTAGGTTGACTCGGGCCAGGGCTCGCCAAGCGAGGACTTCTGGGTCGGGGGGTGGGAGATCTGGAGCTGCGGGTAGCCATCGTTGGAAGGCGAGGCCGAAGTCGGGGTCGGACCGGTTGGAGGTGGGCGGGGAGCAGTCGTAGATGGCGCCATCGGTGTGGCCGCCCCAGTTCACGTGGGTGAGCGGAGGTTGCGGACTGGCCGGCTTGCACCAGGCGCCCACTGCGTTGCTCCAGGTGCCGGCGGCGGTGGAGCAGTTGATCTTGACGCCTTGGTAGGAGCACGTGGTGGCCTCCTCGCCTCCGCGTCCCCCGCCCTCGTCATCGGGTTGACCGCTACCGCCACCTTCGCCGGCGCTGCACTCCTCAACCCAGCAGTTACCACCGTCGTCGCATGTCTGGGTGGGACAGGCGGAGGCGGTCGGCACCCAGACAACGCTCAGGAGGATGACGAGCGAGATCGCTGCCAGTAGCCGTTTCAGCACTTCGCGAGCTCCGTCTCGGACAGTGCCGCCCGCCAGCTGCCGTCGGGCATCTGCTCCATGAGGACCTTGATCTTCATGGTCTGATCGGGCTGGATGACGTTCTCGCCCGGCTGGCCGGTGTCGATGTCGACGGTCTGCAGATGAGCTGGGTCGAAGCAGTAGTTGATCTCGGCGGTCGTGACGCCATCCGTGTTGGTGGTCGGTTCGGAGATCACCGCGTCACGGAAGATCACAGTGCCTTTGCGCATCAGGTTGTTCTCTCGGAGCCGCACGATGACTTGGACTGAGTCGGTGGCTTCCTGGCCGGTGGTGACGTACTGGATCTCTGTCAGATCGTTCAGTTCGGGGTCGCGGGCGAACTTGTCCTTCACCCTGTTGTATTCCTCCCAGGCGGCGCGGATCTCGGCCTGTACCGGCGACTCCGTGGTCGGATTGTCGGGGAACGACTCGATCACCGTCGGGGACGGGGATGCGGTCGGGGACGGGCTGGGAGTTAGGGCTGCACTGGAGGTGACCGACGATGGGGTCGAGCTGGGGCTTTGTGTGGGCTGGGGGTCGGGGGTGCAGCCGGCGAGGAGGATGCCCGCGGTCAAGGCAGCTATGGCTAGACGTCGTGGGTTCATCTCTAGATCATCTCCATCAGGTCGGTCACTGTCGCACCCTCGTCGAGTCGGCGAAGGAAGTCGGTGGTTTCGGGTTCGGGTGGGCAGTCGAAGCCTTCCAGCTGGGCGAACAGGCGGCTGGTTGCTTCGTTGACGGCTCCGCGGTTGTGGCGGGCGTAGGCGGCCAGGATCCGCATCCGCCACAGTTGTTCATCGCCTGGTTCGATGTCGATGCCGGTGGCCAGCGTGTGTTCGCAGGCGAGCCACTCTTCGTCGACCAGCTGCCGCAGTCCCAGTTCGTAGCAGACGTCGACGATCCTGGAGATCATCTTCTGTTGGATCGGCTCGGCCCAGGCGTAGTAGAGGTTCCGCACTGCTGCGCTCTTGAATGGTGTGCCGCGGACCAGGCTGATCGCGTCGGCGAGCTGCTCGGTGCTGATCTTGGTCAGCGGTGCGCGGGTGGCGGCCTCGAACTGGTGCCAGTCGCAGTCGACCCCGGTGAGTTGGAAGGTGTTGACGTCGAGGCGCAGCTGCCCGTCGGCCATGGTGCCCAGCCACTTCCGCAAACGTGACGTGGCGGGATCCCGGGTGGTGGAGTTGTTCTCCTTCCTCCGGTTCGGCCAGATCGCGTCGTCGATGCCGCGCGCTGTGATCGCGTCGTCAGTCAAAGCCAGGTAGGCCAGGTACTCGGTGAGCCGTGCGGCCCGGTTGGGTTCAACGACACCGTCGGCGCCTTCCAGTTCGACGGTGCCAAGCACCCGCAGGTAGGGGGTGCCGACGACGGGCCCCACGGCCGGTGCAGCGGGATCCGCGGCGACAGCCGGCTGGGAGCTCTCCGCTTCCCCGAGGTTGGGGTGCGCGGTGGTGGTGTGGTCCTGGTGGGGCTCGACGGGTTCGGTGGCTGTGGGCTGGTCGGCGGGGGTGTCGGGGTTGGTGTGGTGGTGGAGCCAGTCGGTGGCGTCGTCGAGGAGGGTGTCGATGATGTCGGGGCTGGTTTCGTTGTGGATGGGTTGGGCGTGGTTGGCGACGTCGACGACTTCGAGGACGCGGCGGTAGCCCTCGGTGGTGATGCGTTGCGGGATGAGGGCCAGGCCGAGGGGTTCGAGGATGACGTTGTTCTGGTCGCGGAGGTTGATGGTCCACTCCCCTGCTGTGGCGCCGATCGCGACGGAGGCGATCGCGACGCGGGGCAGTTCGGTGAGCAGCCCTTCGAGTTGGTGTTGCTGGGTGGGGGTGAGTGGCTGGGTGAGCATGACCACTTCGGGGAACCAGGTGGAGGGGGCCACGGCGGTGACGCGGGCGTGGTGGAGGTCGGGTGCGTCGTCGAGCTGCATGGCGAGGCGATCGCTTTGGGCGCGGCGTTGCAGGTCGTCGAATAGGCGTCCGACGGTGGGCAGGTAGCGGATGCGGCCTGTTTTGAGGACGTCTTCCATTTCGGGGAAGGCGCCGACGATGGTGACGGTCAGGTCGTCGGCCCAGTTGGAGGTGGCCAGTTCGATGGCCATCGCTGCCAGGATCTCTTCGGCGTCGGCGGGGTCGCCGTCGACGTTGATGGATCCCACTGACTCCAGGTCGGCCAGGATGTGGGCGTCTTCGAGGTCCTGGCCGAGGCACACCAGTGAGGGGTAGGGCGCGGGGATCTCGGCGAGGGCGTCGCGGTCGAGCTGGGTGTCGTCGTCTGAGTGGTAGGACCACAGCATCCCGGAGGCGGTGCCGATCCAGGGCGCGGGGAGCTGCTCGGGCTCCTGGGTGTAGATCTCGAAGGTGGTGCCGGTGAGGCGGGCGACTCGGATCTCGGGCAGCGCCGTGTTGGTGTCTCGGCAGTGCTGGGCGAGTCCGCGCAGCGCGAGGTCGACCTCGTCGATGGCCAGCGGGTTCTGCACTGCGCGGAGTTCGAACTCGACGGCCGCGGCGGCGCCTTCGGGCATGGCCAGCTGTGCGCCGCGGGCACGCTGTCGGCGCTGGAAGAACCGGCGCGAGGCGATCAGCCCAACCACACCACTGGCGGCCAAAGCTCCCACCCCGAAGGAGGCCCGCACACCCACCAGATTGTCGTCCTGGTCGATGTTGTCGGTGATGACCGGTTCCGCGGCGGCACGCCGCGGGTCCGCCTGTGCCCGGCTGGGGGTGGCGGGGTCTTGCGCCGGGGTGGTCGGCGGTGTGCTGGGTGTGTGGTCGACGGGTGGCGTCTGGTCGACGGTGTCCTCGGTTGGGGTGGCCGCGTCCGGCGTCGAAGGGGTGACGGACGGCGGCTCGGCAGCTTGTGGTGCGGCTGGGGTGGCGTCGACGGTTGGGGGTTGGGGGGTGTCGAGGGTGATGGTGAGTTGGGTGCCGTTGACGATCAGGTCGGGGTCGGCGAGGCGGGCGCCGTTGGCCTGGGTGATGCCCTGGTTGTCGTCGAAGATCTCCATGTAGCGATCGCCGTCGCCGAGGTGTGTTTCGGCGATGTCGTAGAGCGAGTCGTGGGGTCCGACGGTGTGGGTGATCGTCTCCTCCGACGGCACAGCAGCGGCGGTGGCGGCTGGGGTGTCGAGGGTGATGGTCAGTTGGGTGCCGTCGACGATCAGATCGGGATCGGCGAGGCGGGCGCCGTTGGCCTGCGTAATGCCCCGGTTCTGTTCGAAGATCTCGGGCCAGCGGTCCCCGTCGCCGAGGTAGGTCGCCGCGACGCTGTACAGCGAGTCGCCGGGGCCCACGGTGTGGGTCGCGGTGGCCCTGGCGGGCGCGGCCGGGGCCGGGGTGTTGGCAGCGTCGGTGGGGCTGGTCACGGTCACCGCAGTGGTGGTGGTGATGGGTTGTGGGCTGGTTGTGGTGGTGTCGGCGTTGGCGGTGCCGGCGAGAGCGGGGGCGGCGATGAAGGCGAGCATGGCGGCGCCGACGAGGCGGCTGGCGGCTCCTTGTGGGAGCGCGAAGCCGGGCATGCGGGGGGCGGGTACGCGGCGGATGGCTGCCCAGATCTCGACCAGCAGTGCGATGGCGAGGTAGAGCCAGGCGAGCCAGGCGATGATCGTGAGGATCACCGAGATCAGGGTGCCGTCGTCGCGGGCGGTGAACGCGGCGAGGATTTGGGTGAGTGAGGGCAGGCCGGTGGGCAGGAGTGGTGCGGTGATCCACCACAGCAGCAGGGGGACGCCTGCCAGCAGCCCGGCTAGGACCAGGAGGGCGAGGACTCCGAGGATTCGGCGGGTGAAGTTCATCATCGTGTCGTTCCTTGGTAGACCTGCTTGGCTTCGGCTTCGGCGCGTCCCATGACGGTGACGCTGCCGACACCGAACGCGGAGAGCATCACCGGGGTGAACACCACCCGGGTGGTGACGGTGATGGTGGCACCGGTGACGGTGATGTCGCCGGCAACGTCGGCGGCTGCGAGGTAGGCGGTGGCGGCCTGGCGGCCGCGGGAGACGTCGACGAGGCCAGGGCGGCCCAGGATGGGGTCGCCGGAGACGGCCTGCCCGGCTGCTCGGGCTGCTTCCCTGGCGACCTGATCGGCTCGCTGGGTGGCGCGCAGCTGCGCCCCGCCGTCGACGACCAGGCCCATGATCATCAGCACGGCGGTGGTGATGATCACTGCCCACAGCGTGACCGACCCGCGCTCGTTCCTGCGGCGGCGCATCAGCGTTCCCGGTAGGTGTCGATGGGGCTGATGGCGTCGGCGGTCAGGGTCATCGTGCCGGGGATGCCGGGCAGCGACAGGTCGCCGAGGCCGACGACGCAGGTGACTGCCACGGTCACGGCGGCGGCCTGTCCGACGGCGGCGGTGAATCCGGAGGTGTCGACGTCGGTGCTGGTGTGGGTGCAGGACAACCCGTTGGAGGCCAGGGAGAAGCCGGCGACCCGGGCGGCGTCACTGGCAGCAGTGCCGCGGTCGCGGGCCACGGAGGCTGCGCGGGCAGCGTCGTAGGCGACGGCTTGGATGGCTTGGTGGGCCAGCGCGAGCCGGCCGGCCATGATGATGGCGCTGAGGATCAGCAGGGTGGCGGGGATCACGATGACCAGCTCCAAGGTGGCTGATCCTCGCTGATCGCGGACGAGGGGGCGCATGTCAGGTGATCCTCTCCAGCGGCATGGTGGCGCTCTGGTGGATCGGCATGTCGGGGATCAGGAAGTCGAGGAGGTTGGGTGAGTCGACCGTGACCATCACCGTGGTGGTGGTGGCCGTGGCTGACGCGGACACCGACACGTTGCGGGCGCCGGCCGCGGTGGCGAACTCGCGGGCTGCAGCTGCGCCACGACCGGTGGTGGAGTCATAGGCTGCTGCGACTCGGGCGCCTTCCTGGGCGGCCGACATCGCAAGGTTGCGGGCGTGGAAATACAACCCCGCTTGGACGGCTCCGAACAGCATGATCAGCAGCACGGGAAACAGGATCACCATCTCGATGGTGACCGACCCGCGCTGCCGACCTGGTGCGCACCGCCGCCGAGACACAGTCAGATCTGTTCTAGACGGGGATCTTCGCGACGTAGCCGTTGATGATGGCGACGATCGCTGCGATGACGGCGACAGCGGCGACGGCGATACCGGCGGCCCAGATCACCTGTTGCAGCGTGATGTCGCCTCGCTGCTTCTTGGCTCGCAGCACGGCGGGGGCGGCGACGATGACGCCGACCAGCCAGTGGAGTGCATTCATAGTTGAAGTCCTTTCAAGGTTGGGCCTTCTCCTTCGAGAGGGCCAGTTTCGGCACCCAGGTGTGACAGGTGACCGCTGGTTACTTGGCAGATCTTGCCTTGCGAGGTGTTCACCCAGCTATGAGGCGTAGCGGCAACGGGGATGCGCCGGTGTCAGTTCATGGTGAGCATCGCGAGCAGGGCCGGTACCACCAGCAGTGCGAGGAACACCAACCCCAGCAACGCGATGGGGGCGCTTCGCTTGGTGGAGGTTTCGTTGGCTGCGGTCAGCTCCCGGGCGAGGTGGGCCTTGCGCATGGCCTTGGAACGCTGCTTGAGGGTTTCGTAGACGCCCGCTGATTCGGTGCCGGCGATGCGCATGATGTGGCCGAGCTCGGTGAGTTCGGTGACCATGTACCGCTCCCCCAAGGCGCCGAGCCGTTCCCATGGGGCCACCCCGGAGAGCCGTGAGTGGGTCAGTTCTTCGGCGAGCCGTTGAAACACCCACGAGTCGGCCACTTCGGCGGCGTCCTCGAGCGCCTGCCTCGGGGAGGTGCCGGCGCGACGTTCCATCGCCACCAGGTCCATGTAGGAGCCCAGCACGTAGGTGAACTCGGCTCGCGCCTTCCGCGCGTTGTCGCGCACGTTGTAGTCGGGGATGAAGCTCAGCACCACGGCCAGCAGCAAGCTGCCCACCACCGGGATCCCGATCGGCATCGGCACACCCAGCAGATACAGCAGCACCGACATGACGGTGGGAAGCATCAACCCGACCGCGGCGAAGGTGGCCTTCTGCGCCAGGAACCGGTGCGGTGGGATGCGCAGCATCTCCAGTTCCGCCTGGGGCACCTGAATCCGGGCCCCAATGCGGCGCTGCAGCCAGAACCCGAGCCGATCCTCCGCCGTCTGCCCCACCACACCCGTGCCGGTGCCCGTGGGGTTGTTGACGCCGGCGCTGCTTCCAGCCAACTCCAGATAGGCGCCCAGCGCGGGGTGCCGCGGCGCGTACCGCATGATCAACACCACGGGGCCGGCGGCCAGCAGGGTTCCCGCGATCAACGCCAACTGCAGCTCCGTCATGACTGAACCCTCTCCAAGAGGCGCGGCAGGGGCTCGGCCCGGTTCATTTTCCTCAGCCACACCAGCACGCCGACGTAGCAGGCCAGCAGCAGGGCCAGAATCGGCTGCCCGAGCGGGGTGCCGTAGGGCGCGACGTAGGCCCCACCCAGGAGCAGGAACCCGCCGAACACCACCACCGTGATCAAGGTCACGTAGCGCACGGTGGTGGTCTGCCGGGCCCGCTCCGCTTGCACCATCCGGCGAGCGGCCACGTCTTCGGCCACCGATTCGGCGAGGTCTTCCAGGATCCGGGTCAGGCCGATGTTGCGCCGCCTGGCACCCAGGATGAGGGCGCACACGATCTTGTCGGCGGTGGTGTCGCCCAGATCCTGCGCGAATCGACGGAGGGCCTCCTCGCTGCTCATCCGCGACCGCAACCTGGCCACCAGGGTGTTGACCTGTGTCTGGATGGCTGCCGGGGCCGAGGCCTGCGACGCGACGATCGCCTGCTCGAGGCTCACACCGGCCCCCAGCACACCTGAGAGGGACCGGGTCCACTCCTCCAGCGCATCGAGCCGCTTGATGCCGGCCTGATCCGCCCCGCTGCCCAGCAGGTACGGCAACCCGACGAGCGCGGCCGGCACCACCACGATGAGGATCACCCATCCGGTGAGCAGCCCGGTCACCAACCCGATGACGGCGCCGACGCCCAGCTTGATCCACGTGGCCCGCGACACGCGTGTGCCCGTGCCGGTGGCGTGGGTGCGCCGCGGCTTCGACGTGGCCTCCGGCACAGGCATGAACCCCAGCACTGCCAGGGCGATCCCCACGCCGATCAACGCAGCCGCCACCGTGGCGATCATCGCGGGGCTCATCAGCTGAGGCCCCGTTCGCGGACGAAGCCGTCGTAGTCGAAGCCGGCATCGACCAGGTCCTCCACGTAGGGCGGGACCGTGTTGGCCTTGCCGACACCGGTGCCGTCGTCTTTGAACACGTCGGTGAAACTGACCCCGTCCGCGGTGAGTTCGATCGCGATGATCTCGGTGACCCGCCGGACCCGGCGGACCCGCTCCCCCTTGCCGGCGATGTTGACCTTCTTGATGAAAGCCACGTAGTTGATCGCTGAGGCGATGGTGCGGGTGGCGTAGCTCTCCGACACGCCAGGGACCTCGAGGCAGCAGGTGACCAGCTTGTTGTACGTGTCGCGGGCCGAGCGGGCGTGGGTGGTGGAGATCGAGCCACGGCCACCCTGCATGGCCTGGATCATCGCCATGATCTCGCCGCCGCGCACCTCACCGACCAGGAGCCGGTCGGCGTTGTGCCGAAGCGAGCCGATCAACGCCTCAGAGATCTCGAACTTCCCCGCCTCGCGGCCGTCGGGGCGGAACTCCCCCTGCCCTTGGCGGGCCTCGATCCCAAACACCCGCGGATGCTTGTTCGGCATCCGCTCCAGATGCAGCTCGCGGTCGGTCTCGAACGTGATGATCCGTTCGCTGGGCGGCAACGCCGCGCACAGCGCCCGACACAGCGTCGTCTTCCCAGCGCCCTGCGCACCGGACACCACGATCGACTCCCCCGCGCGGACCACCGCGCCGAGGAAGTTGGCGGCCAGCGGCGTGAGGGTGCCTTTCGCGATCAGATCGTCGAAGTCGACGTCGACCATGCCGTGCAGACGGATGGTGACCATCGGCCGCAGCGTCACCCAGGCGAACGCCGCCAACCGGGCCGACTCCCCCAACGGCAGGTTCATCTCCGGCGTGGCGGGGCTGAACGGTCGCGGATGCTCCTTGGAACGCGAAGCCCAGAACTGCAGGTCGGCGATCAGCTCCTCATCGCTGTCGGCCACCGCCGGCCCGTCGCACATGGTGCCGTCCTTCAGCTCGATGTGCACCACATCGCAGCCGTGCAGCTCGATGTTCTCAATCCACTTCGAGTCGATCAGTGGCTGGAGACGGCCCAGACCAAACAGCGCATCGAACACCGCCCGACGGATCTTGCCGGCCTTCGCATCATCGGGCTGCAGCCCCATGCGCATCTCGTCAGCGATCATCCGGTCAACCAGCTCGGCGATCACCCCCCGGCCCAGCGCCTGTTCCTCGTCCTCGGTCGAGTTGGCCGTCCGCTGCTCGGCGATCGCGTTGGTCGCCGCGATCCGCAGCGCCTTGATCTGGGCCCAATCCAGATCCGACTGATCCCACACCTCATCGACGTAGCCGGGCGGAGGACCGAAGGTGTGCTGAGTCCGCGGCGCGCTGCGCTTCGGCGTGTGCGCCCACGAGGCTGGCAGATGCCGCACCGTCGACGCCACCACCGACGGGGCGGCATCTGGGACGGCGACGGGTTGGGGGTCGATGACCCGCAGCGGATCCGCAGCGTCGATGCGGTTCCAGCCGTCGCGGAAGAACTCGAAGTCATCGAGCGGGATGGGCTGACTCATGCCTGTACTCCTTGCACGCTGCGGCGCGACGCCTCGATCTGGGTGCGGATCGCCGAGGCCGCGGGGGGCAGCGACCTGTACAGCGGGCTGCGATCGAAGCGACGGCCAGGTTTGGCGCCCAGATGGAACACATCGGCGGTGGTCGGGTCGTTGGGCAGTGTCGTGATCACGGGCAGCTTGAGTTGTTTGGCCACATCATCGGCCGAGTAGGGGTGCCCGGGACTGATCAACAGGAGCCCGGCGCGCCCGGAGTCGGCGCCCACGATTTCGGTGAGGTGGTCTGCCCAGTACTTCGCGGGCACCAGCGCCGGCAGAGTGCTGCGGGTGACCAGGGCCACCAGGTCGGCTCCTTGGAGGAGTGCCGTCGGGCTCCCGGTCATCCCGAGCCTGCCCAGATCGACGAGGACGTCGATGCCGGCCCCGTCGAGCTGCTGCAGCTGTGCCACCAGCGGGTTCCAGGCGTCGTTGATCACGGCCGCGTGGGAGGGGGATCGTGGTCCGGACAGCAGCCGGATCTCGGTGTTGGGGACCAGGGTGGCCACGTCCATCAGGGGCGGGATGGTCCCGGTTTGGCGGTAGCGCACCGCCAGGTCGAACACTGACACCACCCCGTTGGGGGCGTATTGGCGCATGTAGCCGGTCAGCATGGCCGATGAGCCGGTGGGGTCGGCCTCGAGCAGCAGGCACGGCCTCGGCCAGGCCAACGCCAAACCGATGGCGGTGGTGGACACCCCAGGCGACCCGGCGGCGGAGCACAACACGATGACAGCCATCAGGCCCCCTTCACGATCAGCGCGAGACGGCCGGTGGCCGAAAGGGTGGCCACCAGCGGCGCCTGGTCGGCGTCGACGGTGACGTTGACCACGGTCATGTTGGTGTCGATGACCGCCTCGGTGGTCACCACCATGGCCTCCACGTCAATCACCGGGGCGCCGGCCACGACGTCGTCGCCTTGGCGGGGGGTCGAGATCAGCTGCACCACCTGCCCCTGCTTGAGGCCGCCGGCGGGCATCTGCGGTGGGGTCAGCGCCACACCGACCAGCGACTGGCCTTCGGTGGGGGTGATCCCGGACCCTGTTGAGCCGGGGACCAGCAGCGCCCCTTGAGGCAGGTCGACCATGGCGGTTTGTCCCACCAGGGTGGGGAGCCCGTCGGCCGGGGTGGTCCGCAGCGCAGGATCGGGATGCACGTCGACGGTGGCCAGATCCTCGACGGTCAGCTGCGCACCGCGCGGGATGTCTCGGCTTGCCACGACCACCGGCACGGTGTCCTTGACCATGTTGACCACCGCTCCCGACAGCAGAGCGCCCAAGGCGATCAGCAGTGCTGCCAGCACCCACAGCAACGGGCGGCGGCGGTGCTTGACCTGGGTCAGCGCGACATCCGGGGTCGGCTCTGCGGTGGGTGGGGTGGTCTTCAACATGGTTCAGTCCTTGAAGTATGTGGTGAGGGCTTCTCGTATGAGATGGGTGCGGTCGCGGGCCCCGAGCTGGTTGACCAGCTGATCGAGGTAGTCGAAGTCGGAGGGGACGAGCCGGTAGGCGAACAGCTTGGTGTTGTCGACCACCGGCGCCGCCTTCGGTCCCCTCGCGGCGAACCCGCTGGAGTGAGGTGGTGGCGGTTCCTGGGTGGCGGCAAGGATCCCCGGCAACTGGTCGAAGTGCTTCTCGATGGCGGCCACGACGATGTCGCCGGCCGACATGCCGGTGGCCTCACGGTGCCGGGCCACGGCCGTGACGAGACCGGTGGGGAGGTTCGCTGATGAGGCTCGGTGTAGATCTCGCGGCTCCTTTCCTGCCCGCACGGGATTCTCCCCCACCGGCGGGTCACATCCGGGGGCCGCGGCCGTGGTGTCCACGGGCGCAACCGCCGGCGGAGGGGTCTTCCGGCGGGCCAGTCCTCGCACCGGATTCCCGGCAGGGTGCTCGTCCGAGGCGGCGGCGTCTCGGGTCGGTGTGGCGGGTGCGGGTGTGGCGGGTGCTGGTGTCGCGGCGGGCTTGAGGTAGTCCGGCAGCGCCCCCAGATCCTCGACATCCTCGGGGTGCGCCAGCCGGCTTCTGGCGGGATAGGCGTACTGGTCGCTCACGACGCCTCCTCCGCCTCGAGGATCAGCGCGGCCACCTCGGCGGCCAGTTCGGCGTAGTCCTCGGCCATCGAGGTGGAGGACTGGGGCAGCGATTCCGGGATGCTCACCGTGGGGTCGCTGCGGCGGGCCCGGAGTGCGCGGAACCTCTCGCTGGGGTCGCTGGCTGCCCTGTCGACGAGTTCACGCACTAGGAGGCCTTTGAGGCGGCATTCCTGCGCGGTCTTCTCCGAGGAACGGATCGCGGTCTGCAGCAGCGGAATGGCGCTGTGGTCGTCGGCGAGGTTGTCCAGCACGTTCTGCCGCACCCGGGTGGCGGTGCTCTGATGACCGAACAGCACCATGCCGAGCCATCTCAGTTCGGTGTTGTCTTTGCGGGCATGGCTGACCAGCGGACCCAGCACCTGCAGGCCCTCCCAGGACGCGGGGTCGCTTCGCAGCGGGACCAGGATCCAGCGTGCCGCGGTCAAGGCCATCTGCTGCAACTCGCGGTTCCCAGGCGGGGTGTCGACCAGGACCATGTCGTATTCGCCCTCGGCGATGGCCTTCCCCAGCGCTTGACGCCACCCCTCCCCCACCGAACCGGCAGGGATACCAGGGCCCGCGCCGTAGGTCATCGGCAGCAACCAGTTGAGGCGAGCCCCTCCAGGGATCCAGTCGATGCCGGGGCGCACGTCGCGGACGATGTTCAGCGGAGTTCCCTCAACGATCGCATCGACCACACCGCGTCCGGCGTCGTCGCCTTCGTGGCCGACCAACCCGAGGTCGAGCTTCAGGTTGCCGGAAACGTCGAGGTCGACGACAAGGGTGCGCGAGCCTTCCCGCGCGAACTCACCGGCAAGGTTGGCGGTCAGGCTGGTCTTGCCCACACCGCCCTTGCCGTTGGCGAGTGACACCACTCGTGAGAGGTCCATGTCGTCGATCCCTTCCGACTCAGATAAGGCCTGAGCTGGTCACCAGACGTGACAGCCCACTTTGTTGGAGCCGGGTCCTTGCCCAGCATCGTGGTCCATCCTCCGACGTCGACGCCACAAGTCGTAGCGCAACACACCGCCGGCGAGGCAGAATCACCCCAACACCCGCAGTATAGGGCCCAATATAGGGCCCTATATAGGCACTATATGGGGGTTGCAGGGCTTTGGCCTCCCACGTCCGGAGGTCAGTTCCCTATATCGGGCCTGATATAGGGCCCTATGTTGCGCGTATATAGGGCTCCATATAGGGGGTTGAATTCGGCCGGCCGGTGATCGTCACTGGACATAGGGCCCTATATAGGGGGCTATGTGGGGCCCTATATGACCCCCTATATAGGGCCCTATGTCGCAACAAGGTGGAGGGCGGTGCTGTGTCACGGGCGCAGCTCGGCGCGTGCACTTCTTCTGGAGACGAGGGGAGAGAGGGATCAACGATGGCAGGCAGAACACGCAAGAGTGTCTTGGAGCTAGACGCCGGCGCTGGGTCGATGCCGGGTCTGGCGATGGCGGCGACGACACCGCTGGCCGACTTCGAGGCGAAGGAGACCAACCGTGAAGGTCTGGCCGAGTTGGATCGGATGACGGAGGCCAGCAACCGGCTGACCCGAGCCCAGAAGGACCGTGAACGGATCATTCCACGCGATGCATCCGGGCCTGCCAATGCGGCGACCAAGATGCGCGTGCCCGAGTTCGACGAGATCCGCACGCCCGTGTCGGGTCGTCAGATGAAGGCTCGGTCCAAGCTGAAGCGCGCCACGCAACGCCGGTGGACACGGGCGCAGTACCGGGCGGTCCAGGAGGCCACCTCGTCGGCGACGTCGTGGCAGCAGCTCACCGACCACCTCTCTGCCGCCCAGGGTGACACCGACCTGCTGCCTGCACGTGCCCTGCAGAGCGTTCAGCGGATCGACCGCTCCATCCGCCAGTACGAGGAACGCAACGACCGGCAGCACCTGGTCTACGCGAACGTGCAGCTGCCGGAAGGCTTCGACGCCTCCAAGCTGGAAAACTACCCGGCGGTCCACCTCGACCGCTGGACTGCCGGCACGCACAACCTTCACGAGCTCTCCGAAGCTGGCCAAACCGATGACAACACCTACGTGATCGAGTTGGCCACCCGCCGCGGCATGTACTTCGGTCAGTCAGAAGGCGGCAGTACCACTGAGCATCTGTTGCCGCGGGGGATGAGCTTCACCGTCGAGAAGGTCTACGAGGCGCGGTGGAAGGGCCCCGACGGCCACACCGGAACCAGGCGAGTGATCCGCCTCCAAGAGATCCATCAGGAAGGATGACAACCATGACCACCACCGACCAGAACAAGCCCCGAAAGCGCAAAGCCCCACTGCTGGACGACGGGCGAGAGGAGCTCTTCCTGCCTAAGTGGCTTGTAACGGGCAGCTACAACCTGCTGCGCGTCGACGACAAGAAGCAACCGCCCAAGCCAGAGACAAAGTGACTCTCTTCCTCCTGGCGACGGGGGCGGCAGTGGGGGCCACGCTGGGCGCAGTCCTTCGCCGGCGCCGCTACCTCGAGGCGGAACAGCCGGCGTTCGGATGGTGGGCGGTGGTCATCGCGGCTTCCTCGTGCGCGGTTGCGATGGGGCTGATGGCGTGGCGCATCGACGACCCCGTGTCCCTGCTGCTGGGGTGCGTGTTCGTCGCTGGGGGAGTGGTAGCCACCTGGACTGATCTGGATGCCCATCTGCTGCTCGACGCGCTCACGTGGCCGCTGGCCGTTGTGTTGCTGCTGATCATCACCGCGGACGCGGCGACGTCAGGGCACTGGGAGCGGTGGTGGGCAGCTGTGCTGGCCGCGGCCGCCGTGGC
This sequence comes from Tessaracoccus yangjingae, assembly GCF_055326235.1. Classification (NCBI taxonomy): domain Bacteria; kingdom Bacillati; phylum Actinomycetota; class Actinomycetes; order Propionibacteriales; family Propionibacteriaceae; genus Tessaracoccus; species Tessaracoccus yangjingae. The sequence goes on along the minus strand of NZ_JBUZNN010000015.1, from coordinate 16,494 downwards.
CGGTGTGCTCCTGGCGTGGGCGGTGTTCGGTTCTCTGGGCGTGGGGGATGTGAAGTTCGGATTGTCTGTTGGGCTGGTGCTGGGCCACGTCGGGGGATGGCCTCTGACGCTGCGCGGGGTGCTGGTGTCGTTGATCCTCGCCGCGGCCGCGGCGGTCGTGCTGCTGGCTGTCGGGCGGTCACGCAAGTCCCATCTGCCGCTGGGGCCCGCACTAGTAGTCGGCGTTTCTGGTTGCCTGCTGTGGTGAGCCAGGGCTAGTCTGATTTGAAGCGGGCTATCCCCCCGCACACACCAGGTGTCTGACCAGCACCTCCACGCAGAAGGGCGTGACCGATGTACCCTGAGATCACTGAAGTTACCCAGGTCGCGTTGGAGGGATCCCCCTCCAACGCGCCTTTGCTTTCCGGGGCAGCGTGCGCCGGCGACACCCAGTTCGACTGGATCCCGGCAGTGGAGACCGACACTGTTCCCGCCGGCATGGCCACGCTGTGCCAGGCCTGTCCCGCCCAAACCGCCTGCCTCGCCTGGGCGATGGCCTGGGATGCCGATGGCTACTGGGCCGGCACCACCACGGCCCAGCGCCGAGGCCGCGGCCGCAGCGACCAGCAACCCACCCATGAAGGACCCGGCTCCGCATCGCTCTACCGGCAAGGGTGCCACTGTCGCGAGTGCAAAGACGCGCACAATGACCGGATCCACAACCAACGCGCCCGCAACCGAGGAGCCGCATGACCATCCCAGCGCCCTGGGAACGCCACGACCCCACCCCGATTCCTGAACCCTGCACCGCCACGGTGCTCCGGCTGCTCCCACAGGCCGAGTTCGAGGCACTGCTGCGCTCCAACCTGGTCCCGGGATCCGACCGACTCGGATTCCAGGAGCTCTGGATGCTGCTGGCATTCAACGACGACTTGGCCAACCGGTGCTTCGACGTCCTCGAGGACTGGCTGAATCGAGCTGACCAGTTGCTGCTCGTTGACCCCGAGTCGCCGCGGCTGCGGAAGTTCCGCCGCATGTGCGACGACGCATGGAACCGACTGAACAAGGCCCGCGACGTCGACGTCAAACCCGAGCATGCACCTCCGGCGCCCCACACCACCGCAGGGCAGTTCGCCCTAGGAATCGCTGAACACCGCACCCGCCTCACCGACCCCACCGACCTGGACGACGCGCTCTGGGCAGCCCTCACCCACGCCCGCGACCGAGCCCGCCGATCGAGGCAGACGACGAAGGCCTGGCAGTCCGCCCCGGTGTTGACGACCCAACTGATCGACGCGGTGGCCGAACACAGACGGCTGAACCCTGAACCACGGCCGGCTGACTGGGCGCTGTACGCCATGTTGCGGGGCTAGATGTTGCTGGCCATGACGTTATTGACGTTAGGTGAGGGTGTCGGGCATTCCGAAGTGGCGGTGGAGGTTGTCGTCGAGGAACCGCATGATCGAGGCGATGCGTGTCCCGTCTGCCGATGGCTCAATGACGAGGAGTCCTCGCGCGCGGCCGTCCAGGTAACAGACGAAGGCTGGGCGACTGGCTGCTGATGTGGCGGTGAGCGTGTAGCGGCCACCTGGGCGGCCGGCTGCGCTCGCGCGCAGGAAAGCTTCGACGGCGGAACGACTCGTATCGCTCGCTCGCCGGCGGCATTGCCAGCCAGCTCTCGTTGGTCAGCAGCGCGATGATGGAATCGACATCGTCGCGCTCGAAGGCATCGGCAAACGAGCGAGCCAACTCGTCGTCGGCGGCCGAGCCGACCCTCGTGCGCGGAACCGGGATAGCCGAGCGGGCGCGTTGAAGAATTCCCTTGGCTGCAGTGCGACTCGCACCGAGCACGTCGGCAACCTCGCCAATCGAAAAGTCGAGAACATCACAGAGCACGAGGACTGCCGCCTGACGGGGCGGTAGAGCTTGGAGCATCACCACGAAGGCCAATTCGATGCTTTCGCGCGCTACGACACGCATCGCCGGGTCGAGCTCATCAACAAGCACGTCCGGGTAGGGCTGCAAGTGCGGCAGATCGAATCGGTCGGATGGTGTCGGTGGCTCAAACGGCGGGGCAGGGGCCAATTTTGGCCGTCGGGCCTGGTCCCGCACCGCGTTGAGCGACTTGGTGGTTGCGATCCGGTACAGCCAAGTTCGGACGGACGACCTGCCTGCGAACTGCGGCAGACCCTTCCATGCCGCCAGGAGAACCTCCTGGAGGAGGTCGTCGGCCGCGTCGATCGATCCCGAGATCCGATAGCAGTGAAGGTGGAGTTCGCGGCGGAACGGTTCGATGAGCGCGGCGAAAGCCTGCTCGTCGCCGCCTTGCGCGGCCTCCATCTGCAACGACTCCACGGAGCCAATCCTCGCAGGATTCGAACCCGACCGTTCCGATCACGCACCCGGTGGTGTCTACACGGTTATCAACCTTCCACGAGTAGGAGTCACCATGACCGAGCAGCAGACCCCCGCGGTGGACACTGCACTGGCCTACCACCGAGCATGGACCGCCGGTGACCTTGACACCGCGCTGGAGCACGTCGCGGACGACGTCGTTTGCTACGCGCCTCCCGGAACACTGACCGGGACCGAAGCCTTGCGTGGATTCATGCGTCCATTCGCTGCCTCGCTGACGAGCTCGACGCTGTTGGCGGCCTTCGGCGACGGCGACCAGGCGCTCGTCATGTACGACACGGCGAACCTGGCCGTGCCGAGCGCTCCAGGTGCCGAGCTCTACCGCGTTCAGGACGGCCGGATTGCCGAGATTCGCATCATCTTCGACCGTCTGCCCTTCGCCCTGGCACGTGGCGAAGTTGTGCAAGCCTGACCGGGCGTCAGGTGATGACACACGCGAACGCTCCGCTCAACGCGGAACGGATCGCTCCCTACACCCCGCGCCACCAACGGGAAAGTGGAGCGCTACAACCGGATCCTTGCTGAGGAGTGGCTCTGCGGCGGCATCCGCGACTGGGTAGTCTGCGCTCAGATCCAGCCGTTGCTGCGGGCGATCCGGACGGCTTCGTGGCGGTTCACCGCTCCCAGCTTTGAAGCGGCGGAGCTGAGATAGTTGCGCACAGTTCCGCTGGAGAGGTGGACCCGGGTGGCGATTTCGTCGATCGCTGCCCCGGCGTCGGCGAGTTCGAGGACGTCGGCCTCGCGCGGGGTGAGCGGTGAGTCGCCGGCGGAGATCGCGGCGGCTGAGAGTTCAGGATCGACGTATCGGTGACCGTCGTGGACTTGCCGGATGACGTCGGCGAGGACCCGTGCGGGGGTGGTCTTTGAGAGGAACCCTCGTGCGCCCGCGGCGAGTGCACGCTTGAGGTGGCCGGGGCGGCCGTGTGATGTGACGATCAGGCACCGCGTCGACGGCGATGCCTGGGCTGCCTCAAGCGTCACCTCTATCCCGTCCCGCCCGGGCATTTGGAGGTCCAGCACTGCGACGTCGGGTTTGTGGTGTGCGATGGCGGTGATCGCCTCGTCGCCGGAGGCAGCCTGTGCCACCACTTCGAAGTCCTCCTGCATGGACAGCAGGGTGACGAGTGCGTCGCGGACGAGGGTCTCGTCGTCGGCGATCAGGACACGGATCATTCGGTCTCCTGGGGGACGCGGCCGGTCAGGGCGAAAGTGCCTGCGCTGGTGTGGGTTTCGACGGTGCCGCCGAGCTGCCGGAGTCGTTCGCGCAGCCCGGTGATCCCGCCACCGTGGGGCCGCTGCTGGGCCGAGCCGACGCCGTCGTTGGTGATGTTGACTGTGGCCCAGCCCTGGTCCAGGGTCAGTGAGATGGTGCAAGACGTCGCATCGGAATGGTGGACGACGTTCGTGGCGCCCTCCCGGACCACCCACGCCAGTGCCTCCGCGGCGCGGGTGTCGATGCCTTCCGCGGCTCCCAGCAGCCTGGCCCGGATCCCTGCTGCGAGCAGCATGGCGCGCGCACCCTTGAGTTCGGCGGGGAGATCCACGGTGCGGTAGCCGGCGACCACTGCGCGCACCTCCCGCAGCGCCTCGTGTGCAACGCCCTGGACCTCGCGCATCTCGACGGTGGCGAGCTCCACCCGGCCGGCCTGGGCGAGTTCGGCTGCCAGGTCCGACTTCACGGCGACAGCGGTCAGGGTGCGGCCGAAGATGTCGTGCAGGTCGCGGGAGAACCGGAGGCGCTCCTCGGCCACCGCCAACTCCGAGCGGACGACTGTGAGTTCCGCCTGTTCCCGCATCTGGCGGAGCATCCAGGTGGTCACCGCGCCAGACACGACCAGACCCAGGGCGATAAGGAAAGAGCTGAACAGGGCCGGGAACCACCGTCCGGCGGTGACGTCGCCTGGGTGGAGGGCCATCCAGCTGAGCGTGGTGAGGGCCGCGACTGCCAGCGCCAGGAGCGGGAGGGCCCGCCACGTGGTCGCCGGGGAGAATCCAAAGACGCAGGTCAGCAGGGAGATCAACACCGCGCTGGTTGGCAGGTCCAGCCCGACGTCCCCGGTCGGTGGGGCGGCGAAGACGCCGAACCCGGCCGCCAGCAGGCAAGTGGCGATGAACGCCACGACCAGGGTCCGCGGCCAAGGCGATCCTTCCAGCACCCGGTCGATGGCAGCCCGCAGCACAAGCGCACACAGAACCGCAGCCCCGACCAACGCCGCCAGGTGGGCGACCGTGAGCCACGAGTACGTCGCCGCGTTGGCCAGGATCAAGCCAGAGGTGAACGGCGCCAACGGGGGAACCGCGTAGAGCGACATCATCGTGTAGCGGTCGAACCTCCGGTACGGCTCCGACTGTCGCGCCGGGTGGGCGCGTACCTCGGATGCTTGCGGGTGGCTCATACTCTCCACCTTGTCACTTCCCGCGGCTCAGCGCCGGGGCTCGAAGCGCATGTTGCGGCGGGCCAGCAGGACGGAGGCGACCACCCACCCGCCCAACACGAGCAGCGGGAAACCGGCGGCGGGGAACGATCCGAGGAAGCCGTCGACCCGGTCGCCCAGCAGGGTGCTGCCGTTCAGCCCGATGGACACCAGCTGGGAGGCGGCGTTCAGAGGGGTCAGCGCGGCGACGGCCTGGACCATCTCGGGCATCGCGGCGAGCGGGAAGTTGGTGCCGGAGAAGAAGACCAGGATCATGAAGACGGGCATCGTCGAGTATTGGGCTGCCTCCACCGATGAGGTGATCGCGGTTGACGCGGCGGCGAGGCCGATGCACACCACCATCGCGCCAGCCAGGCCCACCAGTGCCAGCAACGGGTTGGTCACCGAAGGCATCCCAAAGGCCAGGATGGCCGCGGCGCCACCCAGAGCCACCTGCGCCAGCACGATACCGGCGGAGGGGACCGCTGCTGCGACCAGCGCCTCCCAACTGGTTGCCTCTCCAGTCGAGAGCCGCTTGAAGACCCCATCCTCGCGGCGTGCCACGAAGATGCTGGTGAGGTTGTAGTAGATGGCCATCAGCACGCACCAGGTGATCAGCATGCAGATGACGAAGGTGGTGAACGTGCCACCGGACAGGTCGTTGCCCAGGTTGACCATGGCCAGGAAGGCCGCCATCGTGGGGCCCATCAACAGCGCCGTCGCCAGGGCAGTTCGGTTGCGACCCAACTGCCTGGCCTCGGCGCGGGCAATGGCAGCGGTCCTGCGCAGCGGGCTGCTGGGCCGGGGGTCGGTGGCGGGGGAGTAGCGGAAATCTGTGCTGGTCATATCTGTTCCTTTCAGGCAGCGGCAGCGTCGACGACGGGTTGTCCGTGCGCCGCCGACAGCGAGAGGAAGGCCTGCTCCAGGGAGCCGGAACGGGCATCGAGGTTGTCGAGCCGGGCACCCCGGGCTTGTGCGACGTCGAGCAGGGCCCCGAGCGTGACCTGCAGGTCGAGCGTGGTCAGGACCACGTCGTTGCGCACCACCAACGGGCGACCCGCGAGGGCGGGCAGCGCCGCGACCTCGTCGAACGGGATGCTCATGAGCACCGACTGGGCGAACTGGACCATCGACGGCTGCTCGGCGGTGATCTGCGCGACGGTTCCTTGCCTCACGATCCGGCCGGCGGCCATGATCACGAGCCGGTCGGCCAACTGCTCAGCCTCTTCCAGGTAGTGCGTGGTGAGCAGAACCGAAGTGCCGTGGTCGAGCATGCCTTGGACCACTTCCCACGTGGCCTCACGAGAAGCCGGATCCAGACCGGTGGTGGGTTCGTCGAGGAACAGCAGTTCCGGGCGGCCGAGCGTTGCCAGCGCGAGGTCCAGCCGCCGACGTTCACCCCCGGATAGCGACTTGACGCGGACCTCTGCGCGGTGGGCGAGGTTGACAATCTCCATGGCCTCGGTGAGGGGACGGGGCGCGGAGAGGGTGCCCGCCCACATGGTGATGGTCTCGGCGACAGTGAGGTCGCCGGCAAAGCCGGCCGCCTGAAGCATGATCCCCGTGCGGGGGCGGACCTTGGCCCGCTCCCTGTGCGGGTCGAACCCGAAGACGCGCACCTCGCCGGCGGTGGCTGGGGCCATGCCCTCCAGGATCTCCAGCAGCGAGGTCTTGCCCGCCCCATTGACGCCCAGGACCGCCAGCAGTTCCCCGCGGACCAGTGTGATGTCGACGCCACGAACCGCCTCGAACATCCTGTGGCCCTTCCCGTACCGGCGTACCACGCCGTGCGCCTCGATCATGTTCATGTGTCCTCCGAAGTCCTGGTCCACCTCGGGGTCGCTCTCTCGCCCGATGGGGTATCTCCAGACTCCCTCCCCCCGGTGACCGTCGGTAGTTCACATCCTCAGCAGGTTGAATGGATCGCTCACGCCTCAAGGTGACATTTGTCACATGATCGAACCCGCCACGCGGGGACGTTGAGGGACTCTCAGGCGTACTCCGCAGCCCGCGGGAGTGCGTCGACGATGCTCTGGTACAGGCTGGGCCAGCCTCGTTTGAGCCACACCAGACGCCCGTTCTCGAGCTGGGTGGCGTCGATCATGTTGGAGACGCGCACGGCGTGGGGTGGTGCTCCGAGGTGGGCGAGTTTGTCGTAGACCGGGTTGGTGGGCAACCGGTGGCGGGCGATGTGGCCCCAGATCGCGGTCTCGGTGAAGTTCCACACCGGCGAGTAGGTGACGGTGCCGTTGGTGCGGTGGACTGTGCCGCCGGCGGGGTCGTGGCGCAGGGCTTGGGCGAACATGACGCGCCTGGAGCTGGACTCGTAGCTGCGCAGCCCCCACAGCTCCCCAGGGCCGTGCCGGTCGTGGGCGTGGGCGGAGGGGATCGCGATGTTGTTGTTGAACAGGTTGGCGTGTGCCCCGACGGTGCGGTGGTGTGACCAGGTTCCGTTGGCGACGAGGACCTCGAGGGTGGGGCGGGCGGCTGGGATGACGTCCAGGTTGAGGTGCCACGTGTCGGTGAGGTCGGCGATGTAGCGCAGGGTTTCTGGGTATTCGAGGCCGGAGTCGAAGAAGCACACCGGCACGTTGGGGTCGGCTTGTCGGGCGAGGTGGAGGGTGACGAGGGAGTCTTTCCCGCCGGAGAAGGCGAGGTAGCCGTCGTGCTGGTCGAGGTGGCCGGCGATGCGGTCGACCAGATCAGCCGTGTTGTGGGCCGGTTTCCGGAGGCCGGCCAGGTGCCGGATGTCCAGGCCACGGTCAGTGGGGTGCGGGGAGTCGGACATCGGTTCTCCGGGAGTGGTGCATGTGGGGTGGCCGCACGCCGGCATAGCCGGGGCCGGCGTCGACGATGTCGGGGTGGCCGGTCAGGCATGCCGCGGGGCAGGGTCGGGCCAGGGCACCGGTGGGGGAGAGGTGTCCGGCGGTGAACGGGTCGAGGGTGTCGACGACATCGACCTGCCAGCTGCTGATGCGGCCTTCCCCTTGGGAGCGTTTCTTCCCGATCGCGGTGATGGGTTCGAGGAGCCGCGCGACGGCTTCCGGGTCGCCGATGGCGTGCCAGGTGAGGCTGTGGGCCACGGTGACCGGCAGCGGCATCCAGAATGCTTTCCAGCGGCCTTTCGAGTCGTGGAGGTGCTGGGGCAGGCCGGTGGTGGTGTGTTCGGCGTGGCGGTGGTCGAGCCTGGTTCCCCAGTAGCGGACCTCCGGGTCCTGGGGCACGGGGTCGGGCCAGCCGCAGGTGGCGGCCCAGTGCCACCAGAGCGGGTCTGCGGTGCAGCGTGCCAGCGGGAGGTCCATGTCGGGCGGGTCGGGTTGCTCGAGGGCCGGTGGGCCGGGGGGCTGGGTGTGTTTGTGTCGGGTCCACAGCTGGGAGGCGAGGAGTCCGTCGAGGGACACGGTCCAGGGGGAGGCGTGGGCGATGCCGTGTCGAAGGATGGCGGTGACTCGAAGGGGCCGGTAGGCGGGCGTGGTCATAGCTGGTTGAGGGCGTCGATGGCGCGGTCCGTGTCGGCGGCGACCTGTGTGCGCCAGTCGAGGCGGGTGGGGGGTGTGGCGGTGGTGGTGATGTCGAGTCGGAGTCGGCCGTGGCCGATGGCGCTTCGGCCGGCGATGGTGGCGGTGTGGCTGTAGTGGGCGAGGACGTCGGTGAAGAAGGCAGCCTCGAGGTCGGTGGGGGAGGTGAGGTTGAGCCAGACGTCGAAGGTGGTGCCGGCGCGGAAGGTTTCGATGCGGTACTGCAGCTGGCTGGCGTGGTCATCGACGGCGGGGGTGGCGGCGTCGTGGCGGTAGCTGTCGTCGACGCGGCTGTAGGTCTCGATCTGGGTGAGGTCCTGGACGGAGAGGGGGGCTGGTTGGCCCAGAAGGTGGGCGGTTTCGGTGGCGTGGGGGAGGAGTTTGCCGACTTGGAGGCAGCCGTCGATGATGCGGCCGGCGCCGGCGGTGCCGAAAATCCCGATCAGTGGGACCAGGTGGCGTAGTTCAGCCAGGCGGGAGCCGGAGATGGGGGCGGCGCTGGTCTTGACCAGCGATCCGCCGCTGCGGAGGGCGGCGGCGGCCGCGAGGGTGAGTTTCCCGCGGTAGTGCAGCACTTCGGCGAGCTGCTGTTCGGCGACGCGGCGCAGCCGGCCGCGGAAGGCGTTGCCGGAGATCAGGGGGATGGTCACCGGGGTGTGGTCGGGGCCGATGATGGTCTCGCGGCGCAGCATGGTGATCAGCCCGCGGGTTTCGCTGCCGTGGCTGATCGATGAGGTGGCGGTGGCGGTGCCCGTCCAGGTGATGTTCATCGGTGCTTGCGGGTCTCGGCGACGATGCGGGTCCGCAGCACGAGGGCCAGTGTTTCCTGGCGCAGGACGCGCAGCACGGCCGCCGGGTCCGAGGCGTCGAGGAGGTGCGCGAGCTCGTGGCGGGCGGTGGCGGTCGTGGGGAAGGCTTGCAGATCGTCGGCGAGTTGGGTCCACCACTGCCGCAGGTTGGCGGCTTGCTGGGAGGCCACCAGGATCCGGTCGGGCAGCAGCTTGTCCCAGTAGGTGGTGCGGTAGCCGGCGACCCAGCTGGTGTCCCAGTCGATGCTGTAGTGGAGCAGGAGCAGGAGACGCTCCGCTGTGCCGGCGGGGCCTTCGAGGGGTGGCATGAAGCCGGCGGTGGCGTGCAGCCACATCTGGGTCGGCCTGGTGTCGGTGAGGGTCATCGGTGGTCCTTGATCATCTGCGAGACGGCGCGGGGGAGCCACTCCCGGAGGCTCTGCTGATCGTTGTTGAGGGCGGCGGTCTTGATGGTGGTGCTGACCCGTGCCGGGACCCCCCGGAACTGGTGCTTGCGCATCAGCGTCACCAGGTCATCCTGGAAGGCTGCGCCTGGCCTGGTTCCGGTCATGGCAGCTGCGCTTCGGTCCAGCTGGGCAGACCCCAGTAGGGCTGTGAGGCGATCAGACACTCACCGCAGTCGATCTCGACCACCGGCACCTGCGAGTCGCACGCGTAGTCGGCTCCGCACAGCACGTCACGGTCGGAGGGGCGGGCGCCGGCGACAGCCGGGGTGGATCCGACCAGGTGGGTCAACTTGTTGTCGTCGCTGACAACCAGCAGCGCCGCGGTGACCAGGCTCATCGAAGGGTTCCTTTCAGGTGATGGGTTGCTTTGATCGCGAGATCCAGGTGGGGCGTGGGGCGCCACGGGTCCAGCTGGCGCCACTGCCGGCCGATCGCCTCCCACGCCGAGGGGTGCCGACTGGTCAGCCACCGCGCCGGCGGAGCAGATCCGGGCAACGAGGTGGCCGGGGCGCCCAGGAGTCGCAGATCGGCGACGATCCTCAACCTGTGAACGTCGCTGGGTTGCCACGTCAGGTTGATGTCATCGACACGCACGGTGCCCCACTGCGCGTAGGGCAACACATGTTTGCGGCCGCTCAGGGGAACCACGATCGCGGAGCTGCCGCTGGGACGCAGGAGGGAGTCGAACAGCGAAGGGGTGTCGAGGACGGTGGCCGTGGTGGCGGTGATCGACAGCACCAGTCGGCGAGCTGGCGTGCTGAACGCCCAGGCGCAGCCTTGGCACAGCCCGTCGCCGGCGCCGAGCAGGTCGAAGCCGGTGAACTTGGCTGACACCACGCTGCTGATCGACTGCACGGGAACGGTCTGGCCGCAGCGGCAGCACACGCCGACCGACGAGACGGCTGCGGGTTCGGTGGGGGCGTGGTGGCGGTAGGCCACCTCGACAGGGTCGAGCATCTTGTTGGACCTCCTCTACCCAGCAGGAAGCCGCCCGCGGGCCACCGATGTGACCCGGTTGGGATGAGAAAATTGCTGTGCTGCCTGTCACACCTGTGGAGTCGGGGATGCCTCCTTGAATTGAGAGGGTGGTGACAATGGCAAAAGGCTTGTATGCGTCCTACGATGCTGCGGCGTGTCTCCCGGGCGGGATGCGTGTCCTGCGACAGGATGTCAGCATGTCAGCGCGTCGAGCTCCCGGCCCAGGCCGTAGTCCCCGTGGGGGAATTCTTCGTACTCGCACCACGGTGCGCCTCGTCCCTGAAGACAAGATGCGATTCGAGGCCATGGCCGACGAGTTGGGTCTCAGTCTGACCGACACTCTGGCCTACTACGCCGCCCTCGGCGCCGGACTGAAGGTCCCCGTTGACATCCAGAAGCTCATCGACGACGCAGCCCGCGAGCGCGCCAACCAGCCGAGCCTGGTGGCCTGATGAGCCTCATACGCAGTGCGAGGAGGCCCATGGCATAGAAAAACCGGCCCCTGACGGGACCGGCCTTCCTGTAGATCGACACATCGTCTGATCGCTTTTCCCCGGACTCTCCAACTGCCAAGGAGAGGTCACCTATCGGAGTTAGCAGCTCCAGGTGAAGACCTAGGTTTCGCGATCTCTGCGTCCGATTCTACCCCCTATATCAGGCGTGTCTAGTGGCACGCCGGGTTCAGTGCACCCATTTTCGGTGCGCCAGGAAGCCGTCGGCCCGTCTGTCACCCCCGAGCATTCCAGCTCTGACAAGGACAGATAGGACACTTCCCATGTCGGCTCCCCGCAGCCCACGCACCCCCTATACGGCCCCTATATCGACCGACGCCCCGGCGAGTCGCGACACCCTCCTTCGGACCCCGCCCCACGACCACGCAGCCGAGCAGGCCGTGCTGGGCGGCATGATGATGACCGGCACCGTCGTCGACGACATCACCGAGATCCTCACCGGCGAGGACTTCTACCAGCCCCGCCACGAAATGATCTTCACCGCGATCGTGTCGTTGACCCACGCCGGCCGCCCCGCCGAACCGATCGCCTTGGCCGACGAGCTGGAGAAACGCGGAGCCCTCGACACCATCGGCGGCAGCGTCTACCTCCACGAGGTGCTGGCCGCGAGCCCGATCTCCGCCAACGCCAACCACTACGCCGAAATCGTCCGCGACCACTCACTGCGCCGCAAAGTGATCACCGCCGGCATGAAAGCCACCCAGCTGGGCTTCGACGCGCACGGGGAGGCCGCCGACATCGCCGACCAGGCCCAGCAGGCCATCTACTCCGCCACCGAGAACAGCCGCCGAGAAACAACCCCGCTGGCCGGCTCACTGCTGGAAGAAACCTTCGACTGGCTCGAATCCGACACCGCACCCGGGCTACCCACCGGGTTCACCGATGTGGACCGCCTGCTCGGCGGGCTGCAGCCCGGCAACATGGTCATCATCGCGGCACGCCCCGGGATGGGAAAGTCCACCTTCGCGATGGACATCGCGCGGCGGGCTGCGATCCTCGACCGCGTCCCCACCCTGTTCCTGTCGCTGGAGATGTCGAGGCAGGAACTGATGCTGCGGCTCCTCGCCGCACAAGCAACAGTTCCCCTGCAGGCATTGAAGGACCGGAAGCTGGACTCCCGCCAGTGGGATGCCATCACCCAACACTCCTCCTCCGTCCAGGACGCGCCGCTGTGGTTGGAGGACCGCCCCGGCGTCACCCCGCTCGAGCTGCGTTCCAAGGCACGCCAACTTCGCCGCCAAGGCCTCGGGCTGATCGTTCTGGACTACCTGCAGCTGCTCAGCTCAGGGCGACGCGTCGAGTCCCGCCAGGTCGAGGTCTCCGAGTTCTCGCGGCAGATCAAACTGCTGGCCAAAGAGTTGGCCGTCCCGGTGGTGGCGCTGTCGCAGCTGAACCGCTCAGCCGAGACACGGGCCGACCGCAAGCCGGCCCTGTCGGATCTGCGCGAGTCAGGCTCGTTGGAGCAGGACGCCGACATCGTGATGCTGCTCCACCGCGACGACCTCAACGACCCCCACAGCCCCCGCAGGGGAGAGGCCGACGTCATCGTCGCGAAGAACCGCAACGGCCAAACCGGAACCTCCGCCCTCGCATTCCAGGGCCAGTTCTCCCGGTTCGCGAACCTCGCCCACCCATGACCCTCCACGGACTCCTCGGCGACGTCCTGGCCCAACTACGCCCCGTCGAGCAGACCACACCGGAGTCGCCGCAGACACCGACATGGATCACCGACCGCATCACCAGCGTCGCCGGGATGCTGGTCCTGAATCGCGCCGACCTCGCCGACCAAGTCCAGCTCGTGCTGCAGATCGCCGGCGCGCTGTGCCGCGAAGGCCGCACCTCGGCCCGCACCCTCGCCAAGAAACACGGATGGCCCCCGCCGCTGATCCAACGCACCCGACGCGCACTGTCCCTGATCGCCGGCCTCGAACAGCTGGGCAGATCGTGGGCACCGGATCCGGTCGGCACAACCGCCACCATCCCCGTGTGGAACGGCCGGCAACGCTGGCTCCTCGCTACCTCGCTCGAGCTGCACAGCACCCGCGGCAAGGCCGCCATCAACCGCTGCAAGTCCAGCCGACCCCTCGTGATGAAGGTCGCCCGCCACGACGCCGACAGCGCCGACGGCTCTACCGGCCGAGGAGTGCGAACCTCACACGAAACCGTTGCCCGTCAGCTCGGTGTCAGCCGCGACGCCGTCCGTCACGCCCGCTACGTCCTAGAAGCCATCGGCATGTCCGTCACCGTCGTCCAAGGCCGCTACCTCACCGCGAACGAGCGTGCCGCAGCCCATGCCCACCACGGCGGCCGGCAGCGTCGCATCGCCTCCACCCGACACCTGACCATGCCCCGCGGAATGGCTCGCCTAGCGGCCCGCCACCTACCACGTAGTGGTTCCGTTAGGCCTACAGCTCTAGAGAGTTCTAACTCACCAAGACGCGCAGGAACCTCCAAAAAGCGACCGCAGCTGCCACCGATCCCCCTGGCCTGGCAAAAACTAGCCGCACAGGTGGTCACAGTGCTCCCTCACCTCGGGCACCGACACCTGGGCAACCTGGCCCGCGGCCTGATGCGGCTCCCCATCGACCCCACGAACTGGACCGGTCATCGTCTGGTACGCCTGATCGAGCTGACCAACCGCGAAAAGGGCATGACCCAACCCGAATCGGTGCGGAGCACCCTCGGACTGTTTCTTCACCAATTGAATGTCGGTCTGGCTGGCCACTAGACCCACATCACACCTGCCCGGGGTCATGGAGCTTTGCGGCTCGCAGGGTCCGCGCGTAGAACGCCTGGATCCGGCCGGGGTCGTCTGGGGACCTGGTGTCTGCTTCCGCCTCTTTGTTGATGGCGTCGATCTCGGCTTGTTGGATGCTGGTCCTCTGGGCGCGCGCCTGACCTGTTGAGGTTGGTTCTGTCTTGTTCCGGTGATCGAGTTGCGTGCCAATCGGGAGAGCGTGGGGGAGGGCGTCGACTTGGCGCGGGGACTTCTCGGCGGCCTCGTCGCGACTCTCAGGGTCGGACGGTGCTGCGGGCCGCTCATCGGCTACCCGTTCAACGGGGTCGATTCCTGCCCAGGCGAGGCGTTCCTCCAACGCGTTCCAGAGGGACATGCCTCTGGGGTCAGGGATCACTGTGCCCCCATGAACGATCTCCGCACGGCTGGGGCGAAGATAGAAGTCTCCTTGCTTGGCTTGGCAGTGCGGACAGTGCCACATGAGGTAGCCCTCTTCGCGGGTGTGTGAGTGATCGAACCAGAGACTGCTGTCGATGCCGAGTGAATACTGACCCCGTGGCGCCGAGTGAATTTTGACCCCTCTCCGTCAGAGTGAGGGAGTGATCAGTGTGGAGGATTGGGCCGAGATCCGACGGCTTCATAGGTCGGAGGGGTTGGCGATCAAGGCGATCGCGCGCCAGTTGGGGGTGGCAAGGAACACGGTGAGGTCGGCGTTGGCCTCGGACGTTCCGCCCAGGTATGAGCGGGAGTCGCCGGGGTCGTTGGTCGATGCCGTCGAGCCGCAGATCCGGGCGTTGTTGGCGGCGACGCCGCGGATGCCGGCGACGGTGATCGCGGAGCGGATCAGCTGGGAGCATTCGTCGTCGGTGCTGCGGGCGAGGGTGGCTGAGTTGCGGCCGTTGTATCTGCCGGCGGACCCGGCGGATCGGACCCAGTATCGGGCCGGGGAGATCGTGCAGTGCGATCTGTGGTTCCCGCCGAGGGTCGTGCCGGTGGCTGACGGGGTGCTCGCGGCGCCGCCGGTGTTGACGATGGTGGCCGCCTGGTCGGGGTTCATCGCCGCCCTGTTGCTGCCGACCCGTCAGACCGGGGACCTGCTGGCGGGCATGTGGCAGCTATTGGCGGGGAGCTTCGGGGCGGTCCCGCGGATGCTGGTGTGGGACAACGAGGCAGGGATCGGGCAGCACCGACGCCTCACGGTGCCCGCGAGGGGCTTCGCCGGAACGTTGGGGACCAGGATCTATCAGACCAATCCCCGTGACCCGGAGGCGAAGGGGGTGGTGGAGCGGGCCAACGGGTTCCTGCAGACGTCGTTCATGCCGGGCCGCGAGTTCGTCTCCCCGGCCGACTTCAACACCCAACTCGCGGACTGGTTACCGCGGGCGAATCAGCGGCTGCTGCGCCGCACCGGCGCTAGACCAGCAGACATGCTGGCGTCGGAGGTGGCGGCGATGAGCAGCCTGCCGCCGGTGGCGCCGCTGGTCGGGTCGAGTAGCCGGGTCCGGCTGGGCCGTGACTACTACGTGCGGGTCGCGGGTAACGACTACTCGGTCGACCCCGCCGTGATCGGCCGGTTCGTCGACGTCGGCTGTGACATGGACACCGTCACCGTCACCTGCGCCGGCCAACCCGTGGCCTCTCATGCGCGGTGTTGGGACCAGCGGCGCACCCTCACCGACCCTGCCCACGTCGCGACCGCGAAGACGCTGCGGGCGGCGCACCAGAAGGCTGTCCGCGTCGATGCCCGCGGCGTGGGCGAAGACGTCGGACTCCGGCCGTTGAGCGTCTACGACGACCTGTTCGACCTGCCCGGCATCGACCCGGCGAGCGCGTCCGGGGCGGTGGCCTGATGAGCCTCACCGCGAGGGACCTGACCGGCGAGATCGGGTTCCTGGCCCGGGAGCTGAAGACCCCGGTGATCGCTGAGACGTTCACCGACCTCGGTGACCGGGCCCGCGCCGAGGGCTGGTCCCACGAGGAGTACCTCGCCGCCGTCCTCGGCCGCCAGGTCGCCTCCCGCACCGCCAACGGCACCCGGCTGCGGATCTCGGCCGCTCACCTTCCAGCCGTCAAGACCGTCGAGGACTTCGTCTTCGACCACATCCCCGCCGCGTCCCGTGACCTGATCGCGCACCTGGCCACCTGCACGTTCATCCCGAAACGCGAGAACGTGGTCCTCCTCGGCCCACCCGGCACCGGGAAGACGCACCTGGCGATCGCGTTGGGCATCAAGGCCGCCGAAGCAGCCCATCCCGTGCTGTTCGACTCTGCCACCGGCTGGATCAACCGGCTCGCCGCCGCCCACGCCTCCGGCGCCCTCGAACGCGAGCTGCGCCGGCTGAAACGCTACCGCGCCTTGATCATCGACGAGGTCGGCTACCTGCCCTTCGACACCACCGCCGCGGCCCTGTTCTTCCAACTGATCGCCTCACGCTACGAGACCGGCACCGTCATCGTGACCTCAAACCTGCCCTTCAGCCGCTGGGGCGAAACCCTCGGCGACGACGTCGTCGCCGCCGCGACCATCGACCGCCTCGTCCACCACGCCCACGTCATCGGGCTCGACGGCGACTCCTACCGCACCCGCGGCCACCGTCGCCAACCAACCAAGTAGAACCAACAACAACCATGAGAGGGGTCAATTTTCGATCGGCAACAGGGGGTCAGTTTTCGTCCGGCGTTGACA
>NZ_JBUZNN010000014.1:0-61468 GCF_055326235.1 Tessaracoccus yangjingae | reverse complement strand
GCCTCGAAGCTGTGAGTCTGGTGTCACCACCTCATTGGTGGTGTTGTTGGGATCGACGGTCGCGTCGTGACTCTCCTCGAAGCTGGCCCTCCGGGTGCCTTGGTCAGGACATGTCCGGCGTGAGCGTCGACCCCGACCCGAGCAGAAACCAGTGGCCTGATTCAGGAGCTTGACCAACCAGCGTCAGCAGCGCCGGTTGTGTCCCATCACAGTTGTGCCTAGTCCCTGCCCGGATCGGAACCCGATGGTTGACGTCCATGGAAGGGGACGCATGTCCAGTGTGAAGAATCTCCGCGAGCTTGTCGACCTCGTGATCGGGGTCGACACCCACGAGCAGTTCCACGTCGCCGCGGCCGTTGACGCGGTCACCGGCGGGGTGCTCGACACGATCAAGACCCCGGCCGACCCGGCCGGCTATCAGCAGCTCATCGACTGGGCCCACACCCGTCCCGGCCGGCGCGGGTGGGCCATCGAGGGCACCAACAGCCACGGCATCGGCCTGACCCGCGCCCTGGCCGGCGAACTGGTGGTCGAGGTCGACCGACCAGAGCGGATCAAGCGCCGCAACGGCGCAAAGTCCGACTCCATCGACGCGGTCCGGGCAGCCCGGGACGCGTTGGGCCGGGACTCCCTGTCCACCCCGCGGGCGGTCACCGGTGACCGTGCCGCGCTCCAGGTCCTTGTCACCAGCAGACACCTGACGATCACGCAGGCCACCGACACCGAACGCCAACTCCGCTCGATGGTGCTCACCGCCCCCGACGAGCTCCGGTCACGGTTCACCGGCCGCAAGACCGCCCCGATGGTCACCCAGGCCCTGAAACTACGACCCCACACCAATGACGACCCCCTGACCGGGATCCTGATGCCGGTACTGAAGGAACTCGCACAGCGGGCCCGGTCGCTGCGGCTCTACGCCAAGGCCCTGCAACGGCAGATCCTCGACATCGTCAGGAAGTGGCGCCCTGACCTGCTCGACCTCAACGGCGTCGGACCGATCGTCGCGGCGAGCCTGCTGCTGGTGTGGTCCCATCCCGGACGCGTCCACTCCGAGGCCGCATTCGCGATGCTCTCCGGAACCGCCCCCATCCCGGCCACCAGCGGCACACAACAGACCAGACACCGCCTTAACCGCTCCGGCGACCGCCACCTCAACCAGGCCATCCACACCATCATCCTCTGCAGACAACGCAACGACCCAGCCACCAAGGCCTACATCGAACGCCGCACCGCTGAAGGCCGAACCAAGCGAGAGATCCGCCGCTGCCTCAAACGATACGTCGCCCGCCAGACCTTCAGAATCCTCGAAAAAGGGGTTGACAAAACATAGGAGCGTCCTAAATAACGTTCCTTGTCAGCCCACGTTTCTTAGGCTTCGAGGCCGCTGCGCGGCACCTCAGCCAGCGGAAGGGGCTCCTCACCCAGAGTCGGGAGGGGCACCTGAACCAGCGATGAGGGAAGCATGGGCGACGGGATCAGCGGATCCCACCCGGGCCTGCCGCAAGGAGCGAAGCGACGCGCGCCCGCGGCTCAACCCGCGGTGGGAGCAATGGGTGGGCGGGGTCAGGCGGTGACCTCGATGGTCGCCGTCAGGGTGCAGGTCGAGTCGGCGCCGACGAACACGTCGACGACGGTGGCGTCCTGCACCCACCCCTCCGTCACGGTGCTCCAGTAGCGCAGCTGGTCCGGGCCGAGGTCGAAGGTGACCTGCCGCGACTCCCCCGCCGCCAGGTGGATCCGCTGGAACCCCTTCAGCTCGCGCACCGGGCGCGTGGAGGTGCCGAACCGCTGGTGGATGTAGAGCTGTGTCACCTCGTCGGCCGCGACATCGGAGGTGTTGGTCACCGTGACCGACACCTCCGTCGACTCCCCCACCGCGAGCCGCTCCGCCACCCTCAGGTCCGAGTACCCGAAGCTGCCGTACGACAGCCCGTGGCCGAACGGGTAGAGCGGGGTGCTCGGCTCGTCCCAGTAGCGCTTGGCCTGGTCCTGCGGGGCGAAGGTCCGGTAGTGGGAGTAGACCATCGGCACCTGGCCGACGTGGCGCGGCCACGTGAACGGCAGCCGCCCCGCCGGGGACACGTCTCCGAAGAGGGCGCGGGCCACGGCGTCGCCGCCGCGGGTGCCGGGGTACCAGACCTGAAGGATCGCGGCGGCGTGCTCGTCGGCCCAGCGCAGGTCCAGCGGGCGGCCCGACATCACGAGCACCACCGTCGGCGTGCCCGTGGCGTGGACCCGCTGCAGCAGCTCCAGCTGCCGCCCGGGCAGGTCCAGCGTCGAAGCCGAGGCGTTCTCCCCGATCATGTTCTGCGGCTGCCCCACCACCACGACGGCGACGTCCGAGGCCTCCGCCAGCGCGACGGCGCGGTCCAGCTCGGCGTCCTCGTCGAATCCGTCCGGCGTCCGGGGCAGGCCACCGTGCTCCTGCTGGTCGAACATCGACGGGTACAGCCTCTCGGGCACCGCCGTCGCGGGCGCGTAGCCGACCGTCACGCCGTCGCCGGCGCGCCGCGTGAGCCCGTCGAGGATGGAGACCGCCTCGGCGGTGTCGTGGGCGAAGACCCAGGGGCCGAGGGTGTCGCGGGGAGAGTCGGCGAGGTGGCCGAGCACCGCGATCCGGGCCCCGTCCCCCGGGCGCAGCGGGAGTGCGCCGTCGTTCTTGAGCAGCACGAAGGTGCGCTCGGCCGCCTCCTGCGCGGCGTCGCGGTGCGCTGCCGCGGCGAGCACCCCGGCGGTGGCGGCCTCATCGGCGAAGGGCTGCTCGAACAGCCCGGCGGCGAACTTCGCGGCGAGCACGCGGCGGACGGCGAGGTCGATTGTGGCCTCCTCGACCAGCCCCTGCCCGACGGCCTCCGGCAGGCGCGAGTACGCGGGGTCCATCATGCACATCTCCATGTCGAGGCCCGCGTTGACGGCGCGGGCGCCCGCGTCGGTGAGGTCCTTGGCGAAGTGCTGGGTCTCCAGCGAGCGCACGGCGTTGGCGTCACTGACGACGAACCCGTCGAAGCCCAGTTCGTCGCGCAGCATCTCCGTGAGCAGGCTGCGGTTGCCGCTGGCCGGCACGCCGTTGAGGTCCATGTAGGCGCTCATCACGTTGCCCGCGCCCGCGTCGATCGCGGCCTTGAACGGCGGGAAGTACACGTTGTGCAGCTCAGAGTCGGAGATCTCAGCGTCGTCGTAGTCGCGGCCGCCGCGGGCCGCGCCGTAGCCGGCGAAGTGCTTCGGGCCCGCGATCACGGACTCGGCGCCGCCGTCGCCCTGGAACCCGCGCACCTGGGCCGCCGCCATCGCGGCGCCGAGCACCGGGTCCTCGCCGGCGCCCTCGAAGATGCGGCCCCAGCGGGGGTCGCGGGCGACGTCGACCATGGGCGCGAACGTCCAGTGGATGCCGACGGCGCGGGCCTCGCGCGCCGCGACCCGCTGGGCGCGCTCCGCCGCCTCCGGGTCCCACGACGCGGCGAGCGCGATCGGCGCGGGGAAGATGGTGCGGAAGCCGTGGATGACGTCGAAGCCGAACAGCAGCGGGATGCCCCACCTGCTCCCCTCGACGGCCATCCGCTGCAACCTGTTGGCCTCAGCGGCCTCGCGGACGAACAGCAGCGACCCCGCCCCGCCGCGACCCAACGCCGCCTCCACCATCTGAGGCTGCTGGGCGAAGGCCCGGTGCTCCTCGGACAGAGAATCGAGGTCGATCCCCTCGGTCATCTCGGCGGGGAAGCCGAAGTAGAAGTACTGGGTCAGCTGACCTGCCTTCTCCTCCAGCGACATCCGGCCGAGGAGGTCCTCGACGCGCTCGGCGACGGGCAGCGTCGGGTCCTGGTAGGCGAACTCAGGCATGGGTCAGTACTCCTCGGGGGGTGGGGACGGTGGTGGTGAGGGTGGCGACGGCCTCGCCGTGGGCGCGGGAGCGGACGCTCACCCGCACGTCGCCGGGCTCGGTGGTGGCGCGGATGACCGCCAGGGCGCGGCCGCGGAACAGCTGGTCGCGGGGGTCCGTGTAGGAGCCCAACGGCGCGGGGTCGGCGCTGCCGAGGCCGGCCAGGGTCGCGGGGCCGTCGACGACGACCTCCACCTCCTCGCCGCTCAGCATCACGACGGTGCCCGCGCCGTCGACGAGCTCGATGGCCAGGTGCGCGAGGTCCTGCCCGTCGGCGTCGAGGACGCTCCTGTCGGGCTGGACCCGCAGCCGAAGCGAGCCGGAGGAGGAGGCGAGCGCGGAGCGGCCGACCTCCCGGCCCTGCCTGCGGGCGACCGCCTCGAGGGTGCCCCGCTCATAGGGGGTGCGGAACCTGGCCACGAACCCCGCCCGGCGGCCGGCGCGCTTGACGCCGAGCGACCTGCCGTTGAGGAGGAGCTCCACCTCGTCTGCGGCGGAGTAGACCTCGATCTCGGCCCGCCGGCCGTCGCCGGCCGGCCAGGCCCAGCTGGCCACCGCGTCGGTGGCGCGCCAGGCGGCGCGGTTGGTGCGACGGGTGTCGCGGTCGAGCGGGCGGACGAAGATCGCGGGCTCGTCGGTCTGTTCCCACACGGCCCGGGCCAGCGCCATGGGCGCCCCGGGGACGCCCGTGATGTCGATGGCGCCGGGGCCGGCCGCCAGGTACGGGTACGGCTTGGCGAACGCGCTCGACTCGTCGCCGTAGGTCCAGGTGCCGATGCCCGCCTCGCCGAGGTAGTCCCAGCCGGTCCACATGAAGTCACCGACGACGTAGGGCAGCTCCTTGACCATCGCCCAGTTGCCGGCGATGTGGAACGGCATGGTCTCGGTGCCGACGATGACGCGACGGGGGTGGAGCTTGCCGTCCTTGCGGTAGCGGGCGTGCGCGTAGTTGTAGCCGGCCACGTCCAGGACGTCGAAGACCCCGCGGCTCGCCTTGTCCGCCGCGGGCAGCGCCGCGGCCTTCGCCATCAGCGAGCCCATCTTGCTGACGAGCAGGTTGTAGCCGGTGCTGGTGAGCGCGTTGCGCCTCGGCTTGGCCGCCGCGGCACCCTGCTTGTTCTTCTCGTTCTGCTTCTCGTGGCCCTCGAAGACGTCCTTGCCCTTAGCCGCGGACATGTTGAGCATGAGGTTGATGCCGGCGGTCACCGGCACGGAGTCGTCGAACTTCTTGACGTGCGCCACCATGAGGCGCGCCGCCTCGATGCCCTCGGGGGTGCCGCTCTCGGCCACCTCGTTGCCGACCGAATACATGATCACCGACGGGTGGCAGCGGTCCTTCCGGACCATCGACTCGAGCTCCGCCTCCCATGTCTCTGCGAAGTGGAGGGCGGCGTCGTGGGCGGTCTTGGTGCGGAACCACACGTCGGTGGACTCGTCCATGACGTAGAGGCCCACCTCGTCGCACGCGTCCAGAAAGTCGCGGGAGAGCGGGTTGTGGGAGCTGCGGATGGCGTTGAAGCCCTGCTCCTTGAGGATCCGGGCGCGCCGGAACTCGGCCGCGCGGAACGTGGCCCCGCCCAGGACGCCGGAGTCGTGGTGAACACAGGCCCCGCGCAGCAGGGTGGTGACGCCGTTGATCCGCAGCCCGCGGGCGGCGTCGACCTCGATGGTGCGCAGGCCGGTCCGCAGCTCCTGGCGGTCAAGGACCTCGCCGTCGGCGATGACCTCGACGGTCACGTCGTACAGGTCCGGGCGCTCGGCCGACCACGGCCGGGCGTCGGGCACCTGGAGCTCCAGGGCGACGGCGGCGCCGTCGACATGCGCCGACGCCTCGGCCCGGGAGCCCTCCCGCCGCAGCGACACGGCCACCTCGACGGGGCGGCGCTCGTCGTTGTCGAGCTCCACCGTCGCCGCCACGGTCGCGGTGGCGCCGAGCGAGCGGGTGACCAGATGCACGCCTCCGGGACGGATGCGGACCGGGCCCTGCTCCAGCAGCCACACGTGGCGGTAGATGCCGGAGCCGGAGTACCAGCGGCTGTTGGGTTCCTCGGAGTTGTCGACGTGCACCTCGATGAGGTTGTTGGATCCCCGTTCGATCAGGTGGTCGATGCGCACCTCGAACTCGGTGTAGCCACCCAGGCAGCCCCCGGCCTCGGTGCCGTTGACGAGCACGCGCGCCTTCCGGTAGACGCCCTCGAAGAACAGGCTCACGCGGCCCGGGTCGGCCGGCGCGCGCCACGTCCTGCGGTAGACGTAGGTCCCGCCGGGGAACCACCCGGTGTGGCTGCCGTTGTCCGAGGTGGCGTTGCGCTGCTCGTGCAGCATCGCGTCGTGGGGGAGGTCGACGCCCCGCCAGGAGGCGGCGTCGGCGCGGGTCCACTCCCACCCGTGATCGAACAGGGTGCGGCTCATCGGTGGTCGCCCTCCTTCAACTCGTCGGCAAGGGTGATGACGCCCTCGGACTTGGCGGCCTCGGCGCCGAAGGGCTCGGCGGGGGCGGTCTCGCCGCCGCGGGCCTCCAGGTCCGCGTGGATCTGGGGCAGCATGGCGTCGAGCTTGTAGAACTTCAGCAGCACGATCGCGGCCAGCGCCACGACGGCGGGGATCCAGGTGTAGAGGGCGTGGATGGCGAAGAGGGCGGAATCGGACTGGGTCTCGGCGGTGCCGTCGTAGCCGAACGCGCCGAGGAACAGGCCGGCGCCGGCGAGCGCGAAGCCCTGGCCGATCTTCGACGCGAAGCCGTGGATGGAGCTCAGCGTGGACTCGAGGCGACGGTTGCCCCGCCACTCGTTGTAGGTGGCGGCGTCGATGAGCAGGACGCCCACCATGTACGAGACGGGCAGCACGCCGATGCCTCCGATGACGGCCGCGACAGCCAGCAGCGGGATGCTCGCGCCAGCGAAGGTGGCGATGGCTGCGCCCACGATCGCCAGCGCCTGGCCGATCATGATCAGGCGCGAGAGCGTGAAGCGGCGCATCATCCTGGGGATGAACAGCACGGCCGGCAGCGCAAGAATGCCGGCGAAGAGCACCACCGACAGGGCGCCGAGGTCGCCGACGATGTAGCGGAAGTAGTAGCCGGCGGCGCCGGTGTTGGTGGGGATGTTGCTCAGCAGCCCGAGCCCGCCGAGCATCCAGATCCACCTGTTGTCGCCCAGCACCGTCTTGATGTCGGACCAGCGGATCTTCTCGTCGGTGGCCTCGGTCTCGTAGATCTCCTTGACCAGGAAGAAGCGCCCGAGCCCGATGATGACGATCGGGATCGAGATCAGCAGCATGGCGTTGGACCAGCGGCCCGGGTCCTTGCCGGCCCAGTTGAGGATCATCGGCAGGGCGATGCTGAGGATCATGGCGCCGACGGTGATGATGACGCCCTGCGCGGCGTTGAGCTTGGCGTAGGCCCCGCGCGAGTTGAACGCCCGCGCCATGTACAGGGTCTGGTTGGCGTAGCACAGCGTGGCGAAGATCGAGTTCACGAAGGTGTAGGTGACGAAGATCCAGATCGCCTTGCCCACCGTGCCCAGGTCCGGGACGGAGAACAGGAGCCAGTTGCAGGCCCACACCCCGACGATCGCCCACTCGTACGGACGGGCTCGGCCCCACCGCGTCCTGGTGCGGTCGACGACATAGCCCGCGACCAGGTCGGTGAAGCCGTCGAAGATCTTGCTCACCAGCAGGAGGGTGCCGACGAGGCCTGCGGACAGGCCGAGGGTGTCGGTGGCGTAGAGGGTGAAGTACCCCAGCACGATGAAGTTCGCCGCCAGCGAGAAGCCGCGCGACGACCATCCGAAGGTCTTGACCGCGCCCACGTAGTCGGGGGCGGAGCGTTTCGCGGTGCGTCGTTCGGCGCGGGTGAGGGTTGAGGTGGACATCAGTGGTCTTCCTGTCGTCGTTGACTCCGATTCAATATGAAGTACACACCCAATTTAGACGGAACGTCAACCCTGCGGCGAGACAAATTTGGAAACCTGCTGTAGATTAGGGCTCGGAGGTTGACCGATGACGACAGCACCACGTGGCCCGCGGGGGCCCTACGCAAAGACTGCGGAGCGGCGCGCCCAGATCGCGGAGGCGGCCTACGAGATCGTGATGGAGGTGGGGCACCCCAGCCTCACGACGGCGGCCGTGGCGGAACGGGCCGGCATCAGCGAGCGCACCATGCTCTACCACTTCCCCTCCCGGGACCACCTGCTGGTGGCCGCCGTCGAGCACTTCGACCGCACCATGACCACGTCGCGAACGAACCTCCCCCGGACCGCCGACGGCCTTGAGGCGGTCATCGAAGAGCTGGCGGCGCGGGCCCAGGCCGACGACCGGCGGCTCCAGCTCCAGGTTGCGCTCGCCGCGGCCGCCCAGGACCCGGCCCACCCCGCGCACGAGTACTACCAGCGCCACTACGATCAGGCGCTGGAGGGGATGACCAGCGTCATCTCCTCCATGCAGGAATCCGGCCGGGCGCACCCGGACCGGGACCCGCTCGAGATGGCCCGGATGTTCGTCGCCGTCTGGGACGGCCTCCAGCAGCAGTGGCTGATCAGGCGGGACTTCGACCTGGCCGATTCCATCCTGCGCGCCTTCCGCGAGATCAGCGGACAGGCGGCCATGGAGGCGCGCCAGGCCGTCGAGGACCTTCTGGCCCGCATCTGACCCCCACCCCCACCCACACGCGACACCGTCGTCGAAAGGACACCATGAGCCACCGCAACACCGTCCCCGTCCTGCCCGGCTTCTGGTCGGACCCCACGGTCTGCCGGACCCCCGACGGGTACGCGCTGGCGCACTCGAGCTTCGAGTACTTCCCGGGCGCGCCGGTCCACCGCAGCACGGACCTGGTGGAGTGGGAGCAGGTGGGCAACGTGGTCACGCGCCCGGAGCAGGCGGACCTCACCACCGGCGGGGCGTCGTCGGGCATCTACGGCTCCACGCTGCGCCACCACGACGGGAAGTTCTGGTTCATCACCACCAACATGGTGGAGATCGGCTCCGGCCAGCACCTCTTCACGGCCGACAGCCTGGAGGGGCCGTGGTCGGATCCGGTGCGGATCCCCGTCGTGGGCATCGATCCGGACATCGCCTGGGATGAGGACGGCACCTGCCTGGTCACGTGGTGCGGCTTCCCGGACGGGATACAGCAGGTGACGGTGAACCCCGCCACCGGCGAGGTCCTCGACGGGCCCCGGCCGCTCTGGAACGGCACCGGCATGCGCAACCCTGAGGGGCCGCACCTCTACCGGGTGGGCGGCTGGTGGTACCTGCTGATCGCCGAGGGCGGCACCGACCGCGGGCACAGCGTGAGCGTGGCGCGCGGCCGCTCGCCCCTCGGCCCCTTCGAGGGCAACCCCGCCAATCCCATCCTCACGCACCGCTCCACCGACCACCCCGTGCAGAGCACGGGCCACGCGGACCTCGTCGAGGGCCCGGGCGGCCAGTGGTTCGCCGTCTACCACGGCACCCGCCCCCACGGCGGGTTCCCCGAGTTCCACGTGCTGGGCCGCGAGACGTTCCTGTCCCCCGTCGAGTGGGTGGACGGCTGGCCGGTGTTCGTGGACCCGGCCGAGGACTACCCGGCGCGCGACCACGGCGTCGACGACGACTTCACCGGCGCCCTGCACGCCCGCTGGGTCTCGCCGTCGGGGGACCGTCGCGGCGTCGCCACCGGCGCCGACGGCCTCACCCTCGACGCGGGTGCGGGCGCCCGGCCGGTGTTCATGCGCCTCATGGACCACAGCTGGAGCGCCACCGCCGAGATCGAGGGCGAGGGCCGGCTGATGGTCTGGCTCGACGATGCCCACTGGTACGCCGTCGAGGCCGGCCCCGAGTCCGTCTCGACCGTCGCCCAGATCGGCCCCGTGCGGCAGGTGCTGGGCTCGTGCGCCCGAACGACGCCGTCGGTCACCCTGCGGCTCTCCGCCGCGATCCCCGCGCTGGTCGGGGGATGGCCCGCCAGCCAGCCGGACGTCATCACCCTGTCCGCGCTCACCGACGACGGTTGGGAGGAGCTGGCCGAGATCGACGGCCGCTACGTGTCCACCGAGGTGGCCGGCGGCTTCACCGGGCGCATGGTCGGCGTGGCCGCGGTGGCGGGGACGGCGCGGTGCCGTCGCTTCACGTACAGCTCTGAGGGAGCCCAGGCGTGATCGACCGCAGCGCACTGGTCGGCCGCCATGACGTGGTCCTCACCTCGGCGGATCCCGGGGTGGTGCTGAGCGTGGGCAACGGCGACTTCGGCTTCACGGCCGACGTCACCGGCCTCCAGACGTTCACCGACTTCCACACCCCCCGCCTCGCCCGCGGGGCGGACATGACCGACCCGCGGGGCGCGCGGACCACCGAGACCTGCACCATGAGCAGCTGGGGCTGGCACGCCTACCCCAACCCTGACGACTACGTGCTCGACGACGCGATGAGCCCGTACGAGACCCGCCGCGGCCCCGTGCGCTACCCGGACCGGCCGTCGATGCACGACCTGATGGCCGGCAAGACCCCGGACCGGGCCGATCTCGCCGGCATGTGGCTGATCAACAACCCCCAGCGGATAGACCTCGGCCGCCTCGGCCTCGCCCTGCGCCCCACCGCCGACGCGGAGCCGGAGACCGACCCCTCGGCGCTGACGGACCTCGAGGTCCGGCTGGACCTGTGGCACGGCCGGATCGTCAGCCGGTTCCGGTACCTGGGCCGGCCGGTCGAGGTGACGACGGCGGCGCACGGGGACGCGTCGGTGGTGGGCACGCGGGTGGTGTCGCCGCTGCTGGCCACCGGGCAGGTGCGCGTACGCCTCGCCTTCCCCTCCCCCAACCCCAGCTTCACGCCCGCCGCGGACTGGACCAAGCCGGAGGCGCACGTCACCGAGGTGGCCGACGCGGCCGAGGGATCGGCCACCATCCGTCGCCGGCTCGACGACACCGCCTACGACGTCGCGCTCGCCTGGACCGACGCCTCGCTCGGCGCGCTGGACGGCCACGCCGTCGAGCTCACCGCCACCGGCGAGGCGCTCGACGTGGTGGCGTCCTTCGTGCCGGTGGCCGGCCCCGGCAGCGAGCTCGGCCCGCGCGACCCGCGCCCCGAGGGCACCGTCGACGGCGTCCTGGCCTCCGCGGCCGCGTTCTGGGAGCAGTTCTGGAGCTCCGGCGCCGCGGTGGACTTCGCCGGCTCCTCGGACCCGCGCGCCCACGAGCTGGAGCGCCGGGTGGTGCTGTCGCAGTACCTCACCCGCGTCCACGGCGGCGGGCTCACCCCGCCGCAGGAGACCGGCTTCGTCACCAACTCCTGGTCCGGCAAGTTCCACCTCGAGATGCACTGGTGGCACGCCGCGCACTTCCCCGCCTGGGGCAGGCCCGAGCTTCTCGAGCGCAGCCTCGGCTGGTACGAGTCCGTGCACGCGCGCGCCCGGGAGACCGCCGCGCAGCAGGGCTACGCCGGCGCCCGGTGGCCGAAGCAGATCGGGCCGGACGGGCGGGAGTCACCTTCCGACATCGGCTCGCTGCTGGTGTGGCAGCAGCCGCACCTCCTGTACTTCGCGGACCTGCTCAGCCGCGCCGTCGACGCGCCCGCGGCGGAGGCGCTGCTGGAGCGCCTCGGCCCGCTGCTCGACGACACCGCCCACTTCATGGCGGACTTCGCCGACGAGGTGGACGGCGTGTTCCACCTCGGCCCGCCCGTGATGCCCGCGCAGGAGTTCTACAAGGCGGCCGAGACCGAGGACCCCACGTTCGAGCTGGCCTACTGGTGGTTCGGCCTGGAGTTGGCGCAGCGCTTCCGCGAGCGTCGCGGCCTGGAGCGGGTGCCCGCCTGGGACCGGGTGCGGGCCGGGCTCGCTCACCCGTCGCTCGACGGCGGCCACTACGCGGCCGTCGCGGGGGGCGGGGAGTCGCGCACCGACGACCACCCCTCCATGCTGCTGGCCCTCGGCTTCCTGCCGGAGACGCCGCTGATCGACGCCGCCGTGATGCGCGACACCCTCGGCTGGGTCCGCGGTGCCTGGGAGTGGGACTCCGCCTGGGGCTGGGACTACGCCACCATGGCCATGACGGCCGCGCGCCTGCTCGACGGTGACGCCGCCGTCGAGCTCCTGCTCCGCGAGGGCGTCAAGAACCGCTACGACCCCGCTGGCCACAACCCGGCCATGGGCTCCTTCCTCCCCCTCTACCTGCCCGGCAACGGCGGGCTGCTGGCGGCCGTGTCGCTCATGGTGGCCGGCTGGGAGGGCGGCCCTCCGATGCCCGGCATCCCCGACGACGGCACCTGGCTCGTGGCCCACGAGGGCCTCGTCGCCTGGCCCTGATCCCGACCCCCTCACCGACGAGAGAGACCATGACCACACTTCGACCCGACTTCCTCTGGGGCGCGGCCACCGCCGCCCACCAGATCGAGGGCGACAACTACAACTCCGACTTCTGGGCTGCCGAGCACTCCGGCCTGGCGCCCCACCTGCAGGAGCCCAGCGGCTCCGCCTGCGACTCCTGGCACCGCTACCGCGACGACATCCGGCTGCTGGCCGAGGGTGGGCTCAGCACGTACCGGTTCAGCATCGAGTGGGCCCGCATCGAGCCCGCCGACGGGCTGTTCAGCCGCGCCGCGCTGCTGCACTACCGCGACATGATCGACGCCTGCCACGAGCACGGCGTGACCCCCGTCGTCACCCTGCACCACTTCACCTACCCGCAGTGGTTCGCGGCGGGCGGCGGCTCGCTCCGCCCCGACGCGGCGCAGCGGTTCGCCGCGTACACGGAGTTCGTCAGCGAGATCCTCCACGACGTGGGCTGGGTGGTCACTATCAACGAGCCCAACATCCTCGCGCTGTTCGGCCTCGGCCAACTGATGCAGCAGCGGGCGCAGGAGGCGGCCGCAGCCGGCGCCGGCGAGTCCGCCGAGGCCACCCCCGGCCGCGAGGCGGGCCAGCCGACCGTCGACATGGCCGCCATGCCCATGCCGCCCTACGAGCTGGCCGCCGCGATCACCGCCATGCATCGCGCCGCCGTCGAGGTGCTGCGGCGCACGACGTCGGCGAAGGTGGGCTGGGCGGTCGCGGCCCAGGCGTTCATGCCCACGCCCGGGAACGAGGCGGTCTGGGAGAAGGTCTTCCACCAGTGGGAGGGCGTGTACTACGAGGGCAGCGCCGGCGACGACTTCGTCGGCATCCAGAGCTACACCAGCCAGGACGTCGGCCCCGACGGCGTGGTCCCCCACCCGGACAGCCCGGACAACACGCTCACCGGCTGGGCCTACCGCCCCGACGCGCTGGGCATCAACCTGCGCCGCGTGTGGGAGATGTACGGCATCCCGCTGCTGGTCACCGAGAACGGCATCGCCACCACCGACGACACCCGCCGCATCGAGTACACGCGGGGCGCGCTGCGGGGCATGATCGACGCGGTGGCCGACGGCGTGGACGTGCGCGGCTACTGCCACTGGTCGCTGCTGGACAACTACGAGTGGGGCAGCTGGGCGCCGACGTTCGGCCTGATCGCGGTGGACCGCGCCACCGACTTCGCCCGCCACCCGAAGCCCAGCCTGGCGTGGCTGGGAACGGTCGCGGCGTCGAACGGAGAGGCCCTCTGAGCTAACCGACCCCTTCTCCGCTGGTTGAGCCGCGCCGAGCCGCCCGCGGCTCAGCGCGTGTCGAAACCGACCCGCGCACGGTTCGAGGACCGTGCCCACCGCGTCGCTGGTGAACTCACGTCGGTTTCGACACGCGCGCGCGTCGCGTCGCTCCTTGCGGCCCGGCTCAACCAGCGAGGGTGGGCGCGTCGAAGAACCGGGCGTCGCGGGCGTACGCGCGGAAGAAGGCGAAGATGAAGCCCATCCGCTCGTCGAAGCACTCCCAGGTGGTGGCCGCGCTGTCGGTCACGTCGACGGTCAGCGCGTGATCGAACCGCTCGGCCAGGCCGCACAGGTCTGCCTGGGTGAGGTGGTCGAGCACCGCGGGGAACCTCGGGCCGCCCAGATACGACGGACATGGCACCTCCCGGCACACGTCCACCGGACCGTCGGGGGTGTAGACCTCGACGAACCTGGTGGCGAGGCGCCCGAACAGCCCGCCCAGCGGCATGGCCCGGTCGATCATCGCGTCCGCGATCCACTGCTCATGCGCCGCGATCCTCACGTTCCCCAGCAGCATCAACTCGGCGACGGCGCGGTCCGCCTCGTCGTCGAGCTCGGCCTGCGCGCTGAGGGAACGCAGCTCGAGCGCGGTCTGATAGGCCGCCAAGCCTGCGGCCAGGTCAGGAGCCCCCTCGAACAGCGGATCGGCGACGGCCACCTCCAGCGCCATCCGGGTGGGGCCGCCGGCGCGGGCCACCTCGTCGAGCCAGCGGACGAACCTCGGCCCGACGTCGGCGATGATGGCGCGGTTGCCCTCACCCACCGCCGCTGAGGTGCCGAGGTCCAGGTTCAGGGGCAGGCCCTCGCCGCGGATCACCCGCCCCGCCGACCCGCTGGCCCACGCGCCGAAGGCGAGCCAGTTGACGTCGACCCGGCCGAGGAGGTCGGCGAAGGCGAGCGAGAGGTCGCGGTAGCAGGCGGTGATGGCCGCGTTGCGGACCACCGGGTCCGTGATCGCGACGATCGCCGCGACGTCCTGCTGCGACGGGTAGGGCATGGCTCATGCTAGGGCCGCCGGCGCCTCTTGTACTAGGTGCTTGGCGGGGTCCAGCGCACCTCGACGCCGCGCTCCTTCGACAGCCGTTCGATGAGGCGACGGATCCCCTGGTCGGCGTACCGGTCGTGGGCGTCTCGGACGCCGGTGCGCCTGCCGAACAGCGCGTCGGCCTCGTCGAAGAGCAGCACCGCACCGCTGCTCTCCGCGGCGTCGAACAGCTCGGCCAGGTTCTTCTCGGTCTCGCCGATGTAGCGCGACACCACCTGCGAGAGGTCGACGGTGCGCAGCGTCCGCGGGCGGAGCAGGCGGCCGTCCAGCCGCAGGGGCCGGGCATCACCGTCGGCCGGGGCGGCGTCGGGCGCCTGGGTCTGCAGCGTCAATCGCTGAACCTCGAACTCGGCCGGGCGCACGGCGGCGAAGAACACCTCGAGGATGAGGCGCCCGGCATCCACGTCCGCCTGGGTCATGGTGACGGCGAGCCCGCACCGCGCCCCGTAGGCGTGCTCGGCCTTGTCGCCCTGGAACGCGCCTGCGCGCCAGAGGCCGTCCAGGAAGTTCTCCGCCAGGGCCCGCACCCGCAGCCAGAGCGGTTCATCGTTGGGCTCGAACACGACGAACCCCAGTCCCGCTGTCAGCGATCCGACGATGTGGTCGGTGAGTCGGCGGACTGGAAGGTAGCGCGATGCCGGCTCGGTGCTCTCCGCGCCGGCCAGCGTGCGGGCCCCCCAGATCAGCCGGCCGCGACCCGCGAACTCGCGCAGCGCGTTGACGCCGTCCTGGATCAGCGCCTCGTTGGCGGCGTCGTCGAGTGCCTCGGTGAGCCCGTCGATGCCGCGCAGTTCGACGTTGGCTGGCGCCTTCCAGACGCCGCGGGCCGCGTCGGTCCGGGCGATCGCCCCGGCGACGGCGCCCGACGGCGGGACCGCGACCCCACCCACCGTGACCCACGGGTGGTAGGCCGCGACCCTCTCCCGGTGCGGGCCCGTCTGCTGCACCGTCGTCCTCGTGCCCGCCGTGAAGGGGCCCGGGGGCAGGTCGAGGAGCAGCACGGCCCGGTGCGCGGCGCAGAAGGCGAGGGCGCGGCTCACCTGCGGCGCGTGGGCGGCGGTGAGACCGGGGACAACGAGCACCGTGACGCCCGACTTCTCGAGGGCGCGGAGGCCGGCCTCGCCGTCGGACGGGACGAGCTCGTCGGGGGTGGGACCGGCCGCCCTGACGACCACCGCCCGGGTGCCGCCGTTGGCGAAGAACAGGTCGACGGCGTGGCCGAGCGGCTGGGCCGCGTCGAGGCTGGGCCCGAAGATGGCGTGGTACTCGCCTGCGCTGGTGACGATGACGGGGGTGCCGATCGGACCCTGGCCGCAGGCGCCGACGAGGCCCGTCACGGAGGTGGGCAGCGGCGGGATGGACGTCGCGGCGGGGATCTCCTCGATGTAGGGCATCTCACTACTCTGACTGACCTCCGGGCACCCTGCAAGGGGAGGCGCGGCGGCGGGGCGGCGCGCGTTCGGCGCGGGTTCGGCGGGTTCGGCGCGGGTTCGGCGCGGGTT
The DNA here is from genome assembly GCF_055326235.1 of Tessaracoccus yangjingae. Lineage (NCBI taxonomy): Bacteria > Bacillati > Actinomycetota > Actinomycetes > Propionibacteriales > Propionibacteriaceae > Tessaracoccus > Tessaracoccus yangjingae. The sequence goes on along the minus strand of NZ_JBUZNN010000014.1, from coordinate 45,444 downwards.
CGGCGTTGAGCCGATGGATGGGTTCGCGGTCCCCGCCCCGCGTAGTCCGAGCGTGGGAGGTGTCGCGAACCCATCCATCGGCTCAACTGCACCCACCTGGCCGGTGTGGATCACCCCGACGGTGGGTACGTAAGGGGCATGAGCGACCACGACGACACACCCCGCGCCGCCACCTCCCGCTATGCCGATGCCGACGGCACCGATACCGGCGAGCGCGACGAGACGCCCGGGGAGCGCCTCGACAGGCAGTGGAACGAACTCCTCCAGGAGCTGAGGGTCACCCAGACCGGCCTCCAGCTCCTCTCCGGCTTCCTGCTGACGTTGCCGTTCCAGAACCGGTTCGCCGACCTCTCGTCCACCCTGCTGACGGTGTTCCTGGTGGCCGTCGCGACGGCGACGCTGGCCACAGCGCTCGTCGTCGGACCGGTGGTGCTGCACCGGCACCTGTTCCAGGAGCACCGCAAGGACACCATCGTGGCGGCCGGGCACGTCATGGCGAAGATCGGTCTCGGGCTGCTGGCGGTGACCATCGTGGCGGTGTCGTGGCTGACGTTCGGCTTCGTCCTCGGGCACGAGTGGGGGCTGCTGGGCGCGGGCGCCGCCGTCGTGGTGTTCCTCCTGCTGTGGATGGTCCTCCCGCTGACCCTCAGGTCCCGCGATGCCTGAGACGGTATGCGGGGCCTATCCCCCTGGGGACGGTGAGGGTGAGGGTGAGCCGATGCTTCCCCTGGCCAGGGCGCAGGTGTTGCCGGTCAGGGTGGGGGCGGCGGTGTCGGTGACCACGATGCCGTAGTCCACGTCCTCGCACACCACAGACGCCAGCGCCCCCGTCGCCGTCCCTCCGACGATGACCGCGGCCCGGGTTGAGCCGGAGATGATGGCGCCGTCGACGATGGGGGCCGCCGACCCCTCCACCTGGAGCCCCACCTCACCGCCGGCGATGGTCAGCCCCATCAGGGTGGGGCGAGCCCCCTCGGCCACCGCGACGCCCACCTTGTTCCCGTCGAACGACGCCGTGGTCAGCGACCCGTCGGCGTCCCCGAGGAAGCACAGGCCGCACTCGCCGTTGCCGCTGAAAGTGGCCGATGCGATGCTCACCCGGTGCGTGCCCGCGACGGCGAGGCCGGCCCAGCCGTTGTCGCGGAAGACGACGTCGGTGGCCTCCATCGACGTGCGGCGATCAGCGGCCAGGTCCTCGCCGACGAGCATCAGCCCGGCACCTCCCCCGGTGTCGTCGGGCCGGCCGCCACTGATCTCGAGCTGGTTGAGGACGAGTGTCGCGGCGCCGCCGGCGACGACGCCGGAGCCCGGGACGGTGGTGTCGCGGGCGAGGCTCAGCGACTGGAGGGCCACCGGCTCCGCCGTCGCCACCAGGACGGCGGCCTCAGGGGCGCTGGATTCGAGGAGGGTGGCCCCGGCCCCCTTCCCCTCGATGGTGATGGCGCTGAGGAGGACCAGCGGCTGGGTGAGGTCCCACTCCCCCTCGCTCAGCAGCAGGGTGGAGCCTGAGGGTGCCTCCGCGACAGCCGTGGCGAGGTCGTCGTCAGGGAAGACGGCCAGCCGGACGGGAAGTTCGGGGATGCGCCCGTCCAGCCCGGCGACGAGGCGCGCCCGCACGGCCTCCGCCACGGGGCTCTCGGCGCGGACGTCGTCGATGCCGTCGTCGACGTCCCGGCGCATCTGCTCGGCGCCGCACCTGAGTGCCTCGACGGCGCCGCGCACTTCCTCGAGCGCATCCTGGATGGTGTCGGAGTTGCCGTCGACGGTGGGGGCGGCGCTGGCTGAAGGTGTCGCGGTGGGGGTGGGTGTCGCGGTGGACTGCGGGCCCGCGGCTTCCTCGTAGGAGTCGACCACGCCTTGGAGGGCTGCGCCGACGGTCGCGGCCAGGCTCCGGCATTGAGACTCGGGCCACGCCGACGGCGACGCGGAGGGGGTGGGCGACGGCGGTGGGGTCGCGGCGGGCGTCGCGGAGCAGGCCACGAGGAGACACGACACGACAAGCGACGATGCCAGTCCCAGGGCCTTCATGCGCCCACGCTACAACCAGTCCCGCGAGGTAGCGACGGTTCCGACCCTTCCAGATGGGCCTCCACCGCTGGTTGAGCCGCGCCGAGCCGCCTGCGGCTCAGCGCGTGTCGACTTGGGTTGAGCCGGGCAGAGCCGCGAAGCGACGCAGCCCGCGCCGAAACCACCGACCCGCGCCCGGTTCAAGGACCTGGCCCAGGTTCATGGCCCAGATGTGATGTCTCAAGACATCGCTGACAGTTGTGTCTCAGGACATCGCTGACGGTTCATGTATCAGGACATCGCTGACGGTGGTGGGCGGCGGGGGCCGCGGGGGCTCAGGGCTGGTCCAACCGCTCTCTCGCTTCCGGGGAGATCTCGCACCCGGCGGCCCGGCGGCCCTTCCTGGCCAGCGTCGGCAGGTCGTCGTAGCGTCCCTCGATCAGGGCGATCCTCTTCTCGCGGCCCCAGCCCTGCACGCGCTTCTCCATCGCGTAGGCCTCGTCCACCCGCTCGAACTCCTCAGCCCAGACCAGACGCACGGGACGCCGTCGGCTCGTGTACGTCGCGCCGCGGCCGGCCATGTGCTGGCTGACTCGTTCGCCCAGGTCCCAGGTTGAACCCACGTAGAAGCTCCCGTCGCTGCATTCGAGCATGTAGGTGAATGGCATGCCCTGATGGTCGTGATGGCCGGCAGCGATCTCCCACACGGCTCTTGTGCTGTGGACGGACGGCTGACGCGGAAGGTGAGTCTGGGTGTCGGCGCGGTTGGGTTGAGCCGGGCCGCCCCACCGCTGGTTGAGCCGGGCCGCAAGGAGCGAAGCGACGCGCGCCCGCGTCGAAACCGACGCGACTCTCCCCTCGGACTTTCGCCAGGTCCTCGAACCGGGCGCGAGAGGCTTCGACGCGGTCGGTGGCGCTTCGCGCCCGACCGGCTCACCCAGCGGAATGGTTGAGCCGGGCCTCTCCACCGCTGGTTGAGCCGGGCCGCAAGCACCGGGCCGCAAGGAGCGAAGCGACGCGCGCCCGCGTCGAAACCGACGCGACTGTCCCCTCGGACCTCCGCCAGGTCTTTGCACAGGTCCTTGAACCGTGTGCAGGTGGGTGGTTTCGGCGCGGGCTGCGCCGCTTCGCGGCTTTGCCCGGCTCAACCCAAGTCGACACGCGCTGAGCCGCAGGCGGCTCGGCGCGGCTCAACCAGCGGAGTGGTAGAGCCGGGCCGCGAGGAGCGAAGCGACGCGCGCCCGCGTCTAGGCCTACTTCTTCTTGCCGGGCTTGGTCGGGGCGGGAGTCGGGGCCGGTTCCGTCGGGGCGGGTTCTGTCGGGGCGGGCTCGGTGGGTGCCGGCTCGGTCGGGGCCGGTTCCGTCGGCGGCGCGGGTTCCGTCGGGGCCGGTTCCGTCGGCGCGGGTTCGGTCGGCGCCGGTTCCGTCGGCGCCGGTTCCGTCGGGGTTGGCTCAGCGAGGGCGGCCACGGGCGGACTCCACCCGTCCGTGCGCACCCGGACGGAGCCGTAGGACGCCGAGCCGGAGCGGACCAGGAGGCCGATGCCGCCGTCGGCCAGCGCCGCGTTGTAGGCCCGCGATGCGATGAACGCGCCGTCGAGGACCAGCGACACCGACGCGCCCTTGAGCGTGACCATCATCGTGTAGTCGCGGCCGGCGACCAGCGTCCGGCTGACCGTCTGGTCCACGACCACGCGCCCGTGGATCACATGGCCGAACACGACAGCCTGCGCCACGATGTCGAGGACGATGAACTTGTACTCGGTGAGGCTGTAGAAGTCATAGACCAGACCCGCGATGCCGCCGGCAACGAGGCGCAGTGTCGTGGTGATCTCCAGGAAGGCGTTGGCCTCGATCGGGTCGCCGAGGTCGAGCAGCGTGACGGCGGGGGCGGCCGGGGAGGTTGCGGTGCCGGTGAGCGACCCGCCCGACGCGACCCACGTGCCCTGCTGCGTGTCGCCGGCCAGGCCGGCGCCGTCGTCGAACGACTCGGTGACATCCAGCGTGATCTGCGGCGGCAGGACCTGCACGGCGATGTTGTCGAACTTGCCCCGCGCCTGGTTGGACCCCACCCCCACGAACCCCTTGTTCAGGCCGACCGACTCACCGTCGATGATCCGCGGCGCGAAGGTGTGGGTGAACGCCACCGTCCCGCCGAGCAGCACCGTCACGGTGGTGCCGTTGATGGCAACGAGCATCGTGTACCAGGTGTTGAACTTCACGCCGCCCGAGATCGAGCTCTGCACGTCGACGATCCAGCCCGCCGCCGTGCGGCGGCCCATGACGAGCTTGTTGGTGGACTGATCGACGCCCGCGAACTTGAAGTCGGTGGGGCTGAAGTAGTCGAAGATGACGTAGGCGTTGGCCTTCCAGCCGCCCGTGGGCTTGGTGAGGTAGACCTGCGCGTGGATCTCGTAGTAGATCGGCAGGTACTGGTCGATGTAGTACACCGCGACGGCGTCGCCGCCGGTCGACGTGGCGGTCACGTTGAGCGTCCCGCCCTGGGCCGCGAACACGCCGGAGTCGGCGTAGAACGCCTGCGCCCCGGTGTTGAAGTCGGCGGAGCGGAGGACATCGCGCTTGCCGCCGGGCACGTTGCCGGGCTGCGGGTCGCGCGGGCCGCCGGTCTGGTCCTGCCAGAAGTCGTCCTTCTGCGTGACCAGGCCGATCTCGCCGTACGGCTCGCCGTTGCGGGCGGCGCTCATCTGCCCGGCCAACTGCGCGACGGTGAAGTCGGCGCCCTGCGCGGCCGAAAGCCTGTACAGGAACTCGAACAGGGCCGGGGGCACCTGGCGGCTGACCGTGCCGAGGCCGAACGGCGCGAACGGCACGAGGTAGCTGTTGAACTCGCCCACCCAGTCGATCAGGCGGTCGCCGCCGGTGTTGGCGATGAGCACGTCGAGCCCGGCGCCGCCGACCGCGCGGTCCTCGTAGCTGGCATGCGTGTCGGGCTGGTTGTTGAGGCCGCCGTTGGTGGTGAGCACGTCGTCGGCGTTCATGAGGTCGTTGCCCCAGCCGCCCCACAGGGTGTCGCGGCCGGTGCCGCCGACTAGCCAGTCGTTGCCGTGGTCGCCGAAGACCACGTCGTCGCCGTCGGACTGCACTGTGGACGTGGCGGTGCACGTGCCGTTGTTGGACACGGCCGAGCAACCGGTGACGGGTCGACCCTCGGTGTGGCTGAAGTTGAGGAACCACTCGCCGCCGCCCACCATGATCTTCACCATCGGGTTGTACTCGTCGTACAGCTCGAACATGCCGGTGGCGGTGTCGAAGCCCAGGAGCGTGCCATCGTTGAAGGGCCTGGTGAAGTCGCTGCGGACCCCGCCCACGCCGTAACCAGTGACAAGGGCCTCGGCGCCGGAGATGGCGTCGTCGCCGGAGCCGCCGTGGATGAAGTCGTCGTCCCAGCCGCCGAAGATGACGTCGTTGGCATGGAGGATCTCGTTGAGCGGGTCCGCCCAGTCGCCGTCGGCCGCGAACGGGGTCAGGTCGACGGTCTTGGTGAGCTTGCCAGCCGGGAACAGGATCGCGACCTGGACGCGGCCCGGCGTGGTGATCTCGACCTGCGCGTTCACCACCGTGACGCCGTTGAGCTGCTCGGTGGCGCCGTTGCGGCTGGTGAAGATCCGGCCGTCGTCGCCGAGGATGCCGTCGATGCCGGTGCCGCCGGAGATCCAGTCGTGGCCCCAGCCGCCGATGAGGTCGTCGTCGCCGGCGTCGCCGAAGATGACGTCGTCGCCGGCGCCGGCGTAGACGGTGTCGTCGCCGGACTCGCCGTGGATCTCGTCGGCGCCGTAGATGTCGGTGGTCAGCGCCGCAGGCAGGAAGTCCGGGCCGCCGGGGGTGTAGTCGAGCAGGTCGACGGCGCGCGGGACGAGCCGCTCGTTGGCGGGGCCGCCGTAGTTGTCGTAGGTGAACGTGCGGTAGGCGGTGCCGCCCGCGACGACGATCCGGTAGATGTTGCCGTTGTCGCCGACGATGGTGTCGGAGTCGCGGCCGTGGCCCAGCGTGTCGTCGTTGCGGCCGATGTCGGTGCCCGCGCCGCCGAAGATCAGGTCGGCCGCATCCGGACGGGCAGCCGGTGTGGTCAGCGAGAACAGGCTGGAGCTGCCGCCGATGATGTCGTCGCGGCCGAGGTTGCCGAAGATGGTGTCGGTGCCGCCGCCGCCCTCGATGTAGTCGTCGCCATCCGTGTCCGCGTTCTCCTGAGAGGGTGCCACCACGAGGTCGCCCGCGGTGTTGCGCCCGGCGCTCACCGTGAGGTCGATGGAGCCGTCGCCCTGGACGACGTCATTGCCGAGCTGGCCGAAGATGACGTCGTCGTGCGCGCCGCCGGCGAGGTAGTCGTCGCCGAAGCGGTCGGCTGCGGTGTCGTCGGCATGGTCGAGCAGCGTGATCCGGAAGTCGCTCCACGCGGTCGCGCCGGCCGGGTCGTTCTGCCAGGCGCCCGTGATCTGGGCGGCACCGTTGGTGGGGGCGCCGTCGGTGGAGTAGATCTGCGTGCCGGTCAGCACCCGGAACCGGGGGTTGGTGTGGTTGCCGAGGGTGGTGATGCGGTCGAGGGACACGTTGTCGCCGAAGATCAGGTCGCGGCCGTCGTTGCCGTCGATCCGGTCGTCCGCCGTGCCGCCAATGAGGATGTCCTCGCCGCCGAGGCCGCGGATGGTGTCGTTGCCGCCGAGGTGGTTGTCGCGGACGGTGATCAGCGTGCTCGGGCGGACGACGCCGTCGGTGAAGTCGTCCACGCCGCCGTTGCCGGACTGCGCCACCAGCACGCCGCCGCTGTGCCACTGCACCAGGCCGCGGTCGCCGAAGATCACGTCGGCGCCCTCGCCGCCGCGGAGGTCGTCGCTGCCGTAGCCGCCGAAGACGATGAGCGGCAGCGTGGAGCCGGTGCCGATGACGGTGTCGTCGTCGGTCACGCCGATCGGCAGGATGGCGCCGGAGGCGGGCATCACGAAGGTCTGGGTGGACTCGCGGGTCACCTCGACGACGACGTGCGCGGGCACCACGACGCCCTCGCTCGCGCGCTGGTTCGGAGTGGCGAACGTGAGCAGCGTCCCGACCTTCGTGATCTCGCTGGGATCCAGCAGGCGACCGTTGACCCAGACGCGGTAGCCCTCGACGTCGGAGTCGTTGACGAGGTCGAACGAGCCGCTGCTCTGGACGGTCCACGAGGCCAGGTGCAGGGTCACCACGACGGAGTCACCGGGCACCAGCGAGTCGAACAGGCCGATGAGGTCGAGGCGCGAGCTGACGCTGTAGCGGGCCGGATCAACTTCCTGGCCGTTGACGAACACGCTGAAGACCCGATCCTCGCCGATGTCCCGATCCTCCGTGGACTCGACGTGGTCATCCACCACGCCGTCGCCATCGTCGAGATCTGCGGCGAGATCGAGCAGGTTGTCGTTCTGGCCCTGCGTGTTGAGGACGAAGAAGCCGTCCTGGCCCGCGGTCAGGTTGACCGTCACGTGGTCGTTGCCGAGGCCGGTGTTGAGCCAGGTGGTGGTGCGCACACCCGCGCGCTCGTGGGTGCCGTCGATGACGATCCGGTCGGCGAACCCGGAGGTCCAGATCCGGATGCCGTCGGCGAAGGTGCCCGTGCTGGAGGCGCGCCAGGAGATGCCCGCCGGGGCCAGGCCGACGACGAAGATCTCGCCGTTGGCGGCAAGCGCCGCGTCGCGCGCCTGGGCGGCGGCGACTGCGTCGGTGATGAGGACCGGCGTGGCGACGGTGCCGTCGCCGGTGCCCGCGTCCTCGTCGCTCAGCAGCAGCGTGTGGCGGCCTGTGCCGAGGTCGAGGTTGAGGGTGCCGTCGATGTCGTCGAGGTGACCCGCCAGGAACTCGGGCTTCTCGGTGAGGCCGACGTCGGCGCGAGACGAGATGTAGACGCGGTCGTCGCCGCTGCCGAACGAGACGTTGGTGATGGGCAGCGTGCCGCGGATGTTCAGCACGTCGTCGCCGGAGCCGAGCTGCAGGTTCAGCGTCTCAAGCCCGAGGTAGCGGATGCCCGCGCGGGAATCGGCGTCGACGGCGGCCGCGCCGGCGCCGAGGGCCGTGAGCTGGATGGTGACCGGCAAGGTGGTGGACTCGTTGACCTCGCCGCGGAAGCCGATGAGGAACGTGCCTCCGACCTTCCAGACGTAGACGCTCAGCGCGCATGCGGTCTCGTCGTCCTCACCGCATCGACCCGCGAACCCGGCCTTCGGCGGGAACAGCAGCGTCTGGAGCGCCGCGCGGACCTGCTCGGCGGTGGCGGTGACGGCGAACGTCACCGCGCCGATGCCCTCGGCGACGCCGCCCACGACCTGCGACAGCATGATCGTGAACTGGGTGGCGCCGGCGAGCGGGGTGACCGAGTACAGGCGGTCGAGCGGGCGGCCCACCTCGTCGACGTCGGTGCGCGGGGTCATGTCGAGGCCGGTGACGGAGTCCTGGGTGAGCCAGCCGAGGTTGTGGTTGTCGTCGCCGAAGTCGCGCAGGGTGGCCACGTCGGTGCCGACGCCACCCTCGAGGACGAGCAGCGCGCGCAGCAGATCGAGCAGGCCGTCAGCGGTGCCGACGATGAACGTGTCATTGTCGGGCCGGCCGAGGCCGAGCGCATCGGGCCCGCCGATGACCCGCGTGTGCCCGTCGATGGTCAGGACGGTGACCGTGTCGCTGCCCAGCCCGGCGTTGATCGTCGTGGTGCCGGCGTGCGTGGTCTCGACGGTGAACGTGTCGTTGCCGTAGCCGAGCAGAATCTGCAGGTCCTCGAACAGCGCGTACTCGATGCCGGTGGGCGCCATGCCGAGGCCCGTGATCCGGGTGGAGGTCAGGGTGCCGGTCTCGTTGGCGGGGCTGTCCTCGTTGTGGACGATGAGGGTGTCGATCTGCGCGGACTCGATGGCCTCGGAGGTGGTGGCGGTGACGCCCAGCGGATGCCCGGAGGTCTCGCCGGGCATGGCGATGGGCAGGTACTCGTCGAGGTAGATGGCCTCGGGCGGGTCCTCGTCCTCGCCGCCGGAGACGAACAGCGGGCCCTGGATGAGGTGGGTGCGGCGCGCCGAGTCGGCGAACTCCTGCACCAGGCTGCCGTCGATCCGTCCGTCCTGGATGGCGCGGATGGTCACGGTCTGCGCCGTGCTCCAGTGCGCGGCGGTGAAGGTCAGCGTCAGCGAAGCGACCCACGCGGACCCGTTCCAGAACTCCACCTGCGGGAAGGTGTTGCAGCCGCCCGCGGCGTAGCCGCAGGTGCCGGTGGCGCTGAGGGTGCGGGTGACCAGCGCGGTGAGGACCACGTGGACGTCCGCCGTCGGCGCCTGGGTGAGGCGCACGGTGTACTGGCCGCTGGTGCCGAACTGGCCTGCGGCGGCGCCCTCGACGAGGCGGATGGGGCCGCCGACGGGGGCGATGACCACGGCGGGGGTGTCGCCGTCGTGCACGAGCACGGTGACCGGCGCGACCGCGATTCCGGCTGCGTTGACCGAGACGTCGGTGTAGCCGAGCACGACGAACGCGTTGCCGGCCACCGGAGCGGTGTTCCACTCCCCCTCGATCTCGATCATGGTGGCGGTGTTGTTCCAGATGCGCCGGATCTGCACGTCGCCGAAGCCGTCGGTGACCGCGACGAGGTGGCCCTTGAGGGCACCGGGCGTGAGCGGCGTGGAGACGGCGAACTCGGTGGGCAGCCCGCCCGGACCTGTGACGGTGCCGGAGATGGCGTCCGCAGTCGTGATGCGGGCGGTGATCCTGGCCACCTGCTGGCCCTCGACGGCGGAGTCGTCGACGGCGGAGACGTAGAGGGTCCGCGAGGTGGCGCCGTTGAACTGGATGGTCAGCGACTGGTGCCAGTCGGTCCCGTTGACGGACAGCAGCAGGCCGGTGGGCGCCGTGACGAGGACGCTGACGGTGCCCGCGGGGGCGCGGGTGAGGCTGACGGTGAAGGTGGCAGTGGTGCCGCCGCCGGTGCTCGGCTCGACCACGCTGACGCCGCCGTCGGGCACGACGACGTTGACCGCGGGGGCCTCGTCGTCGAGGACGCGGACGAACAGGGTGGCCACGAGCGCGCGCTCGTAGGTGCCGCCCGCCACGATGGCGTCGATGCCGTGCATCCGCTCACCCTCTGCAGCGAGGTCGGCCGCGGCGCGCACGGTGACGAGGCGCTGGGCGGTGTCGCCGGCGAGGAACGTGAGCGTGATGGAGGTCTCCCACGTGCTGCCGTTCCAGAACTCAAGGGCGGCCGCGCGGCTGCCGGAGAGCGGGTTGGCCGGCGGGCCGGTGAGCGTCACCGTCACGGTGGTGGTGGGAGCGAAGGTCAGTCGCACGGACACCTGGCCGGACGCTCCTCCCTCGAGGAGCACGAGCGAGCCGCCTACGGGGGCGAGCACGACGGTGGGCTCGTCGTCGTCCATGATCTCGGCGGCGATGCCGTCGACGGGCACGCCGTCCCAGGCGCCGACGGTGCTCTCGACGGAGTGGCGGGCGAGGCCGGTGTGGCCGAGCAGGTCGTTGGCCTGGACGAACGGCGCCTGGCCGCCCACCTCGACGCGGTCGGAGCCGAGGCCGCCGTAGATGTTGAGCTGGATGGCGGGGTTGGTGGAGAGCACGTGGAAGACGTCGTCGCCCTCCATCCCGTAGAGGGACACGTTCTCGACGTTGACGTAGCGGACCACGCGGCCTGCGCCGAAGACGCCGTCGGCGGTGATGACGTAGGTGTCGGGGGCCTCGGTGCCGATGACGATGACGATGTCGTTGCCGTCGCCGCCGTCGATGTTGACGGGCGCGTTGGCGGCGTACTCGATGTAGTCGCTGCCGGTGCCGGCGTTGAGGAGGGCCACCTGGGACTCGGCGATGAACGAGCGCACGATGAACGTGTCGTCGCCGGCCTCGCCGAACAGGTGGAGCGTGGCCACGTTGCGGAACACGTCGAACCGGTCGTTGCCCTCGCCGCCGTAGATGTAGGCGGTGTAGGAGACGCCGTTGGTGAGCCAGCCGCGGCTGGAGTCGAAGAAGGCGCCGGGGAAGTCGGGATCGGCCTCGGAGGTGGGCAGCGCGAAGTCACCGAAGCCCAGATGCTCCTGCACGCTGCCGGCGGCCGGGGCGGGGGCCGTGTAGGCGGTGTAGAGCTGGCCGAAGCGGAAGGCGTCGTCGCCGGTGCCGCCGAGCACGGTGACGATCGACGAGGTGTCGTCGAAGGCGAAGGTGTCGTTGCCCGCACGGCCGTCGAGGATCACGCCACCGGTGATGGTGGGCCCGTAGGTGACCACCTCGGCGTCCTGGAACAGCCCGGACGGCGCCTTGTCGGAGAGCTGGGCGATCATGCCGCGGCGCAGCAGGAAGGTGTCGTCGCCGGCCGATCCGCCCACGCCGAGCACGTTGGTGCCACCGTCGGTCACGTCGACGATGTCGATGCGGCTGTTGCCGACGCCGAACATCTCGACGACGTAGGTGTCGGAGTTCGCGCCGCCGTCGAGGGTGAGGCGCTGGCCGTCCATGGCGTTGGAGGCCGGGCCCGGGATCGGGTTGACCAGGAGCCAGTCGTTGCCGGCCTGGCCCTCGATGGTGGTGGTGCCGGACAGCGCCTCGACGTTGACGCGGTCGTCGCCGTCGGCCGCGTGGACCGCGGTGAGCCCGGTGTGCGTCGAGTCGATGTTGAGCACGTCGTCGCCAGAGCCGAGGATGAGGTCGAGGGTCTCGAAGAGCGTGTAGTCGACCCGCCCGTCGGTCATGGCGAGGACGTCGGTGGTGACGCCGGAGCCGGTGAGCGCGTAGCCGGGCACCGCGACGATGCTCAGGGTGCGGGCCCAGCCGGCGGCACCGGCGAGCGCCCCGGTCCACGCGACGGTCCAGCGCCCGCCGGCCTTGGTCACCAGGACATTCCCGACGCCCACGAGCACCTCGAGCAGCTGCTGCATGCGGGCGGCCGAGGTGTCGAAGGCGAGCTGGCCGGTGGTGCCGAGCCCGGAGACCGCGAGCGCGAATCGGCCATCGGTGGCGCCGAGCACAGTGACCACCTGGACGAGGCTGGGCTTGGGCGCGCCGCCGGTCATGCCGAGGCCGGAGACGCTGGTGCCGGTGACCACGCCGATGCGGTCGAGGACAGTGGCGGCGTCGTCGAGGTACAGGACGTCGGTGCCCGCACCGCCGGTGATGCTGAGCGGGGCAGCGATGCCGACGAGGGTGCCGCCGATGCCGGTGAGGGTCGAGGAGATCCGCACGGTGTCGTTCCCGGCGCCGGTGGCCACGGAGGTGACGCCGGAGATGCTGCGCACGATGACGGTGTCGGCGCCGTCGGTGGCCGCGGCCGGCGTGTTGACGGCGTGGGTGGTGAGCGCGGTGTTGCCGGCGTGAGTGCTGTGGATGGTGAAGGTGTCGGCACCGGAACCCGTGTCGATGGTGAGGAACTCGAACCCGCTGTAGGTGATGCCCACGCCCATGCCGAGGCCGGTGAGCCAGTCGAAGGTGAGCTCGCCGGTGTTGGCCGAGGCGTCGCCGGTGTCGTCGACGGCGAGCAGGTCGTTGCCGGTGATCGCGCCGGGACCGGTGCCGCCCACGACGGTGAGCTTGGCGGCGATGGCGTTGACGGTGCCGCCGGTGTTCGTCCAGACGGTGTCGGTGGTGCCGGTGTCCGCGGCGTTGGAGCCAACCGCGATGCGGTCGGTGTGCTCGCCGGTGGCGATGCGGGTCTCCACCTGGAGGGCGCGCACGGCGATCCGGTCGCCGCCGGTGAGCGTGTTGATCTCCACGAGCTCCACACCGGAGTGGGTGACGGTGCCGAGCAACGTCATGGCGCCTGCGGACGTGAAGGAGACGCGACGGATCCGGTTGGCGCCCGTGTCGGTGGGCGGGGAGGCGACGGTGTCGAGGATCAGGTCGTCGGGCGCGGTGCTGCCCTGGACGACGAGCTTGTCGCTGCCGGAGGTGTCGAGGACGTGGACGGCGATGCCGGTGGAGCGGGTGAGCTCGACGCGCACCAGGTCGTCGCCGGGGCCGGCGTCGAGGTAGGCGGTGCCGGTCCAGGGGTCCGCGGCGAGCGTCAGCCCGGCCACCATGACAGTGCCGTCGAAGTCGCCGACGAGCATGGTGGTGGCCCGGTTGCCGGTGGAGGTGAGGCGCGCGATGGCGAAGATGTCGAGCAGGTTCTCGGCGACGGAGCCGACGCCGAAGTTGAGCCCGACGGCCAACCCGACGACGAACAGGTTGTCGTAGAGGCCGAAGTCCACGCCCTCGAACGACTCCACCAGCGTGTTGGTGCCGCCGTCGTCGATGAAGGTGTCGCGGCCGAGGCCGCCGGTGGCGGTGTCGTCGCCCGCGCCGAGGTCGAGGATGTCGTCGTAGCGGGAGCCGATGATCCGGTCGGCGCCGTCGCCGCCGATGAGGGTGAGCGCGAGCTGGTCCGCGGTGGTGGCGGACGCGTCGATCGTGTCGGCGCCGCCGCGGCCGTTGATGAACAGTGCGTCGCCCTGGATGCGCACGCCGCCGGCGATCCGGACGGTGTAGCCGCCGGTGGGTCCGGCCCTGGTGACGGTGGTGCGGGTGGGCGAGGCGATGGTGGCGACGGTGAACGTGTCGGCGCCGGTGAGCGAGCCGAGGACGGTGACCACGTCGGTGCCGCCGGTGCCGAGCGCGATGTCGATGTCGGTGAGGCCGGAGCCGTTGCCGGTGATGTGGTCCAGCGTGATCCGGTCGGAGCCGGCGGCCGCGTCGACGACGAGCTTCTCGATGCCGGAGGAGTTCTTCGACGCCGATCCGAGGAGGTGGGTGAGCACGCCGGCGGACGGGTTGCTGACGGTGTAGTCGTCGCCGTCGCCGGTGAGGATCAGCTCGAGGGTGTCGGTGCCGCCGCCGCCGACCACGGGGGTGGCCTCGGGGCTGAGGAAGATGGCCGACGTGGCGCGGATCAGGTCGTCGCCGGAGCCGCCGTCGTACAGCGCCGCGGGGCCCTGGAGGGTGTCGTTGTCGCCCTCGCCGTACAGCTTGGCGTTGGCAGCGTTGCCGACGAGCAGGTCGTTGCCGGTGCCGCCGTAGAACCGCACGGTGCCGCTGCCGGTGTGCCGGATGGTGTCCGCGCCGCCGCCGCCATGCACCACCGCGGAGGCCGCGTTGGTGACGAGGATGGTGTCGTCGTTGTCGCCACCGCAGAGGATGCTCCCGGAGAAGGTGGCGGGGCTGGCCGGGCTGTAGGCGGTGCAGAGCGTCGAATCGGTGGCGACCGGGAGGGCGGCCGGGGAGCCCTCGAGGGTGATCCGGTCGTTGCCGGCGCCGCCGTCGAGCACCACGGGGATCTTGACGCTCGGGTCCACGGTCACCGTGTCGACGTTGCTGCCGAAGTAGCCGTAGATGCGCGCCACATGCTCATAGGTGTTGACGTGGCCGAACGCGGTGACCTTGATGGTGGCGCGACCGTTGCCGTCCAGCGGGCCGATCTGCTCGATCAGGACGGTTTCGTTCTCCACCGTGCCGGAGACGTTGCGGGCGGTGCGCTGCGGCAGGGCGCCGACGTTGAGGAACAGCTGCGTGTCCGTGGGCTCCCAGGCGCGCAGGTTGCGGTAGGTGCCGGAGGTGTTGGGGTCGTTCGCATAGTCGGTGCGGCCGTTGCTCGCCAGGTAGGGGATCACCGGGAACCGGACGGTGCCGATGGTGAAGGTGTCGCTGCGCGAGTACCAACTGCCCAGCACCTTGAACCGCACGGTGATCCGGAACTTCAGCGGCACGTCGCCGTTGATGTCCGCGTCGCGGGAGTCGGCGGAGACCGACAGCGCCAGGCCCACGCCGAGGCTGATCTCGAACAGCTTGAAGTCGAAGTACACCTCGACGCTCGCGGAGCCGCCGATGAACAGCGTGTAGTACGTGATGCCCCACGCGTCGGTGTTCTTGAGGAACGAGACCTCCAGGCTGAAGCTGCCGCGGATGCCCATGAAGCTGCCGCCGAGCTGCATCCGGCCCGACAGCTTGAGGCTGAAGCTGCCGTCGGAGCTCAAGAAGATGTCGCCGCTGAGGTTGAAGCCGAAGAAGCTGAGGCTGGCGTACGCGTCCAGGTACCAGTCGCCCTCGGTGAAGCCGCTGGCGTTCGGGTTGGCCTTGCCCACCTCGATGGTGAAGCCGGCGTTGAAGCTGAACAGCTTCAGCAGCGTGACGGAGCCGGTGAGCTGCAGCTTGAAGCCGCGGTCCACGCCCTCGCGCACCTCGGGGGTGGTGTTGAGCGAGAGCAGACCGGTGGCGCTGAGGCTGAACACGAACGCGTCGGCGGACACGCTGACGCTCACGCGCATGACCAGGCCGTCGTCGTAGATCCCGGCCACGCCGTCGGCCATGAACTTCAGGCCGGCCAGGTCGAAGGAGACGCCGAACTTCATGACGAACGCACCGCCGCCGATGCGGATCTCGGCGTAGCCGCTGCCCTTGGCGAAGCCGAGGAAGCTGATCGAGCCGTCGATGCGCAGCTTGAAGCCGGGCGTCACCGTGGTGGAGCCGAGCACGGCGTTGGCGCCGGTGGTGTTGAGCTCGAGCAGCGCGGAGGCGTTGAAGCTGAGGCCGATGTCGCCGCCGAAGTTGGCGTCCAGGCCGATGTCGATCCGGGCCACCAGGCCGGCGCTGGTGATGGAGAAGCCGGAGTCGACGATGGTGACCTCGCCGAAGGGATCCAGCGCGGCGCGGCCGTTGACCACCAGCGTGATGCCGTCAGCACCGATGGAGAGCACCACATGGCCGAAGATGTCCAGCACGTTGCTGACCACCAGCGAGCCGTACATCTCCAGCCGGAAGCCCGCGACGACGTTGATCGGGGCGTTCTCGACGATGAGCCGGTTCTGGCCGTCGCGCGCGAAGCCGCCGAATACCTGACGCTCGTTGGAGGTATCCTCGAACACCTTGGCCATGTTGACCTTATAGGTCTGGACGGTCTTGACGCTGGCGAACGTGTTGATCTCGAGCAGGAACTGGCCGTTGAGGCTGACGCCCGGGATGGAGTTGGCGCCGAGAGTGAGCTGCACGCGGCCGACGACGCCCGTCTGGGCGCCCACGTAGACCGCGAGGTTGAGGCTGCCGGTGAGCGCGCCGAGGAACGGGATGGTGGTGCCGACGATGCCGTTGACCTGCAGGAACGCGGTGCCGCCCACGTCCACGCCGGCTGTGATGCTGAGCATGCCGGTGAGCGTGAACGCGCCGCCGATGGTCAGCTCGGCCTCGATCACCGCGGTGATGTAGATGGCGGGCAGCGCGCCGGGGATCGGGGAGCCGTCGATGCCGGGTGCCGAGGCGGGGATGACGAACGTGGGCGACTGGCCGGGCAGCAGCAGCGGCAGGAACGCCGTCGGCACGGTGAAGGACTGCTCGACCAGCGTGGTGTTGAAGATCACCGAGACCGAACCGGTGGCGGAGAACAGGGAGCCGATGTTCGGCAGGCCGATGCCGACGCCGGTGGACACGCGGATGCTGCCCGCCACGCCCGGGATGGCGCCGCCGGTGGTCTCGGTGGAGATCATCAGCACGCCGGTGACCGAGCCGTACTCGAGGCGCGCGGAGCCGGAGCCGAAGGACAGGGTGCCGGTGAGGAACAGGTCCATCGACGGCGTGGGCGGGTTCATGGAGATGTTGAGGTACAGGCCGCCCTGGACCCGCATGAGCTCGGTGCCTCCGGGCGCGACGACTGCCTGGCCGACGATCTGGAAGCCGAAGCTGAAGGGCTGCAGCACGAAGGTGTCGGTCAGGTCGGTGCCGCCGGGGCCCACGCCCTTGAGGGTCAGGGTCTCGGTCTTGACCTCGTTGGTGAGGTTGATCCGCAGCTGGGCGGAGCCGCTCAGGTAGAGGCCGTACTCCTCGAGGGCCTCGAAGTTGGTCTCGATGGACGCCACGCCCCACAGCTGCGGCACGGGGTACATCGGGTTGGTGTTCTCGTCGCCCATGACCAGCACGAAGCGGCCGGCGGTGGCGCCGATGGTCCCCAGGCCGTAAACCTGGATCTGGCCCTGGAAGGTGAGGATGAACGCGGTGCGCGCGAAGTCGATCTCGAGGACCACCTCGGCGGTGATATGCAGCAGCGGCTCGGGGAGGAAGTCGCCGGCGCTCAGCATGATGCCGCCGGAGAGCTCGATGTAGAACGAGGTGCCCTGCACGATGACGCGCACGGCCTGGGTGCCGGCCGCGGAGAGGTTGCCCGCGGTGTCGGCCCAACCGCCGGCGGCGAAGGTGACGGTGAGGGTGCCGGCGGTGAGCTGCCCGCCGGAGGGGAACGTGTAGCCGTAGAACGCGATGCCGCTGCCGTTGGCGCCGTCAGCCACGAACCGGACGTGGTTCCAGGTGAGGCTCTCGGCGCCGGCTCCGGTGAGGGCGAGGTCGTTGGAGCCGAGGGTGCCGGTGTTGACGGAGGACCCGAAGGTGGGGGTGAGCCGGACGGCCAGCCAGGTGCGCTGCTTGATGACGGTCTCGGTGAGCGTCTCGGCACCGGGCAGGCCGTGGGTGGCGGCGACGAAGAGCGTGCCGTTGGCGCTCTGCCAGCTGCCGTCGAGGAAGGCGATCGTCAGCGTGCCGGAGGTGTAGCCGGAGAAGTAGTAGCGGTAGACGTTGCCGCTGACCAGCACGCCGGAGCCGATGACGACGAGCTCGCCCACGCCGTCGCTGAGGGTGAACTCGGCGCCCGCGTCGGTGATGGAGGTGCGGTCGAGCAGCAGCCCGGCGGCGCCGAAGTCGGCGAACGTGATGTCGATCCAGCCGCGACCCGTGAACTCCTTGGCGTCGACGACGGAGCCGGCGCCCGGGTTGGTGATCGACGAGGTGGGCGAGGTGACGTACAGGGTCTCGGTCTCGGCGGCGTTGAGGTTGCCGCCCAGGTCCGCGAAGCGGCCGGCGAGGAACGTGATGGTGTAGGTGCCGGCGGCCAGGGTCGCGGTGAAGCTGAAGCGGTAGATGTCGGAGGTGCCCACCCGGACGGGGGCGCCGAGGGCGATCAGGGTGCCGTCGGGGCCGCGGAACTCGATCTCTCCGCCGCCGATGGTGGTGTGGTCGATGCCGAAGCCCGAGGTGCCGGTGAAGCGGATCTCGAGGTACTTGAGCTGGTTGAGGAGGTCGCGGCCGACGGTGGCGCCGGACAGGGGAACGATGGCCTCGCCGGTCTCGTCGAGCGGGGTCCCGGGATCGTCGGCGACGGGGACGGTGAGGACCACGTCGGCGGTGGCGCCGACGACCGTGAAGGTCTGGGCGAGCAGCGTCCCTGCCGGCGGAGGTCCACGCCCGGAGGTGTCGGTGACGTTGTGCAGGTCGAACGTGATCACCACCGCGCCGGCCACGAAGGATCCGGAGAGCAGGTAGCGCCAGGTGGTGCCCCCCATGAACACAGCCTGGAGGATCTGGATGCCCGAGCCTGTGCCGGCGCCGCTGAGCGTGAACTCGTCGAGGTCGATCGAGCCGGAGTTGATGCCGAACGGGAGCTGCCCGGGTGAGGTGTCGGGGTTGACCGGCGGGATGTAGGTGACGTCGAGGTAGCTCTGCGTCCGGCTGGCGACGACGGCGGTGCCGGGGCCGGCGCCGAACGTGACGCCCACCTCGACGCCCGGCTCGGTGCCGACGCCGGGCTCACCGGTGTAGGTGGTGCCGGTGGAGGTGAGCAGGGTCCAGTCGCCGGTGGCGGTGACCACGACGGTGTCGCCGGCCACGATCGCGGTGGCGAACGTGTAGCGCACCCAGGTGACGCCGTCGACGGTGGCGAGGATCTGGAAGCCGGTGATGGTGACCGCGACGCCGTTGATCGTGAGCGTGATGTCGTCGGTGCCGATGCTGGCGGGGTCGATGGTGAGGCCGGTGGGGGCGCTGAGCGGCACGTCGACGAATGTGCGCGCGGGGGCGGTGAACGTGCTGGTGGGCAGGTCACCGGTGCCGGTGGCCAGCAGCGGCAGGCTGAAGGCGCCGAGCTGAACGGTGGTGGAGCCGGCGGCGTCGGCGGTGTCGCGGAAGACGTGCACCGGGATCTCGAGCGTGGTGGCGCCCACGGTGATGGAACGGCTCGGATCGACGATGACGGTCCACCCGGCCCCGGCGGTGAAGGTCAGGCCGCTGAGGAAGGCGGCGCTCTCGACGGCGGCCTCGTCCAGGCTGTACCCGGCCGGGATCGACGGCAGGGTCACGGTCAGTGTCGTGGTGACGCTGCCCACGTTGATGGCCAGGTTCACCCCGGAGGTGGTGGTGAGCGCACCCACCGCGAGGCGGTAGGACCAGCTGCCCGCGATCGCGGTGAGGGTCACCAGGAGGCCCGCCTCGTACTGGCCGGTGAGCCAGTAGCGGAACCGCAGCACCGTGGACGGCACCCCGGAGGTGAGCTGGACGGGCGCGCGGGTGGCGTCGAGCTGGATGGAGCCCAGGCCCTCGCCGTAGAGCTCGAACTCGGCCGCCAGGTCGAGGATCGAGGCGATGTCGAGCGTCACGCCGGAGGCGGTGGGGAGGGTGAAGTCGACGTCGATGAAGGACCGCGGGGTGATGGTGACCACGCCGGTCTGGGTGCCGGCCGAGACGGCGCCGATGAAGCCGAGAGGGGCCGCGGTGAGGTTGGCGGTGACGGTCTGCGGGGTGTCGGTGGAGCCCGTGACCAGTACCGGGATCCGGAACTCGCCCGGGGCGCCGGTGGCGGTGATCGGGGAGGTGGTGTCGATCACGACGGTCCAGGCGCCGGCGCTGAAGGTGAGGCCGCTCAGCCGCCTGATCACCGAGTCGGGGTCGACGGTGAAGCCGGCCGGGATGCCGTACTGGCCGCCGGTCGGGAACACGACGGCGACGCTGCCCGCGCCGCGCTCGGTGGGCGCGTCGGTGACCACGAGCGGTGCGGTGACGCTGAGCAGGTAGGACCAGGAGCCGGCGAGGAACGTGACGGTCACCGCGCCACTGGCCGCGAACCGGCCGGTCAGCCAGTAGCGGTAGGTCATGGTGGTGGAGGTGCTGGTCACGAGCGAGGGGGCGAGCGCGCCCTCGAGCTGCACGGTGCCGAGGCCCGCGCCGCCGAGGGAGAACTCGGCCGCAAGGTCCGTGATGGAGGCCGGATCGATGGAGTAGAAGGTGGGCTTGGTGAAGGTGACGTCGATCCAGCCGCGGCCGTTGAGCACGTTGATGTCGATGGAGGCGCCGGGCGTGGGGTTGGAGACCGTGGCGGTGGTGCCGACCACCGTGAAGGTCAGCGCGGTGGGCGCGTTGCCGGCGCCTGGAGTGGTGCCGGCGTCGGTGGTGACGGAGGCGTTCTTCACCGCGTCGGCGGCGAAGGTCAGCGTCCAGGTGCCCATGGCGAGGTCCGCGGCGCCGATGTCGTAGCGGAACCTGGTGATGCCCAGGGCGCGGAGCGCGGCGAGCTTGAGCTGATCGTCGGTCATCCCGTCGGTCTTCGGGAGGACGTCGACGCGGGTGCCGCCCCTCATGTAGTACGCGCCGGTGGCGTCGACCAGCATGGTGATGGCGAGGAACTCGATGCCGGTCTCGGTGGTGATCGCGAGGATCGGCACGGGCGCGCCGACGGTGCGGGCGGCGCCGGGGCCGGTGAGGGTGAACTCGCCGGTGGCCCCGAGGATGGTGGTGAGGTCCAGGCTTGCACCCGGCGGCGGGGTGTAGACCACGTCGACGTACTTGGTGCCGGTCTGGTTGATGACGGTGGACTGCACGGTTCCGCCGGACGAGCTGGGGGCGCCGAGGGTGACGGTGGGCGCGGTGGCGGTGGCCGCCGGATCTGGCAGGTCGGCCACGTCGAAGGTGACCTCCTGGCCGGAGGAGTTCTTGAAGCCCATCTTGAGCTTGCCGTAGAGGGTGAGCAGGCGCACCTGGTCCGGGATGTCGGCCAGGAACAGGATGGTGACGTTGCCGGTGGCCACCTTCGACAGGTCTGCGTACAGGCGGCCGCTGATGGAGATGTTGTCCGCGGCGAAGTTGAGCTTGCCGATGATGAGGATCTTGCCGTCGGTGGAGATCTTGACGATCACCTGGCCGTTGAACACGGCCTGCGAGGTGTAGATCGAGAAGATCTTGGCCGAGCCGGTGATCACCATCGGGGAGGTGAACGCGGCCGCGAAGCCACTCTTGCCGGGGTCCGCCGCGATGGCCTTGACCTGGTTGGCCACCTGCGTCTGAAGCTGGGCCAGCCACTGGTCTGCCGTCAGAGTGGTGGGCAGCTGGAAGGCCGACGAGCGCAGCGCGAAGGGGTCATCGATCGTCGGGAGGGTGGTGAAGAACTCGACGCCGCCGAAGAAGTCGTTGATGGACAGGCCGGAGTTGGGCTCGAGCAGGATGCCGCCCGGCACGTTGGCGGACAGGAAGACCTGGAGCGGGCCGAGTTCGGAGAGACCGAGGCGGATGCCGAAGCCGGCGAGCCCGGCGATGGAGATGGTGCCCTCGAGGCCGAAGTAGAAGACGCGCCTTTCCACCGGGGTCGTCGTGTCGAACACGCCGATGATGTCGTAGGCCGAGTCGAGCTTGAGGATGCCGCCCACGAGGCTGGCGGACACCTCGCCGCCGAACATCTTGCCCTTGACGCTGACGCCCAGGGCGTCGAGGCCGATGATCGGGAACTTGCCCTCGGCCAGCAGCGACGGCTGGATCCGGATCCCCTGGATGGAGCCGGTGATCTGCAGGCCCTGGAGGCCCTGGATGCCGGTGACGCTGGCGGACAGGATGAGCACGAAGTCCTCGGGCGCGTTCTCCACGTCGTCCCACTGGATGCCGATGGCGTCGATGCGCACGGGCAGGAAGGAGGGCCACTTGAAGCTGTCGCCGGTGGCGGAGCCGATGGACAGGAATACGCCGAACCCGGGCAGGGCCTTGAAGGAGCCGTCGCCGGTGATGGCGAAGTTGCGGCCCTCGCCGGCCAGGACCAGCGAGCCGATGGTCACCTTGGCGCCGACGGCGCCGAAGCTGGCCATGAGGGCCGACCCGGTTGCGCCGGTGTCGAGGCGGAAGTCGCGCGCGGTGAGGGTGACGAAGGTGCCGAGGCGGATCTCCAGGGTGTCGACGGTGAGCTGGAAGGCCTGGACCTTGCCGCCGGCGAACGTCAGGGCGATGCGGAAGGCCTCGTCGTCCATGGTGCCGTCGGGCCGCTTGTCGTCCGCGGTGACGCGGTCGCTCAGCGTGGCGCCGAAGGACTTCCCGGGGAACAGCTTCGCGCCGCCGGTGGCGATGTAGATCTGGCCGGTGAAGCCCGCGAGGCCGCCGGGGGTGGGGAGTCCGGCCACGGGGAAGCGGACGTCGAGACCGGAGATGCCGATGCGGATGTCGTCGAGTTCGAGGATGCTGCCGAGCGTGATCTTCTTGTCGGCGGCGGTGGCGGTGATGGCGTTGCCGGGGTCGACGGGGCCGGCGGTGGGCGGCAGGCCGTAGGCCAGCTCGGCGGTGCCGAGCCGGAAGCCGTTGCCGTAGATAGTGAGGCCCGGGATCTGGCCGGTGCTGAGCGCCTGGTCGTTGTTGCGCGTGATGTTGGAGCTGAGCGCCGGGTCGTAGGGCCGGAGGCTGCCCGTGACACCGAACGACGGGAAGGTGATGGTGGCGGTGTTGATCCGCATGATCTCCTGGTCGGCCGCGCCCTTGGGGTCGTAGCCGAACCGGATGCCGGTGGCCTGGATCCGGGCGACGTTCGGGATCTGCGCGTCCAGCGACGCGATCTGGATGCCCCACTTGCCGGTGGCCTGGATGTCGACGTTGCCGCCGAGCAGACCGAACACGTCGACGGCCAGCTCGAAGGAACCGATCAGGCCGATGAGGTCGACGGTGACGCCGGAATCGGTCTGGGCCGCGGACTGGGCGCCGGTGGTGGGATTGCCGCCGAAGGCCAGCGAGGCGCGCTGCACGCCGAGGATGACGGACAGCACGAGCTTGCCGTCGGCGAAGCCGAAGCCGCCGAGCCCGACGGTGGGACCCTGGAGCGTCAGCGGGCCGAGCGCGATGGACCCACCGGTGGTGGCCTCACCGATGGGGCTGGCGCTGACGTTGAGGGTCAGCGTCTGCGCGGTGTTGTTGGCGAGCGTGATCCCGGACCCGCTGCTTACCTTGTCGGCCTGAAGCTGGAAGAGGACGGGGCCGGTGCCGGTGAACAGGCCGAGCGTGTTGTTCCGGTTCTTGTCCTTGAGGTAGTAGCGGTAGGTGACGGAGGTGGCGTCGGCGGCCTTGCCGCTGATCAGCAGGGGGGCGCCGATGAGTGTCGGCACGCCCGCGATGACCTCGAGGTCGCCGATCTGGCCGCTGATCGTGAACGGCGCCACCGTCGCGGACTCGATCGAGGACTTGTTGATGGGCAGCGGGGTGGCGCCCGTGGTGGCGGGCAGCGAGGTGTAGGTGATGTCCACGTAGCCCTGGGCGTTGAGTTGCGCGAGGCTGATGGTGGTCACTGTCATGGTGGCCACCGGTCCGGGCAGCTGGCCGCCGGTGGCGGGACGGAAGAGGTAGAAGCGCTCCTCCTCGGCCTGCAGCAGAGCGTCGGCGCCGGAGGTGGTCGCGGTGACCCGGCCGTCTATGAACCGGACCACGACGATGCCGGAGCTCGGCAGGTTCGCGCCGCTGGGCGCGGTGAGGGTGTAGCTCCAGGTGTTGACCTTCCCGGAGACCGCGACGGGGTTGGACGGGGTCCACTCGACGCCGCCGATGGTGACCGTGAACTCCGCGTCGGAGTCCGTGACGCTCAGCGCGTTGATGGTGCCCTCGGTGGTGCGGAAGGCCACCTCGAGCGTCGCCAGCCCGGTGGCCTGGTAGACGATGTTGGCGCGCGGGGTCACCAGGTCGCCGGTGATGATCGCGGGCGGGTCGGCAGGGGTCGGCAGGGTGGTGGCGTCCTGGGGGAAGATGCTGAAGTCGGTGACCTTGAAGACGCCGAGCTGGAAGCCTGTCGCGGGCGAGATCGAGAAGGTGGCGAAGCCGCGCAGCCGCACCACATCGGTGCCGCCGACGGTGATCAGCGCGGTGGCGTTCCACAGCGACACGTCGAGGGCGCCGGTGGACTGGCGGGTGATGCGGAGGCTGCCGCCGAGGGTGACGATGTCGCCGGCGGTGAGCACGGCGTTGTTGACGGCGAAGTTGAAGGTGTCGGGATCCACGCCGTTGACGCCGGTCATGGTGCCGACGCTCTGCAGGCTGGTGAAGCGGTTGGTGCTCGAGGTGTTGACCTGGAACTGGACCAGGCCGGTGAGGCTGAGGCCGTCGAGGCCGAGCAGGCCGAAGGTGCCGCTGACGCGCATGGCCCAGCCGCTGGCGTCGGTGCGGAAGGAGACGGAGGCGTTGCTGATCAGCACGCCGATGGCCTTGGGGTTGACGGCGCCGCCGACCTTCGAGGGGCCGGAGCCGACGAAGATCTCGAGGCCGGTGCCGTCGAACGCGCCGCCGGAGATGCTGAACTCGCCGGCGCGGATCTCCAGGACGGGCGGATCGCCGAAGCTGAAGTCGAGGTCCTGCACGACGAACTCGAACACGCCGGTGAGTTCGCTGGCGCTGGGGGCGCGCACGTCGAGGCTGATGGTCTCGCCGTCGACCACGATGGACTGGGACACGACCTCGCCGGTGGTGTTGAACTTGAAGCCGATGGACGCGCCGCCGGTGAAGCCCGGGACGGTGATCTTGGCCTGGCCGGTGATGATGCCCGCCACGCCGCCGGTGGCGGTGGTGACCGCAGGTGCCACGGGGCTGGTGGTCGCCGGCTTGGTGACGGCCCCGGCAGGGAAGATCACGATG
Organism: Tessaracoccus yangjingae; assembly: GCF_055326235.1. NCBI lineage: Bacteria > Bacillati > Actinomycetota > Actinomycetes > Propionibacteriales > Propionibacteriaceae > Tessaracoccus > Tessaracoccus yangjingae. The sequence continues at coordinate 20,781 of NZ_JBUZNN010000014.1, read as the reverse complement.
AAGCCGCTGCCCGACACGATGCCCGGATTGTCGGCCGCGTCGACGTCACCGATCGCCTGGCCCTCGCCCATGGTGAGGTTGGCCAGCGCGATGCGGGTGATGGCGGTGGGGCCGCTGCCGAGGCGCTCGAACACGAAGTCCGCGGTGATGAGGAACGTGTCGTCGGGGTCGGGCGCCTCATCGATGACGAACTCGATCTCGATGTTCTCGGCCGCGACCCTCAGGAACGGGCCCTTCGGCAGGGTGAGCAGCCGCACGTTGGCCTGGATCGCAGCCTTGTTGCCGGTGCTCGCCCAGGTGACGGTGTAGCCGACGACGTCGGTGCCGTCGGGGATCTCGGCGACATCGACGCCGGCGCCGCCGATCAGCGCGTCCAGTGCGGCCTCCACCACGCTGCCCGCCGCGCCCACCGCGATGGGGGCGCTGATCTCGGCGGTGTCGATGCGGCCGTTGAGGTTCACGTCGATGGCCAGCGTGAAGGTGCCCGACGGCGCCTGCACGTCGATCCGCTGGACCTCGTTGAGCAGGCCCGTGCCCTGCACGGTGGTCAGCACGTTGACGCCGGCGAACTGGAACACCTCGGTGACGACGACGCCCTGGCCGCCCACCTGGATGGAGTTCAGCTGCAGCGTGAGCTGGGCCTCGATCCGCAGCGGCAGCCCGACGAGCTCGACGGTGCCGGAGACCTCGCCCGCGGTGCCGTTGGGGGTGATGATGAACGCGCCCTGGCCGTCGGTGAGCACGAGGCCCGTGTCGTCGGTGGTGTCGGCATCGGTGCCGCCGTCGTCGCCGATGAAGAGGGAGACCTCGGTGAACGCGATGCGGACGATCTTGGCGCCGGCCGCGGTCCTGCGCTGCTCGAAGACGGCGACGCCGGAGAGCTTCTGGCCGAAGATCTCGATCTCGAACGGGTCGCCGGGCAGGCCCACCTGCACGAGCAGGCTCATGGGTGCCAGGTCGATGGTCCGGGAGACGCCGCCCACGATGACGTTCGGCCGGGTGACCTGGGTGGGCGTGTTGTTGATCTGGATCACGGCGTCGACATCGATGACCGCGCCCGGCACCGCGTCGGGGTTGACGGTGATGCCGGCCACGAGCGCGCCGGCGATGCCGGTGCGGGTGACGATGATGATGCCGGTGGCCACGGTGGCGGTGACGAAGGTGGTGGTGCCGTCGCCCAGCTGCAGGGACACGTCGTTGAGCGCCAGGGTGATCTCGCCGGTGGTCCCGTTCTTCTGGAAGGCGAAGTCGCCGGTGAGCTTCTGGCCCATGACCTCGAGCGAGATGTCGTCGGCCGCCACCGCGATGCCGGGGGTCAGCGTCACGCCGTCGACGTCCCAGCTGCCGGTGAGGGTGTTGACCCGGACCCCGAGGGTGCCGGAGAAGGACACGCCCGGAATGTAGAGCTCGACGGTGGCCGAGATCATGCCCGCGATGCCCGCCTTGGTGCCGGCGCCGGCCGCGGTGGCCTGGGCCGCCGAGACGATGTCGAAGGCGCCGGAGCCGTCGCGCACCACGACGATGTCGCGGTCGGGGGTGCCGAGCCGGAGGCCCACGTTGGCGAAGCGGATCTTGGTGGAGGTGATGTTGTCGCCGGTGGTGCTGAGGGTGCCGTCGGCGCCCGGGGTGGTGGACTTCTCGAAGGAGAGGTCGGCGGTGAGCACCTGGCCGGCGATGGACAGGGTGACGGCGGTCGCGGAGACCTTGAGATACGGCCCGGCGGGCAGACTGAGCTGGAGGGTCTCCCCCGCCACCTCGAAGGTCTCGTCGACGGCGACGCCGACGACCTTGGCGGCGACGGTGCGGCGCATGTCGCTGATCTCGACGGCCACCGTGGCCGACGCCTCGATGCCTTCGCCGAGCCGGATCGCGGCGGTGGCGGAGATGGAGCCTGCGATGCCCTCGCGGGTGAGCAGCAGCAGGGCGGTGCCGCCGCTGAGCCTGAGCCCGACGTCGTCGGTCTCGACCTCGGTGCCGCCGTCGTCGCCGACGAACAGGTGCACGCCGGTCGCGGCGATCTTGAGGCTGGACACGTCGTCGGTGGTGCCGAGGCGGCGGTCGGCTCCGGCGCTGGCGACCTGCTCGAACTGGAAGGTGCCGCCGATCTCCTGGCCGAACACCGTGATGTCGCCGGTCACCGAGACGCGCACGAAGCGGCCGGCTGGCAGCGCGATGACGGTGGCGCCGAGCGTGGTGCTCACGGGCGTGGGGGCGGTGTTGATCTGCAGCCGGAAGGTCAGGCCGGTGCCGAGGCTGATCGGGATGTCGCCGAGGCCCACGAGGTTGACGGTCGCCTCGATGTCGACGGCCATCCCCGCGGACGTCAGCAGGAGCACGCCGGAGCCGCCAGTGAGGCGCAGGCCGGTGTCGTCGTCGGGGGCCGTGGTGCCCTTGTTGTCGCCCAGGAAGAGCGCGACGTTGGAGGCCGTCACCTTGACCACGCGGGCGGCGCCGACGCCGGTCTGGGCGAAGGTGAAGTTGCCGCTCAGCCGCTGGCCGGCGATGTCCAGGGTGAGCGCGTTGGCGCTGATCTCGAGCGTGGACGTGGCGGTGTTGATGACGAGCTTCATCTCGGCGGTCAGCGCGACGCCGGGCACGTTGAGGGAGACGGTGCCCACGATGCCCGCGGCAGTCGTCGACATGCCTCCGGGGGCCAGGGTGAGGGTGCCCGCGCCGCCGCTCAGGGTGAGGACGCCGTCGCCGAGGCTCAGGCCGATGTTGGCGAGGACGATCGTGGTGGTGGTGCCGGAGCGCTCGAACGCCACGTCGCCCGTGAGGGACTGGCCGGCGATCGCCAGCGTGATGCCGGTGCCGCCGACGCGCACGTACGGGCCGGCCTTGAGGTCGAGGGCGACGGTGCGGCCCCCCAGCGTGACGGATTCCGTCACCCGCACCGTCGCCTGGTTCATCTGGAGGAAGAACGCGCCCGAGACCGTCACGCCCGAGGGCAGCAGCGAGCCGAGGTTCAGCGTTCCCGCGAGGCTCATGGCCATGCCGGCGGAGGTCAGCACGATGAGGCCGTCGACGCCGGTGAGGATCGCGGCGTCCTCGCCCAGCTGCACGCTGCCGCCGGCCACCGCGACGACCGTGCGGGTGAGGCCCGCCGAGTTCGTGGCCTGCTGGAAGGCCAGGGAGGCGGTGAGCCTGATGTCGCCGAGCTGCACGACGATGCCCTCGCCGACGATGCGGAGGTACGGGCCGGCCTGGAGCGTGCTGCCGTCTGCCAGCGTCACGGCCTGCGTGGCGCGGTTGATCTCGAGGCGCAGGTTCGCCGCGGCCACGGAGTAGCCGCCGCCCAGCTGGATGTTGGTGTCGGTCAGCGAGAGCTTTCCGGCGAATCCTGCGGGCCCGATGAGGAACGCGCCGTTGAAGGTGAGCGTGCCGATGGGGGCGCCGAAGCTCGCGGTGAGGCCGGTGACGGCCACGTTGATGACCTTGGCGCCGCCGACCGTCGTCTGCGAGAAGGTCAGGCTGCCGCCGCTGAGCACGAACCCGCCGACGGTGAGCTGCAGCGAGGTGACGGTCACCGAGAGGCTGCTCGTCGCCGCGGCCAGCGTGATGGTGAAGTTGCCGGTGAGGTCGACGCCGGGCACTGTGAGCGCGGCGGTCCCGGTGACGGACCCGGTGACGCCGGAGGCGTCGATGGTGAACGAGCCGGCCGTGATGGTGAACACTGCGAACTCGGTGGTGCCGTCGCCGAACGCGGCGCGGGCGTTGGCGAGCGTGATCTGCGTGGTGAAGTTGGGCGAGGTGCCCTGCCGCGTGAAGGTGAAGTCGCCGGTGATCCGCTGCCCGGCCACCTCGAGCGCGACCCCGGTGCCCTCGACGCGCAGGTACGGGCCGATGGGGAGGTCGAGGACGACGGTGGTGCCGTCGAGGGTAATGGTCTCGTCGACGGCGGCACCCGAGTTCACGGCCACCGTGAAGGTGCCGCTGAACTTCACGATCCCTGCGGGGATGAGGAACGTGACGGTGCCGCTGACGCGCCCTGCCACGCCGGCCTCCGTGACCACGAAGAACGCCGAGCCGTCGGTGAGTTGCACGCCGGCCGTCGGGGTGCCGATGGTCAGGGTCAGGGCGGAGGCCACAATGATGGCCTTGCTCGGCGGGACGGTGCCAGCGGGAGCTCCGGGGGCGACGGGGCCGAGGATCTGGGTGAACAGGAACACGCCGCTGAGCTCCTGGCCGCTGACCGTGAGCACAGCGGGGGTGGCGAGGGTGCCGACCTGGACGCGCAGGGAGCTGGGCGCCAGCGCCACGCCGCCGATGGTGCGCACGGCCGTGGTGGTGTTGATCTGCAGGCCGATGGTGCCGGTGAGCTCGAACGCGTCGCCCGCGTTGAGGGCGAGGGTGGCCACGAGGACGGTGGCCACGCCGGCCGGGGTGAGCTCCAGCTCGCCGGAGGCCACGGTGGCCACGACGACGCCGTCGCCGAGGCTGAGGGTGAGCGGGGTGCCGCCGTCGCGCGCGGAGGTGCCGAACTTCATCCGCAGCCCGCCGCCGGTGAAGGTCTCGAACGCGAACGAGCCCGTGAGCGTCTGCCCGGCGATGCCGAGGTCGAGGTCGCCGACCACGAGGATGAAGGGCGCGAGCGCGGTGCCCTCGGCGAGGGTGACGGCGTCGTCGCCGGACCCGAGAACCTGCTCTGTGGTGGTCTCGTTGTACAGGACCTGAAGCGTGCCCGCGAGCGTGAGGCCGGTGAAGCCGATCAGCTGCACGGTGCCGCTGATCGCGATGACGCGCCCGGTGGTGGCGTTGCCCTTGATGAGGCCGCTCACGCCGGTGAGCAGCAGGCCCTTGGCCAGCGGGTTGAGCGTGGTGCCGTCCTCCATGAAGCCGGGGCCTTGGCCGACGAAGACGGTGAGGTTCGACACCGAGACGGTGCCACCGGCGGAGTCGAACTCGACGGTGCCGGAGATCTCGACGAAGTCGCCGATCTTCAGGGCCCCGGAAATGGCGGCGTTGACGTACGGGCCGGCGGCGTCCGCCACCTGGGCGGCGGTGAAGACGATCGGGATGTCGACGCCGGCCACCGTGATGGTCCGGTTGATGGCCTGATTGGTGCCGTTGTAGCGAACGCTGATCTCCGCGCCGGCCTCAAACGCGCCCCCGGATACCGCGACGGCGCCCGTGAAGAGGCCCGCGATGCCACCGGTGAGCCCGGTGCCGGCCAGCAGCAGGAAGGCGCCCTGGCCGTCGGTGACGCTGAAGCCGTCGTTGCCGCTGCCGAGTGTCACCGAGACGCCGGTGAAGGCGATGACGGTGTCGGTGCCGGTGCGGCTGATCAGGAAGCTGCCCGAGAAGACCGGGCCGCCGGCGATCGTCAGCGAACCTCCGGCGATCTCGACGTGCAGGAAGGTGCCGGCGGGCACGTCGATGCCGAGGTCCGGGCGGCGGACGGCCGACGGGATGGTGTTGACGGCGAACCGGACGTTCCCGGCGACGGTGATGCCCGGAAGGTCGAACACGCCGGTGATGCTGCCGCTGAAGGAGCCCGCGACGCCCTGTGCGGTGACGAGCAGCGCGCCGTCCCAGTTGTGCGAGGTGGTGACCGAGACGAAGGTGCCCAGGCTGAGGGTCAGGTTGTCGACGACCAGCGACACGTCGCCGTTGGCGGCCTTCCGGACGCTGACCCGGGTGGCGCCGAGCGACTGGCCGGCGATGGTGAGGTTCACTGCCGTCAGGTCGACGGCGAGGGTGCCCGCCGCGGAGTCCACCGCGACAGCGACAGTCCCCGTCAGGGAGACGCTGGGGATGGTGACCTGGAGCGTCGCGGCGAGGGACCCGGTGAGGCCGGTGGGGGCGGCCGTGAGGGTGCCGTTGATGCCGGTGGCGCTGACCAGCGGGGATCCGGCAGGTCCGAAGGAGAGGGATCCGTTGGCCACCGTCACGGTGAGGGTGGTGTCTGCCTTCACGATGGTGAGATCGGCGGCGAGGCTCTGCCCGGCGATCACGATGGAGATGCCGGTGCCCACGAAGCGGAGGTAGCCGCCCGTTCCCCCGGCGGGGAGGCTGACCGTGACGCTGCCGGCGCCCACGCCCATGGTCTCCGTGATCGGCCCGGCGGTGGTGTTGATCTCCAGCGCGAGTGCCCCGGAGACCGCGACACCGGGGACGCCGCTGAAGGCGACCGTGCCGGAGACGCGGCCGGCCATGCCACCGGCGGCCGGCAGGACGAAGAGCGCGGTGCCGCCGGTCAGGGCCAGACGGGCGCTGCCGGCCGCGATGGCCAGCTCGGCGTTGGCCACCGCGATGCGGGTGATGGTGCCGCTGGCGGCGGTGACGCGCTCGATGGCGATGTCGCCGCGGAGGCTCTGCCCCAGGATGCCGACCGTGACTCCGGTACCCGCGATCCGCAGGTAGGGGCCGGCGGGCACGTCGATGGAGACGGTCCCGGCGCCCACGGCCAGCGTCTCGGTGACACGGGAGGCGGTGGTGTTGACCAGCAGGTCGAGGGTGCCCGAGAGGCTGAACGGCGTGCTGATCGCTTGGATGGTGAGGGTGAGCGTGCCCGCGACGCCCGCGTCGGTGACGATGAACAGGCCGCTGCCGTCGGTGACCGTGAGTGGGCCGAGGACCAGTTCCACGTTGTCGATGCCGATCCGGGTGACGACGGCACCGGCTGCGGTGGTGCGGCGCTCGAGGGTGACATCGGCGGTGAGGCTCTGGCCGAGCACGGAGACGGTGAGGTTCTGGCCGCCGAGGCGGAGCAGGCCGGCCGGCAGCGACGCCCAGCCGTCGACGGCCTGTGCCGAGGCGGTGGTGTTGAAGGCGATGGTGACGGTGCCCGTGATCGACACGCCGGGGACCGCGACCGTGACGTTGACGGCGATGGCCCCGTACATGCCGGCGGAGGTGAGGGTGATCTGGGCCAGGGCCCCGGGGTTGCCGGCGGTGGGCTGCGCAAGCGTGACCAGCGGGGTGTCGCCGCCGAGGACGAGGCCGGCGTTGCGGACCTCGAGCTGGGTGGTGCTTCCGTTCTTCACGACGATGACGTCGGCGGTGAGGCTCTGGCCTGCGATCGTGAGCGTGATGCCGGTGCCGGCGAGGCGCACGTAGCCGGTGGCGCCGCCTTCGGGGAGCTCGAGGGTGAGGGTCTCGCCGCCGATGGTGAAGGACTCGTCGACTGCGGCCGCGGTGGTGTTGATCTCGACGGCGATGCCGCCCGAGAGGCTCACTTGCGGCACGTCGAGCGCGATGGTGCCGCTGATTCGGCCGGCGAACCCGGCCGAGCTGAGCAGCAGGAGGGCGGTGCCGCCCGAGAGGGTGGCGACGCCGTCGAGGTCCAGCGAGACGTCCGTGGCCGCGATCCGCAGCATCGGGCGTGCCGTGTCCGGCACGCCGGAGGCGTTGAGCGGGGTGACGCGCTCGATCGAGACGTTGCCGCTGATCACGTAGTCGTCGAGGACGGTGAGCGCGAGCCCGGTGCCCTCGAAGCGGAAGTACGGCCCGGCGGCCACGTCGAGGGTGCGGGTCTCGGTGCCCACCAGCACGGAGGCGGTGACCCGGGCGTTGGTGGTGTTGATGGCGAGGCTGAGGGTGCCGTCGAGCTCCGCGACGTCCCCGAGCTGGACATCGAGCGTGCCCTCGATGCGGGCCGCGACGCCGGTGCCGGTGAGCACGATGAGGCCGGAGCCCTCGGTCAGCCGGACGCCCCGGTCGTCGTCGAGGTCCGCCTGGCTGCCGCTGGTGGTGCCGCGGTCGTCACCGAGGAACAGGGCCACGTTGGCGAGGCCGATGACCGTGGTGGCCACGCCGCCGGAGGTGCGGCGCTCGAGCGCGACGTCGGCCTGGAGGCTCTGGCCGGCGATGGTGAGGGTCACGCCGGTGAGCGCGACGCGCAGGTACGGGCCGGCCGGCAGAGTGACGCCGTCCACGAGTGCCTCGGCGGCGGTGGTGTTGACCGCGACGCCGGCGGAGGCGACGGTGAGGCCGACGGCGGGGACGCTGAGGCTGGCGCTGAGCGTGCCGGCGATGCCGCCGGGACGGATGACGAGGCCGCCGCTGATGGCGCCGAGGGTGACGGCATCGCCGAGCGCGATGGCGCCCCCGGTCACGCCGAGGGTGATCTCCTCGGGGGTGCGCCCGAAGGAGAAGGTGCCGGTGAGCGACTGGCCCGCGAACGCGAGGGTCGCGTTCGAGACCTGGAACTGCTTGACCTCGGCCGCGGTGGCGAAGACCACGGCCACGCCGGGCTCCGTGCTGCCGGGGATCTCGATGATGTGGTTGACGGCCTGGCCGGTGGTGTTGATCCGGACGCTGGTGGTGCCGGTGACGGTCACGCCGGGGACGCCGATGAGGCTGACGGTGCCGGTGGCCACGAACGCGTGGCCGGTGCCGATCGAGACGACGCCGATGGTCGCGTCGGTGAGCAGCACGCCGACGGCGAGCGGGTTGATGGCGCCGTCGGCGGTGTAGGCGGGGCCGCGGCCGAGGAAGATCGAGAGGCCGCTGCCGGCGAACACCTGCGCGGGGGCGCCGCCCACGACGGCGTCGCTGTAGGTGACGCTGCCCTCGATGGTGATGAAGTCGCCGATGGTGACGGTGACGTCGGAGGCCGTCAGGCTGAAGAACGGGTCGTTGGCCGCGGGGGCTGCGGCGATCTTGATCACCACGTCGGTGCCGCCGACGTCGACGACGGTGTCGATCGCGGTGGTCATGGTGTTGATCTGGAGGAGGACGGAGCCCTCGATGCTGACCCCGGAGCCGCCGGCCGATGCCTGGCCGGACACGAAGCCCGCGATGCCGGCAGCGCGGATGATCAGGGCGCCCTGGCCCTCGTAGAGCCCGTCGCCGCCGATGGTCGCGGTCACGTTGGTGGCCGCGATGACGGTCTCCGCCGTGGGGCCTGTGCCGGAGCGGGTGATCGCGACGTCGGCGGTGAACGACCCCTCGGAGCCGACGGTGACCACGAGCCCGGTCATGTACGCGCGCAGGTACGGGCCGGCGGGAAGATCCACGGCGGCGACGCTGCGCGGCGACGGCGCGGTGTTGACCTGGACGGTGAAGCTCGGGGTGCCGAAGGTGATCCCCGTGATGGTGGGCAGCGTGACGGTGGCGCTGAGCACGCCCGCGACGCCGTCGGGGGCCACGACGAGGGAGCCGTTGACCGAGGCCAGCGTCACGGGCCCGAGGGAGGCCGTGCCGCCGCTGATCTCGACGGTGAGCACGCCGGCGCTGCTCTCCACCCAGATGCCGCCGGTGATGCTGACGCCGGCGAACGCGACCGCGAGACCGGTGGCGCCCACGCGCACGGTGTCCGGCGCGATGCCGCCCTGCGTGGTGAGGGTGTCGGTGTTCAACTCGACGGTCAGCGAGGTGGCCGTGATGGAGAGGCCTGGGAGGTTCAGCGACGGGGTGCCGGTGAAGCTGCCCCAGATGCCGGTCTGCCCGGCGGTGAGCGTCGCGGTGATGCCGGTGAGGGTGACGGCGCCGTCGCCGAAGTTGAGCGATCCGCCCTCGACGGCGACGGTGACGTCCGTGGCGCGGGTGACGGTGATGGTGCCGGAGATCTTCTGCCCGGCCACCTCGAGGACGACGTTCTCGCCGCGGACCCGCAGGTAGGTGCCGGTGGGAAGGACGATCGACTGGTCGGTGCCGCCCACGGAGACGGTGGTGTCGACGGCGGCGGCGAAGTTCTTGATCTGCACGCTGAGGGTGCCGGTGAGCGACACGCCGGTGAGGCCGACGGCGACGGTGCCGGCGAGGCTGGCCGCGAAGCCGGCGGAGGTCACCAGCAGCGCGCCGCTCGCGTTGCTGACGGCCAGCACCGTGGTGGTGCCGGCGACGAAGGTGAGCGACCCGTTCGCCAGGCCGGCGCGGACCACGACGGCCCCGGTGGAGTCGACGCCGCGCTCGAACGTCACGGCGGCGGAGAGGCTCTGCCCGGCGACGGTGAGGGTGGCGCCTGCCTCGACGCGCAGGTACGGCCCGGCGGGCAGGTCGCCGACGGCGGCCGCGCCGGTGTTGACGGCGAGGCGCAGCGTTCCGCTGAACGCCAGCCCGGTGATGGCGGTGGTCAGGGTGGTGACCTCGAGGCGCCCGGCCACGCCGGCAGCGGTGATGGTGAGATCGCCCGAGATGCCGGTGGCGGTCAGGAGGTTCGTCGGGCCGGACGCCGTGAGGGCGAGCGTGCCGCCGGAGGCCTGGATGCGGGTGGAGGTCACGCCGTCGACGGTGACCCGGGCCACCTCGATGCTGGTGAAGCTGACCGACTGGCCCCCGACGGTGAGGCTGAGCGGGCCGCCGGTGACCCGGACGTACTCGCTGCCGGCCACCGTGCTCAGCCCCAGGCTCAGGGCGCCGGAGAAGGCGAGCCCAGGCACCGTGATGCTGAGGTTGCCGGACAGGGTGGCGGTCATCGAGCTGCTGGTCTCGACGAAGGTGAGCGACCCCGCGCCGCCCGTGAAGGACGCGATCGGGGCGCCGCCGTCGGTGAAGAGCAGGCTCAGGTTGGCCACCGTGACGGTGAACCCAGTGGAGGTCTCGGTGAATGCCAGGTCGGCGGTGAGCTGCTGGCCCAGCACGCTGATGGTGAGCCCGATGCCGCTGAACGCCAGGTACGGGTCGGTCCCGTCGCTCACCTCGTCGGGGGCGGCGAACTCGATGGTGACGTCGCCGGAGCCGTCGGCGAACGCGACCGTCTCCTCGACGGCGGCCTCGAAGGAGTTGACGCGCACGGTGAAGGCGCCGGCGAGGGCCACGTCGGCGTAGCCGGTCAGCGCCACGGTGCCGCGGGCGTCGAGCGCGTAGGCGGTGTCGGTGTCGGTGACCTCGAGGACCAGGCCGACGACGGCGTCGCTGACGGTGAGCCCACCGTCGAGGTCGAGCACCAGGTTGCGGGCGGCCAGCACGGCGCGGACCGTGCCGCCGCCGAAGGTGACGGTGCCGGCGAGGCTGGCGTCGATGTAGCCGGAGGCCACGAGGGTCGCGGTGAGGGTGCCGCTCACCTCGGTGCCGAGGACGAGGGTGCCGGACCCGCCGGAGACGACCACGCTCTGGCCGGTGGTGACGATGCTCGCGGCCAGGTCGGTGACGGCCAGGGTGAGGACGTCGTCGGCGTGGGTGATCCGGACGGAGCCGGTGAGGTTCAGGGCGCCGACGGCGACGGCCAGGTCGGCGTCGACCGTCAGCCCGGAGGTCCCGTCGTAGGCGACGCTGGCGTTGGTGAGGCTGACGCCGGTGCTGCCGCCGACGGTGACGGAGGCGCCGGTGAGGCTGAGGGACACGTCGCCGGTGTCGTCGTGCGAGATCACGGCGAGGGAGGTCGCGGCGATGGTCAGCTCGTCGCCCCCACCGAAGCTGCCGGTGATGGTGCTGGCGGTGATGGTGACGTCCGCGCCCGACTGACTGACGGTCGCGGCGGCGGCGGCGAAGGAGGCCACCTCGGTGCCGCCGGAGTAGACGGTGACGGCGAGGCCCGTGACGGCGAGCGTCAGGGCGCCGGCGTCGAGGGCGTCGGCCGTGAGGACGTAGGTGCCGGCCAGCGTCGCGGACGCGGTGATCCGCCAGGAGCCGACGGTGAGGTCCAGCGCCAGCGCTCCGGTCAGGGACACCGAGCCGTCGTAGACGCCCGCGCCCGCGATGGTGGGGACGGTGAAGCTGAGCGTCCACCCGGTGAGCTTAAGAGCGTCGCCGAGCACGAGGTCGCCGAACACGTGGTTGATGGGGCCGGCGTCTGCGAGGTACTGCTGGAGGATCGCGGCGATGTGGTCCACCACGGTGGCCAACGGCGACCCAGCGACATAGTCGGAGAAGTGCGGGAGCTCCGCGGTGATGGTGCCGGTGGCCGCGTTCCGGGTGGTGGCGATGGCCTGCACGGAGCCGTCGGGGGCGACGTACCAGATGCGGGCCGCGTCGTCGGCGACGGCCACGGTGAGCACTGGGTGGATCAGGAAGGTGGTGATCTCCTCGCCGGTGCGGGCGTCGATGGCGCGCAGGTCGTAGACCAGCGATGCGGTGCGGAGGCCGGCGACGGCGGCGCTGCGGGGGGTGATGGTGACCCAGGCGTCTGCGCGGAGGGAGCCGGGGGCGAAGGTGAGGGTCGCGGCTCCCGCGGTGAGGGTGCCGCCCAGGGCTGCGGTGACGAGGACCGCGCCGGCCGGGGCTTCGACGGTGGTGGGGGTGACCGGAGCTGCGGGCTGCTCGACGGTGATGACCGGAGCTGCGTCCGTCTGCTCGACGGTGGCGGTGTAGGTGACGAGATCGACTGCGGTGCCGCGGAGGCTGGGGGCGATGGAGGTGCTTGAGGTCGCGTATGCGGCCGGGGGTCCGCGGCCCGCGTAGACCTCGAGGTCTTCGTCGGTGATGACGGTGGAGCGCACGCGCACGGCGGCGGTGAGGCGGGCGAAGGTGAGCGAGAGCACCGGGCCGGTGGCTGCCTTCTCGACGCTGTGGACGGTGGCCGAGGCGCTGCCCGCTGTGACGGCGGTCACGCTGATGGGGCCGTCGGAGGTCAGGGGGGCGGCCGGGGGGACGACGGTGTCGACGCGGGTGACGAGCACCGTCGCCGCGAACGAGGACAGCGGCACTGCGCCGACTGCGACAGCCAGGCCTGCCGTCGCGGCCGCGGGCGCGCCCGCCAGCGTCAGCGCGTCGATGAGCGTGGGGACCGTGACGAGCACGACGGGGCGGGAGGTGGCGCGCACCACGGAGCCGTCGAGGGCGCTGATGTCGATCGAGCCGGCGAGGAGTGCCCGCAGCACCCGGGCGTCGACCGTGTGGGCGCCGAGGATCAGGGCCATGCCGTCTGCCGTCGCCGAGGCGTCGATGGCCTGGCGTGCCGCGACCAGCACGTCGCCGGTGGCCGACAGCGGGGCGCCGGCGCCGATCGTCGACGCGGTGGCGGCGTTGGACACCAGCAGGGCGAGCCCACCGGCGCCGAGGACGGTGACGGCCCGGGTCTCGGTGCTTCCGGCCTCCACGCTCACGTCGACGGCGCCGTTGACGGTGGCGTCGGATAGCTCGGCCTGGGTGCTGGAGTCCGCGAGCAGGACCGCGATCCCCCGGTTGGTGCCGCCGTCGGCCCGGACGGAGGAACGATCGGATGAGGTGGCGCCGACGGCGAGGTTGCCGGCCAGGTTCCAGGTGCCGCGGGCGACGGATGCCTGGGTGAGGCTCCGGAGGAGGCCGAGGGCGACGGCGCCCGGGCCCTGCGCGGCCCTGGTGAGCGCGGCGATCTGGGCGGCGGACAGGCCGGCCGCGGACAGGCTGGCGGCGGTGGGCAGGCCGGGCATGGCGTCCACCGAGAGGGTCCCGGTGGCGAGGGCGTCCACCGTCACGCCGGCGGCGTCGACGTCGGCGCCGTCCACCCAGGCGGAGGTGTCGCGGTCGATGCGTCCGGCGGCCGCGACGGCGGCACCGGCCAGCTCGGCGTTGTTGCGGGCGAGCAGCGCGAGCTGCCCGAGGGTCTGCACCGAGCCGCCGTCGATGCCCGCGCGGGCCGAGCTGGACGCGGCCATGAGGGAAGCATCCACCTCTCGGCGCGAGCCGTCGGTGGTCGCGGAGACCACCCGGGCGTCCGAGGAGACCGAGAGGGTCACGTCGCCGTCGGCGAGGAGGCGCGAGTCGCGGACCAGGACGGCAGCGGACGACGAGGCCACCAGCGCGCCGAGCGCCCGGGCGTGCGCCTCGAGCATGATCGCGCCGCCGGAGAGTGTCGCGTCGGTGACCAGGACGGAGGCGGTGGCCCCCGACTCGCGCTCGTCGGAGGCGCTCAGGGTGATGGCGCCGGAGCCGGTGTCCACGACGGTGCCGGGCGTGACGGTGATCTGCCGCGCCCGGATGGTCAGTTCGGCGCCGGAGTCGGTCATCCGGATCTCGCCCGTGATGACGACGGTGCCGCCGGCCGCGTTGACGATGATGGTGACCAGCCCGGCGGTGGGGACCGCGTGCGCGGTGCCGTCCTCGTCGATGAAGAGCAGGTGACCCGTCTCGGCATCGACGCCGAGTGTGCCGCCGGAGCCCTCGAGGGTCGCGGTGGTGCCGGTGACGCTCCAGCCGGCGGCCGGGGATGCGGCAGCCGTCGCAGTGGTCTCGTCGGCGGTGGTCTCGTCGGCGGCGGTCTCCGAGGCGAGGGTGGGGCCGGTGGGTTCTCCGGACTCGACGGCCTCGGCCGGAGTCACGGTGCCGCCCTCGACGGCGGTGGGCTCTGTGGGGTCGCCGACCGCAGCTGCGTCGTCGGCGGACGGGGCGTCAGTGGCGGCCGCGTCGGTGGCCGCCGCATCCGCGACGGGGTCGGCCGGGGCCTCCACCGCGGGATCGCCGGGAGCCTCAGGCGCAGGGGCCGGGGCGGGCTCAGGCGCAGGGGCCGGGGCGGGCTCAGGCTCAGGGGCCGGGGCGGGCTCAGGCTCAGGGGCCGGGGCGGGCTCAGGCGCAGGGGCCGGGGCGGGCTCAGGCTCAGGGGCCGGGGCGGGCTCAGGCTCAGGGGCCGGGGCGGGTTCAGGAGCGGGCGCAGGCTCGGGGGCGGGTTCGGGCGCGGGTTCCGGCTCGGGCTCGGGGAGGTACGAGGCGCTCACACCGTGGCTCTCGCCCGGCTCCAGGGTGTCGTCCATCAGGCCCGAGCTGTGACCGAGGCCCAGCGCGTGGCCCACCTCGTGGCGCACCACGGTGATCAGGCTCATCCGCGACCAGCCCCATCCGGCGGCGTCGGCGTCGACCGTGATCGAGCTGCCGGACGCCGATCCCAGCCCCTGCCCCGACAGGTCCCCCACCGAGGCGGAGATGCCCGACGTGTCCGCTCCGGCGGACTCCCATTCGGACTTGGCCTGGGACAGCGCAGACGCGAGCTCACCCGAGCTCAGCGACTCCGTGACGGGGTCACTGGGCAGGCTGGAGGCGGTCATCCCCTCGGGCTCCTCGGCCGCGTCGCCGGCGTCGGCCGGGTCAGGGGCGGGTGCCGGCGGGGCGGAGTTCGTGGGTTGGGGCGACGCGCTGGGGACGGTCACCTGGACGTTGTCGTCACCCGAGACGGTGGCTTCGCTGCCGTCCGCCATGGGGCAGGAGATGGACGCCTGTTGTCCGTTCGTGCCGCCGACGGTGGTGCACTGGCTGGTGGAGAGCGCCTTGGCAAGCGCGGCGAGCGCCTCCTGGAGCCTGGCGTCGGCCTCGGCCTTGGCGGCCTCCGCCTTCGAGATCGCCTGGGCCTGGGCCCGCACCTGTTGCTGGGCCTGCTGCTGGCGGACCACCTGCTGCTGGACCTGGATCTGGCGGGCCCGCTGTTCCTGCTCAACCCTCCTGGCCTGCTCCACCTGCGCCTCGAGTTCGGCGAGTGCCTCGTCGAGCCGCGCCCGGGCTTCGTCGGCGGGGAGGACCACGACGGTGGTGGAGTCGGGGAGCCTGAGGATCCGCGTCACCCTGCGGGGGGCGTCAGATAGCGGTGACGCGGATCCTGATTCGGTGGCCGGTTCGGTGACCGGCGGTGGGGGCGCGGGCGGCTCGGCGGCGGCCTGCTGCGGCATGAAGACCGTAAGGCCGAAGACGAGTGTCAGCGAGGTCGCCAGCCCGATGGCGCGATGTCCCCGGCTCCAGGCCGTGGCGGAGCCGCGACGATCACCCGGATGGGTGGTCGAAGCAGAGCGCTCCGCGTCCATGGCACCCCCTTGGCTGGGCGAATCGGGCGAGGACGAACGCTTCGGACGCTAGGCCTGGCCCGTTGGGGTCCACAAGGCTCACTTTCGGCAGGACTTCTGAATGACCGCCGTGGACCCCGGGCCGGCCTCTTCACCCTTCGTCGAATCTCGCTGACTAGGCATGATGACTGGGCGACGGCCCGCCCCCGGGCGGCGTGTCAAGGCCGGAGCGGCACTCAAGCGCTCCGATGATGTTTCTTGGTGAGCCAAAATGCAGTCCAACCATGTACTACACTCCGTCGTACTTATGCCCGGTTTCGGGGCCCAGCACCCGGGCACGGCAGCGGGCTTTCCGGCAACCTCGTCTACAGTTGCTGCACCCATACCGCCACCTGCCCGAGGAGCCCCGATGCACGATGCCCCGACGCGCCCGCGCGTCGCCGTCGTGGGTGGCGGCCGTCTGGGCACGGCCCTGAGCGAGGCGCTCCAAGGGGCCGGGTGGGACCTCCTCGGCCCGCTCGGCAGGGGCGCGGACCCTCGGGACTGCGATGTGGTGCTGCTGTGCGTGCCGGACTCCCAGATCGGCGTCGCCGCCGCCGCGATCAGCCCACGTCCCGGCCTCCTGATCGGCCACTGCTCAGGGGCCACCACCCTTGCTCCCCTCGCACCGCATGAGGCCTTCGGCCTGCACCCACTCATGACTGTCCCCGCGGGCGGCCCCACCTCGTTCGAAGGCGCGACGGCCGCGGTCGCCGGCACCAGCACGCGGGCGCTCGTGGCGGCCGGAGCCCTTGCCAGGTCGCTGGGGATGTCCCCCGTCGAGGTGGACGACGATGCCCGCCCGGCCTACCACGCCGCGGCGTCCGTGGCGTCCAACTTCCTCCTCACGCTCGAGGACCTCGCGGAGCGCCTCGCCGCCTCGGCGGGCGTACCTCGCGAGCGCCTGGTGCCGATGGTCCGCGCCACCGTCGACAACTGGGCGGCCCACGGCGCGGCACCCGTGCTGACGGGGCCCGTGGCACGCGGCGACCACCACACCGTCGCCAGGCAGCGCGCCGCCGTCGAGCGGCTCAGCCCGGCGGATCTGGACCTGTTCGACGCCATGGTCGCCGCCACGGGGCGGCTCGCTGAGAGGGCACGCGCATGAGGATCGTACGGAGTGTCGCAGAGCTGCGCGAGGCGCTGGCCGACGCCGGGCGGGTTGGTCTGGTGCCCACCATGGGCGCCCTCCACGAGGGGCACCTGACGCTGATCTCCGCCGCCAGAGGCGCCTGCGACACGGTGGTGGCCTCGGTCTTCGTCAACCCCACGCAGTTCAACGACACGGCAGACCTCGCGGCCTACCCTCGCGACGAGGCCCGCGACGCCCACCTCGCCGAGGGGGCCGGCGCGGACCTGCTGTTCGTCCCCGCCGTCGAGGAGATGTACCCGGCGGGCTACGCCACCACCGTCAGCGTGCGGGGCGTCAGCGAGCCGCTGGAGGGCGCGCACCGCGGCGCCTCGCACTTCGACGGGGTGGCCACCGTGGTGGCCAAGCTCCTCATCGCGGTGGCGCCGCATGTGGCCTTCTTCGGCCAGAAGGACGCGCAGCAGGTGGCCGTGGTCCGGCGCCTCGTGGCGGACCTGGGGCTGCCCGTGGACATCGAGGTCTGCGCCACCGTCCGCGAGCCCGACGGCCTGGCGATGTCCAGCCGCAACATCCGCCTCGGCCCCGAGGACCGGCCCCGCGCGCTGGCTCTGAAGGCCGGGCTGGAGGCCGCAGCTGCCGCTGTCGCCGACGGCGCGGACGCCCGGGCCGCCGAGCGCGTCGGCATGGGCGCCATGCGAAGCCGAGGCGTCGAGCCCGAGTACCTCGCCGTCGTGGACCCCCACACCTTCACTCCCGCCGAGGACCTGACCCGTCCCTCGCTCGCCGTCGTCGCCGCCCACGTGGGCGCCGTCCGGCTCATCGACAACCTCCCCATCCCGCCCGTGAACGCCAGCCAGGAGGCCCGCTGATGTACCGCACCATGTTGAAGTCCAAGATCCACCGCGCCACCGTGACGGACGCGGACCTGCACTACGTCGGCTCCATCACGGTGGACCCGGACCTCCTCGAGGCCGCCGACATCCTCGAACACGAGCAGGTCGCCGTGGTGAACGTCGACAACGGCGCCCGCTTCGAGACCTACACCATCGCTGGCGAGCGCGGCTCCGGTCAGATGAAGGTCAACGGCGCCGCCGCGCGCCTCGTGCATCGCGGCGACACCATCATCGTCATCTCCTACGCCCAGTACGACCGCGCCGAGCTCGTCACCTACGAGCCCGTCGTCGTGCACGTGGAGGCCGGCAGCAACGCCATCGTGGACGTAGACGCAGAGGTGGCCACCCTGCTCACCGGCGCCCGCTGAGCCCTGGATGTCCGCCAGGCCCCGGCACGGAGGCGCCCCCGCAGCCGATGCCCGCGTCACGCCGTCGGTCCTAGCTGAGATGAAGCGGGCCGGGGAGGCCATCGTCATGGTGACCGCGTACGACTACCCGGGCGCCCTCGCGGCGGAGGAGGCCGGGGTGGACGTGGTGCTCGTGGGGGACTCGGGCGCCATGACGGTGCTCGGCTACCCCAGCACCAACGAGGTGTCGGTGGACGAGATGCTGATGCTGACCGCGGCGGTGCGGCGCGGGCTGGGCGCGCCGATGCTGGTGGGAGACCTGCCCTTCGGCTCCTACGAGGACAGCGACGAGCAGGCGGTCGCCACGGCGCGGCGCTTCGTCGACGAGGCGGGCTGCGACGCGGTGAAGCTGGAGGGGGGCGGCGAGGCGTCGGTGTCGCGGGTGCGCGCCATTGTCGCGGCAGGCATCCCCGTCATGGGTCATGTGGGCCTCACCCCGCAGACCGCCGCCGAGCTGGGCGGATTCAAGGCCCAGGGCCGCACCGCGTCCGGGGCGCGACGGGTGGCCGACGAGGCCCTCGCCCTGCAGGAGGCGGGGTGCTTCTCGATGGTGTTCGAGGCCATCCCCGCGGCCCTGGCGGAGGCGATCATGCCGACGATGGACGCGGTGGTGATCGGGATCGGCGCCGGTCCGTCGACCGATGGGCAGGTGCTGGTGTTCCATGACCTGCTGGGCATGTCGTCGGGCGGTTCGGCGCGCTTCGTCAAGCGCTTCGCGGACGTGCACGGCCGGGTGGTGGAGGGTTTGCGCCGCTACGCCGCCGAGGTCCGCGACGGCTCCTATCCCGGGCCCGAGCACTGCTACGGCATCAACGCCGACGAGCTGGCCGCCTTCCGCGCCACCCTCCCCTCCCCCGCTGGCTGAGGTGCCGCGGAGCGCCCCTTCCCGCTGGCTCAGGTGCCGCGAAGCGCCCCTTCCCACCGGCTCAGGTGCCGCGAAGCGCCCCTTCCCACCGGCTCAGGTGCCGCGAAGCGCCCCTTCCCACCGGCTCAGGTGCCGCGAAGCGCCCCTTCCCGCTGGCTGAGGTGCCGCGAAGCGGCCTCGAAGCCTAAGAAACGCAAGCTGACAACGTCACTCGTCCGAGGCTTCGAGGCTCGTCGCTAGCGCTCCTCACACCTCGCCAGCGAAATAGGGCGCTCGCCTCCGAGGACGTCCGAAGAGCCCGACGCGGCGCGCAGCGCCCGCAGCGGTGTCGAAGCCTCCCGCACATCGTCCGAGGACTCGACCGAAGCCCCCGCGACGCACCCTCGCGCGAGTACCGTCGGAGGTAGCGACGGGAGACACCATGCGCGAGACACATCTGCGCCAGGGACGACAGACGGTCAAGGTGGGCCTGATCAAGGTGATCCACGACCTGTTCCCCGACGAGCGGCTCAAGACCTCCTACTCCATCCTGGAGGGCGTCTACTGCAACCTCGTCGGCTCGGCCCTCTCGACGCGGGAAGTTCGGCTCATCGACACCCGGCTCAAGGAGTGGGCCACGGATCCGGCGAGCAGCATCACGTCCCTGGGCCGCGACGGCGGCTACCACGTCTACCAGGTCGGCGACCTCGTCGCCCGCGTGGTCTACCCCGTGATCATGGATCCGGCGCAGGTGGAGCCGTTCGAGGTCATCCCCTTCGCGCACGGCTTCATCGTCGACTTCGGCGACGTGGACAAGGGCGACGGCGCTCCGCTGATCCCGCCGACGCGGCTGTCCGCCGCCTACGCCGAGAGCCAGGAGTGGCTGGACCGCATCGACGTCGAGGTGGTGGCCGACGTCAACGCCTTCATCGTCTCGGGACGGTCGACGAAGCTCATCAACATCGCGGAGGCGCTGCACGAGAAGCGTCTCTCCGACATCGCCGACGTCATCCTCGCCGAGCGCAGGGCACTGCGGGTGTTGGCCATCTCGGGCCCGTCGTCGTCGGGGAAGACCACCACGACACAGCGCCTCGCCACCCAGCTCGAGGTCAACGGACTCAAGCCAGTGGCGCTGTCGCTGGACAACTACTTCCTGGACCGGGCGTTCACCCCGGTCGACGAGGACGGCCGCTACGACTTCGAGAGCCCCGACGCGCTCGACCTCCCCCTCCTCACCCACCACCTGGCGGAACTCGTGGACGGGCGGCCCATCGCGGCGCCGACGTTCGACTTCGTCACCGGCACCCGCCTCGCGACCACCACCCGGGTGCAGGTGGGGCCCGCCGAGATCCTGCTGATCGAGGGCATCCACGCCCTCAACCCGCGGCTGATGGAGCGGATCAAGCGCAACGCGGTGTTCAAGGTGTACGTCAGCGCGCTGGGCGGCCTCAACATCGATCTGATGAACCGGGTGCCGACGACGGAGGTGCGGTTGCTGCGGCGCATCGTGCGGGACCATCGTGACCGGGGCATCTCCCCCGAGGTGACGATCGGCCAGTGGGACAGCGTGCGCCGCGGCGAGTACGCCCATGTCTTCCTGTTCCAGGAGGACGCCGACGTGATGTTCAACTCGAGCATGCTCTACGAGCTGAACGCGCTGCGCCCCTTCGCCGAGGCGGCCCTGAGGACCATCCCCGACGGCAGCCCGAGCATGGACACCCGGGACCGGCTGCTCAACCTGTTGACCTTCTTCGAGCCGATCGGCTCCGAGCGGGTGCCGTTCAACTCGATCCTGCGGGAGTTCATCGGCGGCAGCGTCTACGCCCATCCCGCCGGCTGACCCCGGTTCGAGGACCCCGCCCACCAAGTCGCTGGCGAACTCGCGTCGGTTTCGACGCGGGCGCGCGTCGCTTCGCTCCTTGCGGCCCGGCTCAACCAG
>NZ_JBUZNN010000013.1:47920-75165 GCF_055326235.1 Tessaracoccus yangjingae | reverse complement strand
GTAAGGTTGGTCGAGTTGCCCCAGGGTGGATGTCACGGTTTCGTGGTTGATGTCTGGGAGTGCCCGAATCTTGAGAACTCAACAGTGTGCTTTAAGTCAATGCCAATTTTTTTTGCACTGCAGGGCCTTTGTGGTCTTGTTTTGCGTTTTCCCGTCGCGTGGCCTCTTTTTTGGGGTTGCGTGTTGGGTTTCTTTGAGTGAAATTTTGATTGATCCAGTGATGGATTTTGGTCAGTGTTTGATTCGAAGTTGTTTGTGACGGTTTGCGGGCTGCCTCTTTTGGGGTGGTTTGTTTCCGATATTTTTCAACGGAGAGTTTGATCCTGGCTCAGGACGAACGCTGGCGGCGTGCTTAACACATGCAAGTCGAACGGTAAGGCCTCTTCGGGGGTACACGAGTGGCGAACGGGTGAGTAACACGTGAGTAACCTGCCCTTGACTTTGGGATAACATCTGGAAACAGGTGCTAATACCGGATATGAGCCTTTTCCGCATGGGATTGGTTGGAAAGCTCCGGCGGTCATGGATGGACTCGCGGCCTATCAGCTTGTTGGTGAGGTAGTGGCTCACCAAGGCTTCGACGGGTAGCCGGCCTGAGAGGGCGACCGGCCACATTGGGACTGAGATACGGCCCAAACTCCTACGGGAGGCAGCAGTGGGGAATATTGCACAATGGGCGGAAGCCTGATGCAGCAACGCCGCGTGCGGGATGACGGCCTTCGGGTTGTAAACCGCTTTCAGCAGGGACGAAGCTAACGTGACGGTACCTGCAGAAGAAGCACCGGCTAACTACGTGCCAGCAGCCGCGGTGATACGTAGGGTGCGAGCGTTGTCCGGATTTATTGGGCGTAAAGAGCTTGTAGGCGGTTTGTCGCGTCGGGAGTGAAAACTCAGGGCTTAACCCTGAGCCTGCTTCTGATACGGGCAGACTTGAGGAAGGTAGGGGAGAATGGAATTCCTGGTGAAGCGGTGGAATGCGTAGATATCAGGAGGAACACCAGTGGCGAAGGCGGTTCTCTGGACCTTTCCTGACGCTGAGAAGCGAAAGCGTGGGGAGCAAACAGGCTTAGATACCCTGGTAGTCCACGCCGTAAACGGTGGGTACTAGGTGTGGGGGACATTCCACGTTCTCCGTGCCGCAGCTAACGCATTAAGTACCCCGCCTGGGGAGTACGGCCGCAAGGCTAAAACTCAAAGGAATTGACGGGGCCCCGCACAAGCGGCGGAGCATGCGGATTAATTCGATGCAACGCGAAGAACCTTACCTGGGTTTGACATATGCCGGAAACATCCAGAGATGGATGCCCCTTTTTGGTCGGTTTACAGGTGGTGCATGGCTGTCGTCAGCTCGTGTCGTGAGATGTTGGGTTAAGTCCCGCAACGAGCGCAACCCTCGTCCTATGTTGCCAGCGGGTAATGCCGGGGACTCATAGGAGACCGCCGGGGTCAACTCGGAGGAAGGTGGGGATGACGTCAAGTCATCATGCCCCTTATGTCCAGGGCTTCACGCATGCTACAATGGCCGGTACAAAGAGCTGCGAACCTGTAAGGGTGAGCGAATCTCAAAAAGCCGGTCTCAGTTCGGATTGGGGTCTGCAACTCGACCCCATGAAGTCGGAGTCGCTAGTAATCGCAGATCAGCAACGCTGCGGTGAATACGTTCCCGGGGCTTGTACACACCGCCCGTCAAGTCATGAAAGTCGGTAACACCCGAAGCCGGTGGCCTAACCCTTGTGGAGGGAGCCGTCGAAGGTGGGACCGGTAATTAGGACTAAGTCGTAACAAGGTAGCCGTACCGGAAGGTGCGGCTGGATCACCTCCTTTCTAAGGAGCCTGTAGCGTCATCACTGTGTGGTGGGGCTCATGGTCGTGTTCTGGGGCGTCTGTTCCCGGCGCGGCCGGCACCGGAATGTGGAACATTGATTTTGTATGCCTGGTCAGAAGTCTGGTTCGTTAGTACAGCCTCCTTTTTTGGGGGAGTGGAATGCGGGTCGGGTGGAGGTTGGGTTAAGCACACTGTTGGGTTTTGAAGGGTCGGTCGCTTGTGCGGCGGCTTTTCTGTGCGGACCAGGTCTGATCATCTGTTTGTGGGTGGTTGGGTGTGGGCTCGCCCGTATTTTGAGAACTTCACAGTGGACGCGAGCATCTTTGTAGATTAACAAGCTACTAAGTGCGATCGGTGGATGCCTTGGCACCAAGAGCCGAAGAAGGACGTTGTAACCTGCGATAAGCCTCGGGGAGTTGGTAAACGAGCTTTGATCCGAGGATGTCCGAATAGGGAAACCTTGAAATACCGGAGTCATGTCCGGCAACCTCTGCCTGAATATATAGGGTAGTTGGAGGGAACGCGGGGAAGTGAAACATCTCAGTACCCGCAGGAAGAGAAAACAATTGTGATTCCGTGAGTAGTGGCGAGCGAAAGCGGAAGAGGCCAAACCTCATGTGTGTGATAGCTGACAGGTGTTGCACATGGGGTGTTGTGGGGCCGTTCGGACCGTGCTGTCATGCGGTCAGAGAGTAAGAAATGGACAGGGAAGTCGAAGTGGCTGCGAAGGCCACAGCATAGAAGGTAACACTCCTGTAGACGTAAGTTGTTCACTCTCGAGCGTTACCCCAAGTAGTGCGGAACCCCTGAAATTCCGCATGAATCTGGCGGGACCATCCGCTAAGCCTAAATACTCCTTGGTGACCGATAGCGGACAAGTACCGTGAGGGAAAGGTGAAAAGTACCCCGGGAGGGGAGTGAAATAGTACCTGAAACCGATCGCATACAATCCGTCGGAGCCTGTAAGGGTGACGGCGTGCCTTTTGAAGAATGAGCCTGCGAGTTAGTGGTACGTGGCGAGGTTAACCCGTGTGGGGTAGCCGTAGCGAAAGCGAGTCCTAATAGGGCGTTTTAGTCGCGTGCTCTAGACCCGAAGCGGAGTGATCTATCCATGGCCAGGGTGAAGCGACGGTAAGACGTCGTGGAGGCCCGAACTCACTTGGGTTGAAAACCGAGGAGATGAGCTGTGGATAGGGGTGAAAGGCCAATCAAACTCCGTGATAGCTGGTTCTCCCCGAAATGCATTTAGGTGCAGCGTCGCATGTTTCTTACCGGAGGTAGAGCACTGAATGGTCTAGGGGGCCCACAAGCTTACCGAAATCAGTCAAACTCCGAATGCCGGTAAGTGAGAGTGCGGCAGTGAGACTGTGGGGGATAAGCTTCATAGTCGAGAGGGAAACAGCCCAGATCATCAGCTAAGGCCCCTAAGCGATAACTAAGTGGAAAAGGATGTGGAGTTGCGGAGACAACCAGGAGGTTGGCTTGGAAGCAGCCACCCTTGAAAGAGTGCGTAATAGCTCACTGGTCAAGTGATTCTGCGCCGACAATTTAGCGGGGCTCAAGTTATCCGCCGAAGCTATGGCATTCACGTGTTTAGGCCGTAAGGCTGCGTGGATGGGTAGGGGAGCGTCGTGTGCGCGGTGAAGCGGCGGGGTGACCCAGCCGTGGAGAGCACACGAGTGAGAATGCAGGCATGAGTAGCGAAAGACGGGTGAGAAACCCGTCCGCCGAATATCCAAGGGTTCCAGGGTCAAGCTAATCTGCCCTGGGTAAGTCGGGACCTAAGGCGAGGCCGACAGGCGTAGTCGATGGACAACGGGTTGATATTCCCGTACCGGCGAAATATCGTCCGTGCTGAGGCGAGTGATGCTAAGCATGCGAGGTCGGTTGTGGTCTTCGGATCGTGGCTGGCTGAGTCTGTGACCCAATCTTGTAGTAGGCAAGCTGCGGAGGGACGCAGGAAGGTAGCTCTTCTCGGGTTTGGATATCCCCGGGCTAAGTGTGTAGGACGGAACGTAGGCAAATCCGCGTTCTATATGTTTGAGACATGATGGGTCGGTCACTTTTGTGGCCGTAAGAGTGATCCTATGCTGCCTAGAAAAGCTTCGTGAGCGAGATATGAGCCGCCCGTACCCCAAACCGACACAGGTGGATAGGTAGAGAATACTAAGGCGATCGAGATAACCATGGTGAAGGAACTCGGCAAAATACCCCCGTAACTTCGGGATAAGGGGGACCTGATGCGTATTAGAATTTACTTCGAAAGCGTTGAGGGTCGCAGAGACCAGGCCCAAGCGACTGTTTACTAAAAACACAGGTCCGTGCTAAGTCGAAAGACGATGTATACGGACTGACTCCTGCCCGGTGCTGGAAGGTTAAGGGGAAGGGTTAGCCTCACGGCGAAGCCTTGAACTTAAGCCCCAGTAAACGGCGGTGGTAACTATAACCATCCTAAGGTAGCGAAATTCCTTGTCGGGTAAGTTCCGACCTGCACGAATGGAGTAACGATTTGGGCGCTGTCTCCACCATGGACTCGGCGAAATTGCACTACGAGTAAAGATGCTCGTTACGCGCAGCAGGACGGAAAGACCCCGGGACCTTCACTATAGTTTGGTATTGGTGATCGGTGTGACTTGTGTAGGATAGGTGGGAGACTTTGAAGCTTGGACGCCAGTTCAGGTGGAGTCATCGTTGAAATACCACTCTGGTCACTCTGGTTATCTAACCTAGGTCCATTATCTGGATCAGGGACAGTGCCTGATGGGTAGTTTGACTGGGGCGGTCGCCTCCTAAAAGGTAACGGAGGCGCCCAAAGGTTCCCTCAGCCTGGTTGGCAATCAGGTTTCGAGTGTAAGTGCACAAGGGAGCTTGACTGCGAGAGAGACATCTCGAGCAGGGACGAAAGTCGGGACTAGTGATCTTCTGGTGGCACATGGAAGCGCCAGGACTCAACGGATAAAAGGTACCCCGGGGATAACAGGCTGATCTTGCCCGAGCGTCCATAGCGACGGCATGGTTTGGCACCTCGATGTCGGCTCGTCGCATCCTGGGGCTGGAGTCGGTCCCAAGGGTTGGGCTGTTCGCCCATTAAAGCGGCACGCGAGCTGGGTTTAGAACGTCGTGAGACAGTTCGGTCCCTATCCGCTGCGCGCGTAGGAGTCTTGAGAAGAGCTGTCCTTAGTACGAGAGGACCGGGACGGACTAACCTCTGGTGTGCCAGTTGTTCTACCAAGAGCACGGCTGGTTGGCTACGTTGGGAAGTGATAACCGCTGAAAGCATCTAAGCGGGAAGCACGCTTCAAGATGAGGGCTCCCACAGATTAATCTGGTAAGGCCCCCTATAGACCATGGGGTGATAGGTCGGATGTGGAAGTGCAGTAATGCACGGAGCTGACCGATACTAATAGGCCGAGGGCTTGTTTCTACAAAGATGCTACGCGTCCACTGTGAGGTTCCCGGGATACGGTCGGGAACCTCGAAAATGCAATAATTCAATATTGGCTTTTCGTAGGCTTCGAATGCTATCCTCATAGTGTTTCGGTGGTCATAGCGAGAGGGAAACACCCGGTCCCATCCCGAACCCGGAAGTTAAGCCTCTCAGCGCCGATGGTACTGCAAGGGGGACCTTGTGGGAGACTAGGACGCCGCCGGACTTACATAAACCCCCCGACCCTTGGTCGGGGGGTTTATTTGTTTTATGCGACCTTTTGCCGTCGTCGATGGCCGGCGAGGGCGATCATTGCCCGGCCAGGATGTGGATGCCTCCGCGGCCGGCGCGGGTCGCTCAGTTCAGGAGGCGGAGCGACACCGCCACCTCGTCGCCGTCCTCGATGCCCTCGTCGACGCGAACGGCCTTCTTGATGGGCAGGAGATAGGTGCCGGCGCCGGAGTCCGGGAAGACCGAGGTGCGCCAGGTGGTCGTGCCGACGGTGAGTGTGACACGCCATGTGGGGGCGAGGTACGCAAGCCGTCGGGGCGGGGTGGAGCTCGTTGGCGGTCCGCTCACCTGAGCCTGGGAACGAGGACCGGGGTGTGCGCCTTGTACGCCTCGTAGTCGGGTTGTCCGCCCCACCTCGCGTCTGCCTTCCGCTCCAGCAGCGGGACCCCGCTCACCCTGGTGAGCAGGAGGGCCACGAAGAAGGGGGAGACGAGCGCGATTTGCTGCCAGCCGTCGAGGGTTGGGAGGGCGATGATCGCGACGCCGGCCCAGAGCACGATCTCGCCGAAGTAGTTCGGGTGGCGGGACCGCGCCCACAGCCCCGTCGAGATGAATCGGCCCGCGTTCCTCGGGTCAGCCTTGAACCTGCTCTTCTGCCGATCCGCCACGATCTCGACCCCGAAGCCCGCCAGCCAGACCACGATCCCGGCCGCCGCGAGGGAGTCGAAGGGCACCCTTGTGCCGGAGGCGATGGACACCCATGCTGCTGCCGCGGTCATCGTGACCCACAACCCCTGGAGCGTCCACACCAGCAGGAACCGGGGCAGCGACGGCTTGAGCTCGTCGAAGCGGTCGTCCTTCCCTGCGCTCCTCACCCGTCTGAACAGGAACGTGCCCAGGCGCGCCGCCCACACGATCACGACGGCCGCCAGCAGCAGGCTCCGGGCGTCCAGGTCCCGGCTGAGCAGGGCCAGCATGACGGTGACAGAGATGTAGGTCAGGCTGCCGGTCAGGTCGAAGAACCGCTCGGTCTGCCGCGCGAACGACGGGATGAACACCACCCACTGGATCACGAACGCTGCCGCCACCCCCACTGCGAAGACGGGGATGCCGACGACGGTGGCCCCTCCCTGGCTGCCGGCCAGGGCCACGAGCGCCGCGGTCAGCACCACGAGCGGAAGCGCGACCAGGGCCGTGCGGTCTGCGTCATGCATGTCAGGTCCCTCCGGTGCGGCGCGTCGGCGGCTGCCATGACTTCGCCAGGAGAAGCATTTTATGCGTGCGCGATACTTCAGGCGTGGAAGTAGAGCCAGCGCGCATAACGCAGTCGGCGGGGCAGAAGTCCGGCCTCCTCAGGACTGCCGGGAGGGTGCTCCTCGGCGGGGCCCTGGTAGGTGCCGGGATCGGTCACCTCACCACGCTGCGGGAGGAGTTCCAGGCCCAGGTGCCGCCGTGGCTCCCGCTGGACCCGGACTTCGTCGTGGTGGCCTCCGGCGTGGTCGAGCTGGGACTCGGTGCGGCGCTCATCCTGGCGCCGCGCCGCCTCCGGCCGGCGGTGGGCTGGACGACGGCGGCGTTCTTCGTCGCGATCTTCCCGGGCAACGTCTCGCAGTACGTGGCGGGCACGGATGCGTTCGGACTCACGAGCGACAACGCGCGGCTGGTGCGCCTGTTCTTCCAGCCGGCGCTCGTGGCCTGGGCGCTGTGGTCCACCGGGGCCTGGCGAGCCTGGCGCACCCGCGCCGCGGAGGGGTTGCCTGAACGGCCCTGACGGGGGCCCGGTCAGCCGACGGTGACGGCCACGTCCCGCAGCGCGTAGCCGGAGATGATGTCGTCCCAGCCCAGGCGGGGTTCGCGGGCCAGGCGGACGGGGTGGGCGAACAGCCTGGTGAGCAGGATGTCTGACTCCTGGATGGCCAGGGCGTTGCCTGGGCACTTGTGGGCGCCGTCGCCGAAGCTCATCACCTCCGGTCCGATGCCCCTGGGCAGCGGGCGTGCGGGGCAGAGGTCGAGCGGAGCCTCGCCCACGGTGGCGGGATCCGCGTTGGCCTGACGCACGAACAGGTCGAGCAGCTCGCCGTCGGCCACCACATGGGTCTCGTCGCCGTCGGTGAAGGTGAAGCCCCGCTGGGCCCTGCGGTACAGGTGCCCGACGATGGGCTCCAGCCGCAGGATCTCGTGCAGGATGGCGTACCGCTCGGCCTCGCCGGCGACGACGAAGCGGGCCCGGAGGGCGTCGTCGCGCAGGAGATGCAGGGCCGCCATGGAGATGAACTCGCGCGTGGTGGCCATCCCCGCGGCTCCGTAGGTGACGCACTCGATGAGGATCGCGGGGATGCCGTAGCCCTCCTTGAGGAGGTGGCTGATCACGTCCTCCTGCGGCGCCTTCCGGCGTTCGCGGATGGCGGGCCGAACGTCCCAGGCGTAGAACCACGCCATGGGCAGGCTGCCGCGCAGCTGCCGGACGGTGGCCTTGACGCGGCCCTCCCTGCCGGCCGTGGCCGGGTCGTAGGAGGGCTGGTCGAACAGCCGCTCCAGCCTGTGGGCCATGCGGGTGAGGTTGGAGTTGGTGAGGCCGATGACCTTGGCGGCCACCTCGGTGGAGTAGCGCAACGACACCTCGTCGAGCCGCGCCTCCCCGGCCGCGACCATCTCGGCGACGAGGGCGTCGGCCCGCGACTCCATCAGCCCGCGGTACCTGTCCGCCACGGTCTTCGGCGCGAAGTAGCGGGCGATCTTGCTGCGCTGCTGGCGATGCGGCTCCCCGTCCATGAACAGGATTGGCTCGTTGGCCATCGTGCCCTCGGGGATGGCCTCGGAGTTGAACCCGGCCTGGGCGGTGGCGTCGCGCTCACGCAGGATCTGCCGGACCGCCTCGGTGGAGCGGATCCGCCACACGCCGTCCGCGTACTCCACGCGCGGGGCGTCCGCCTCCCCGGGCTTGACGGAGATGCGGCGGCAGGCGGCGACTTCGGCGCTCATGAGTTCAGGCTACCCCCGCGTGAGAGGCGGTCGCGGGGCCTGCGGGGACGGCGCTGAGTGGGTTAGCGTCGTGGGCATGGATGCACGCGTGAACTTCATCACCCTGGCCGTGACCGACGTCGCGGCCGCCCGTCGCTTCTACGTCGACGGCCTCGGCTGGGCTCCCGCGTTGGAGGCCGACGGCATCGTGATGCTGCGGCTCTCGCCCACGCTGGTGTTGTCGCTGTGGGACGAGGACCAGTTCGAGGCCGAGGTGGGGCCCATCAGCCGTGGCGACGGGCTCGTGCCGCTCACGCTCGCGCACAACGTGCCGAGCCCCGAGGAGGTGGACCGGGTGCTCGCCGAGGCGGAGGCGGCGGGGGCGTCTGAGGTGTCACCGGGGCAGCAGCGTGACTGGGGCGGCTACAGCGGGTACTTCGCCGACCCGGACGGCATCCGCTGGGAGGTGGCGTACAACCCGGGCCCGCTGGGCGTCGAGTTGATGGTCGCCGAACATCTGGTGGCTTCCGGCGGCTAGACCGTCCGGAAACCACCACTGTACGGGGCGCTACACGGAGACGGCCGAGCGGGCCGCGATCTCTGCCGCGTAGACCCGCGACGAGTCCTTCGGGGTGCGCTCCAACGTGTCGCGGTCGACGGCGTGGAGGCCGAACTTCGGGCCGTAGCCGGAGACCCACTCGAAGTTGTCCAGGAACGTCCAGTGGCAGTAGCCGATGACCGCGACACCGTCAGCCCGCGCACGGTCCAGACCTGCCAGCGCCTCGGGGAGGAAGCGGCAGCGCTGGGCGTCGTCCTCGGTGGAGAGGCCGTGCTCGGTCACCAGGACCGGCACCCCCGTCGCCTCGGCCACGTAGCGGACCGCGCCCTCGAGCGACTCCGTCGAGATGGGCGACCCCATGCCGTTGAGCTCGGCGTCGGGCGCGGGCGCGAGGCGCCCGTCGGCGTCGTAGCGGACCTGCTCGTAGTTCTGCACCCCGACGAAGTCGTCGTCCTTCGCGAGCTCCAGCCAGCGGCCGTAGCAGGCAGCGCGGACCGCGTCGCGGTGCGCCTCGCCGCCGGGGAGGGCCACGTCGTCGGCCACCGCGATGGACAGCCCGACCGGCATGTCCGGCCGCACCGCCTTGACGGCGGCCCGGGCAGCGACGTGCGCCGCCGCGAACCCGTCCTCGAGCCCGGCGATCTCCTCGAGCTTCGCGACGTTGCCCGAGCGGTACCGCGACACCCCCGCAGTGGCCGAGGCGGCGTCGAGGGTGGCGGCGCTCAACTCCCAGACGGCTGCCGGCAGCATGTCGGCGAGCACGTGCTGCAGGTTCGGCTCGTTGAGCGTGACGACGAGCGCGAACCTCTCCCCGAGGCGCTCGGTGACGAGCCGGCAGTACCCGGCGAACAGCTCCGCGGAATCGGCGGCGAACCATCCGCCGCGGGCGGCGAACCAGTGCGGCAGCGTGAAGTGGCTGAGCGTGACCAGCGGCGCGAGGCCCCGCTCGAGGCAGCCGTCGAGCATCGCCGAGTAGTGGGCGATGGCGGCCTCGTCGATCTCGCCCTGCCGGGGCTCGATCCGCGACCACTCGATGGAGAAGCGGAACGCGTTCAGCCCCATGCCCGCGGCCAGGTCCAGGTCTGTCTCCCACCGCTCCCATGCGCCGCACGCCACGCCGGCGGGCTCAGCGAACACCGTCGGGGTGACGTTCTCGAGGAAGGTGGTGTCGGAGTCGACGTCGCCGCCGTCGACCTGGTGGCCGGCGGTGGCCGCGCCCCACAGGAAGGTTGAGGGCATGCTGATCTGGCTCATGTGTTGGAGTTCTCTCTGACGACGGTGGGAAGGGGAAGGGGAGGGGGAGCGCGGGCCCGGAGGCGCAGGCCCGAGGGGTCTAGAGCGCGGCCTGGAGGTCCTGCTCGGCGTGGACGGCCTTCAGCCGCTGACGGTCCGCGCGGCGCTGGGCCTGCTGCAGCGGGTCGGGCACCGGTGAGGCGAGCAGCAGCCGCTGCGTGTAGGGGTGCTCGGGGGCGGAGGTGACGGTGTCGCCGTCGCCCCATTCGACGATCTCCCCGTGCAGCAGCACGGCCACGCGGTGCGACATCTCCCGGACGACCGCGAGGTCGTGCGAGATGAAGAGATAGGCCACGCCCGTGCGCTGCTGGATCTCGAGGAACAGCTCCAGGACGCGGGCCTGGGTGGACAGGTCGAGTGCGGAGACGGGCTCGTCGCAGACGATCAGGGTGGGGTCGAGCGCCAGCGCCCGGGCGATCGCGACGCGCTGCCGCTGGCCGCCGGAGAACTCGCGCGGCATCCGCTGCGCGGCGTCGGCGGGCAGGCGGACCATGTCCAGCAGCTCGCGGACCCGCCGCTCGGCCTCCTTCTTGGGCGTCTTCCGCACGATCATGGGCTCGGTCAGCGAATCGCCGATGGTCAGCGACGGATTCAGCGACGAGTAGGGGTCCTGGTAGACCACCTGGATGTCGCGGGTCAGCTCCCGGCGCCGCGCCGGCGTGGGGTGGCTGATGTCCTCGCCCCGGAAGCCGATCGTGCCGCCGGAGACCGGCGCCAGGCCGAGGATCGCGCGCCCGATGGTGGTCTTCCCGGAGCCCGATTCGCCCACGAGGCCGACGGTCTCTCCGGGGCGGATGTCGAAGCTGACGCCCTTCACGGCACGGAAGGGGGAGGCGCGGAAGCCGCGACCGGGGTACTCGACGACGAGGTCGTCGACGGTGAGCAGGGGCTGTGTCATGAGAGGCTCCCGGTGCCGAGGCCAACGGAGCTGGTCACGCCCGGCAGGGCGGATCGGGGTGCTCCGGTGGGGATCGCGTCGAACAACGACTGGGTGTAGGGGTGCTGCGGGGCGCGGAACACGTCGACGGTGGGGCCGGTCTCGACGATGACGCCCTGCCGCATGACCGAGACGCGGTCGCAGAGGTCCGCCACCACGCCGAAGTTGTGCGTGACGATGAGGATCGCCATGCCCAGCTCGGCCTGCAGGTCGCGCAGGAGGTCCAGCACCTCGGCCTGAACCGTGACGTCCAGGGCTGTGGTGGGCTCGTCCGCGATGAGCAGGTCTGGGTGGGAGGCCACCGCCCCGGCGATCAGGACGCGCTGCGCCATGCCGCCGGAGAGTTGGTGGGGGTAGGAGTCGAAGGTGCGTCGGGGGTCGGGGATGCCGACCTTGGCCAGCAGGGACAGGGCGCGCTCCTTCGCCTCGGCCCGCGACATGCCGAGCACGATGACGAGCGGATCGGTGAGCTGGGAGCCGACGGTGAACGACGGGTCCAGGTTGGTCATGGGCTCCTGCGGCACGTAGGCGATGCGCCTGCCGCGGAGCCGGTTCATCTCCTCGTACGACAGCCCGGTCAGTTCCTGCCCGTCGAACCTGATGGAGCCGTCGACGACGGATCCTCCGCTGGGCAGGAGCCCGAGGATCGCGAACGCGGTCTGCGTCTTGCCGGAGCCAGACTCGCCGACGAGGCCGTGGGTCTCGCCCGGCGCCACCGAGAGGCGGGCGTCGTGCACGACGGTGGTCCAGGCCGCGCTGCCCTGGTACGCCACGGCCAGGCCCTCGACCTCGAGCAGCGGGCCGGTGGGGGGCGCGTCGTGGGTCAGCGGGGCGGGAGCGGGCTCGGCGGTGGGAGACCACGCGGCCCGGAGGCGCCTGGTCTCGCCCGTGCCCTCCAGCTCGTCGCGCACGGCCGTGCCCAGGAGCGTGAGGGCGATGAGGGTGAGCCCCAGCGCCAGCGAGGGCCACACCACCAACAGGCCCGAGCGGTTGATGTTGTAGAAGCCCTCGTTGAGCATCTGGCCCCAGGTGGGGATGGTCGGGTCGCCGAGGCCCAGGAAGTCGAACCCGGCCTGCATGCCGATGCCGGCCGCGATGATGCCGGCCGTCAGCAGGATGACTGGCGCGCGGACGGCCAGGAGGATGTGCCGGCCGATGATGCGCGTCGTCGAGAGGCCGGAGGTCCGGGCGGCGTCGACGTACAGCTCGCCGCGGACGGCCCGCACCGAGTTGTAGACCACCCGGTAGTACACCGGCGAGATGAACGCGCCGAAGATGGCCATCGTGATCCACATCGACGGCCCCACGACGGAGCGGGCGGCGATCAGCACGATGATGGACGGCAGCGACATCGTCAGGGCCGTGAACCACGAGCCCAGCGAGTCCACCCAGCCGCCGAAGTAGCCGGCGATGAGGCCGGCCGTCACGCCGATCGTCGAGGCCACCACTGCGACGAGCAGGCCGCCGGCGACGCTGAACGAGGTCGAGACCAGGAGCCTGGAGTAGATGTCGCGGCCGGCGGAGTCGCCGCCCAGCAGGAACTCTCCGCCGGGCGGGGCGAAGATGTGACGCAGCGACGTGGCCGACGGGTCGTTCGGCGCGACCCACGGGCCGATGACGGCGACGACGGCAACGAGGGCGAGGAAGGCCAGGGCCGGTGCGCCCAGGGGGTGCACCATCAGGCGGCGGAGCAGGCTGCCGCGGGCGGCCCGGGTCTCGACGGGCACGGCCGCCGCGGGGGTGAGGGGTGTGGTCATGACAGCCGAACCTTCGGGTTGACCCACGCCTGCGCGATGTCGACGAGGGTGTTCACGAGCGTGACGATGATGCCGGTCACGATGACGATGCCCAGGACGACGGGCAGGTCGCCCTTGGAGGTGCTGGTCAGGGCGAGCGGACCGAGGCCCGGGATGGAGAACAGCTGCTCCACGATCACCGCGCCCCCGAGCAGGATGACGAACTGGAGGCCGAGGATGCTGAGGGCGGGGCCCGCGGCGTTGCGCAGGACGTGGCGGTAGACGATCCGCCGCGACGGGAGGCCGCGGCTGCGCAGGGTGCGCACGTAGTCGCGGCCCAGCACGTCGATCATGGAGCCGCGCACCTGCTGCGCCACCCCGCCGATGGAGCCGACGGTGAGGGCGATGATGGGCAGCGCGATGGACTGCAGCCACGCGGTGGGGGAGTCCGCGAACCTCGTGTAGCCGGTGGCCGGGAACCAGTCCAGGTTGATGGCGAACACGATGACGAGGAACAGGGCCATGAGGAAGCCGGGGATGGCCTGGCCGACGACCGCCATGACCTGCACCGTCCTGTCGAGCCACCCGCGGCGAGTGGCCGCGAGCGCTCCGAGGACGATGCCGATCACGGCGGTGAGCAGGACCGACCCGACGGCCAGGGACACCGTCACCGAGATGCGGGAGAAGACCGCCTCGGTCACCGGCTGGCCGTTGAACCAGGAGAGACCGAGGTCACCCTGGAGGGCGTTGCCCGCCCATGAGGCGAACTGCTCCAGCACGGGCCTGTCGAGCCCGAGCCGTGCCTCCACCTGCGCCACTGCCTCCTCGGTGGCGGTCTGCCCCGCGATGTGGCGCGCCGTGTCCGAGCTGCCGAACTGCAGCAGGAAGAAGGTGAGCACGCTGAGCGCGGCGACGAGGCCGAGGCCCGTCAGCAGCCGCTTGGCGATGAACGTGAGCATGTGTACGCCCTCCAGGGTTCTCGAGGGATCAGGCCGGGACGATGTCCCAGAGGTTGGACACGGCCTGCCCGTCCTTCATGGTCACGGTGGTGGCGTCGTTGGTGACGATGACGCCGAGGACCCGGTAGAAGGGGGCGAACCAGGCCTGCTCGACGATGTACTCGTTGAGCTCCTTGGCCGCGGCGTCGGCGTCGTCACCGCCGAGGCGCATGCGCTCGGACAGCGCCGCGACGGTCTCGTCGGGCTGGTGGAAGACGTTCCACGCGGACCCGGGGGAGATCGCCAGCTGGTAGGTCATCCACGCCATCGGCTCCTGGTTGAGGCCGAAGGCGAACATGGCCCACTTGCCTCCCAGCAGGTCTCCGATGAAGCCCTCGCCGGCCTGCTCGTACTCGATGGTGATGCCGGACTCGGCCAGCACGCCGGCGATCAGCTCGGGCTCCGACGGGGGCACGAAGCCGGTCTGCGGCATCACGATGGTCACGCCGTCGGGGTAGCCGGCCTCGGCGAGCAGCTGCCTGGCCTTCTCCGGGTCGTAGGGGTAGGCGTCCTCGAGCTCGGGGATGAAGGCCTCGGTGCCGGGGCCGAAGATCTGGGTGGTGACCTCGCCGTAGCCGGACTCGAGGCCCTGCAGCAGGCCCTCACGGTCGACGGCGTAGTTGATGGCCTGGCGGACCTTGACGTCGGCGAGCGCCTCGTTGACCTGGCCGCCACGGTCGGCGATGATCAGGCCCTTCCAGTTCACCGGGGCCTGGTTGATGGTGTAGCCGGCGGACTCGGCGTCGGGGATCTGGCTCACCGAGTTGAGGTTGGCGATGTCCACCTGGTTGTCGCGCAGGGCGTTGAGCAGGGCGGACGCGTCGGCGTAGTAGTTGATGGTGAGGGCGTCGTAGTGCTGGATGTCGGCGTCCCAGTAGTCCTCGCGCGCGGTGAAGGTGTAGCTCGAGCCGATGGTGGAGGCCGCCGCGTCGAGCACGTAGGGGCCGGAGCCGACGGGGTTGGTCTGCGCGTCGGCGGCGTCGAAGGTGGACGCGGCGGCCACGAGGCCGGAGTTCTGGCTGAGGTAGGTCAGCAGCGCCGGGTCCGGCTGCTCGAGGGACACCAGCAGGGTGTCCTCGTCGACGGCGGTGGCGTCGGTCACGGCGGAGAGGTTGCTGGTGTTCGGCGAGGCGCCGTCGCGGAACCGGAGGAGGTTCTGCGCCGCGAGGTCCGCGGTGAGCTCGGTGCCGTCGGTGAAGGTGACGCCGTCGCGGAGCTCGAGGGTGAGCTCGGTCATGGTGTCGTCGTAGCTCCACTCCTCGGCGAGGCCGGGCTCGACGGTGCCGTCGGCGGCGGTGCGCAGCAGGGTGTCGTAGACGGCCATGTAGTAGGTGGCGGTGTTGCCCCAGTCGGCGTCGGCGGCCTTCCAGGTGGCGACGTCGACGACGGCGCCGATGGTGAGCTTGGCGGCGCGCCCGGCGGCTGCCGCCCCGGAGGTGGAGGCGTCGCCGGTGGACGAGGGGGTGGAGGCGCTGCCACTTGAGCACGCCGTGAGGGCGAGGGCTGCGGCGCCGCCGAGGGCGATCGCCTTGAGGATGCGGGACATCGATGGGTTCCCTTCTGGGGGGTCTTCGTCGGTGAAGTCTGCGGCGGGTCACCCGCTCGCTGAGAGGACTGTAGAACGAAAATCTGTGAAGGTCAATATTTTCATTCCGCGGTGCTAAGGTCCCGGTATGGCAGGGGTCCGGGGTGAGTACCGCAAGAGCGCGCAGCGGCGCGAGGAGGTCCTCGACGCCGCGTTCCGGGTCTTCGTGCGCGTGGGCTTCACCAACGCGACCATCACCGAGATCGCTCGGGAGGCCGGGATGAGCCAGCCGGGGATCCTGCACCACTACGAGTCCAAGCTGGCCATGCTCGTGGCGGTGTTCGAAAGGCGGGACCAGACGGCCCAGGACATCCTCGGCGGCCGCCGCGACGTCGAGTTCCTGCGTGGCCTGCTGGAGATCTCTCGTCGCAACAACGACAAACGTGACCTGATCAGGCTCTATACCGTGCTCGCCGGCGAGGCGACCAGCCCGGACCACCCCGCGCATCAGCACTTCCGCGACCGGTTCCAGATGATCGTGCGCGAGACGTCCGGGGCCCTGGAGGACATGCGGACGCTGGGCATGCTGCGCGACGAGGTGGATCCGCGCAAGGCGGCGATCTCCATCACCGCCATGGTCGAGGGGCTTCAGCTGCTGTGGCTCAACGACCTCGAGGGCGTCGACATGGTCGAGGACGTGCGCCGCTACATGCAGGGCATGGTCACCGTCGAGCTGTGACGGCCGCCCACCGCGCAACAAAATATTGATACTGGAATATTTTCAACGGCTCACGTACCGTGGGGGCGACGGCGCGCGGTCGCGCCGGCCCGCGAGAGGAATCCATGCCCGAGAACCCCACTGTCAGCCTGCTGCTGTCGCGCCACCACGACGCTACTGCCACCACTGCGACCCCGTCCCTGAGCTGGCGGACCATGGGCGTGCGCGACGGCTGGTCCCAGGCGTGGGCGGAGATCCACGACGGTGACGCCGTCGTGCGCCTCGAGGGTCCCGCGTCGCACGGGGTGCCGTGGCCGCTGGCCCCGCTTGCGCCGCGGGAGCGCCGGACGATTCGGGTGCGCTCCGCGGGCGCGGACGGCTCGGTCACCCCGTGGAGCGACCCGCTGGAGGTCCGCGCGGGGTTCCTGGCCGACGGCCAATGGTGTGCGCGTTTCGTCGGGCTGGCCGAGCCGTCGAGGGTGGCGCAGCCAGCCTGGCTGCGCCACGAGTTCGAGCTGCCCGAGGCGCCCGTGGAGGCCGTCCTCTACGCCACGGCACTCGGCGCCCACGAGTCCACGATCAACGGCGCCGCCGTCGCCGACGACATCCTCGCGCCCGGCTGGACCTCGTACGACAAGCGGCTGGTGTTCGCCTCGCACGACGTGACGGCGCTCCTCGCCGCGGGGGCGAACGCGGTCGGCGTGACGCTCGCGGGCGCGTGGCGCACCGAGGCCTACGGGTTCTTCGGGCGTCCCCGTCGGGTCTACGGCGAGCAGCCGAGCTACGCCGCCCAGCTCCATCTCCGCTTCGCCGACGGCTCCGAGCGGGTGATCGCCACCGGCCCGGAGTGGTCCGCCCGCGGCGACCTGGAGATCGTCGACTCGGGCATCTACCGCGGGGAGACCGTCGACCTCCGGAGGCGACTCGTTGGCTGGGACCTGGCCGGTGCCGATCCCCTCGGCTGGGCTCCGGTGCGGGTCGAGGAGGTGGCCCTGACGCCGGTGCCCAAACTCGCCCCGCCCGTGCGGTGCACGCAGGAGGTGCCGGTGCGCGAGGTTCTGGCCACGCCGTCGGGGGCCACCGTGCTGGACTTCGGGCAGAACCTCGTCGGACGCGTCCGGGTCCGGGCGGACCTCCCGGCGGGCACCGTCGTCACGCTCCGGCACGCGGAGGTGCTGGAGCACGGCGAGCTCGGCACCCGGCCGCTCCGCGACGCCGTCCAGACCGACACGTTCACCGTGCCGGGCGGCCCCGTCGAGCTCGAGCCGCGGTTCACGTTCCACGGCTTCCGCTACGTGGAGGTCTCCGGCTGGCCGGGCGACGTCGAGCCGGCCGCCTTCACCGCGCGCGTCCTGCACACCGACATGCCGCTCACGGCCACCTTCGAATGCTCGGATCCCCTGGTCACCCGGCTGCACGAGAACGTGGTGTGGGGGATGCGCGGGAACTTCCTGTCTGTGCCCACCGACTGCCCCCAGCGCGACGAGCGCCTCGGCTGGACCGGCGACATCCAGGTGTTCGCGCCCACCGCGACGACGCTGGCCGGCTGCGACGGGTTCCTGGCCGACTGGCTGAGGGACCTCGCCGTCGAGCAGGCCGCGCACGGCGGGCTGGTCCCGTTCGTCATCCCCGACGCGCTGGCCGACGAGGTCAAGCCCACCGCCGCGTGGGGCGACGCCGCGACCCTCGTGCCCTGGGCCCTGTGGCAGCGCTTCGGTGACCGCGAGGTGCTGGCCGAGCAGTTCGACTCCATGCGGGCCTGGGCAGAGAGGCTCCTCGAGCAGGCCGGCGACGACCTGCTGTGGGAGGGGTCGATGCAGTTCGGCGACTGGCTGGACCCGACGTCGCCCCCGGACGCGCCGGGTGAGTCCAAGGTGTCGCGGGACATCGTCGCGACGGCGTACGTCGCGCGGTCCTGCCGGGTGGTCGCCGACGCGGCGGAGGTGCTCGGCCGCCACGACGGCGCCGCCCGGTTCGGATCCCTCGCCGACGGGGTGGCCGCGGCCTTCCGCGCCGCGTACGTCACGCCCGCCGGCCGCATGATGTCGGACGCGCCGACGGCCTACGCCCTGGCGATCGGGTTCGGCCTGGTGACCGAGCCCGCGCTCCGGCAGGCGCTCGGCGACCGGCTCGCGGAGCGCGTCCGGGCCGCCGGCTACCGGATCGCGACGGGCTTCGTCGGCACACCGCTCATCCTCGGGGCGCTCACCGACACCGGCCACGCCGAGGCTGCAGGCAGGCTGCTGCTGCAGACCGACTGCCCCTCCTGGCTCTACCCGGTGACCATGGGCGCGACGACGATCTGGGAGCGCTGGGACTCGATCCTGCCCGACGGGTCCATCAACCCCGGCGAGATGACGTCGTTCAACCACTACGCGCTCGGCTCCGTCGCGGACTGGCTGCACCGCTCGCTCGGCGGGCTGTCGCCGCTGGCGCCGGGCGGCTCGGTGCTGCTCGTGCAGCCCACCCCGGTGCCGGGGATCGACTGGGCGCGGGCGGAGCACGACACGCCGTACGGGCGGGCGTCGGTGTCGTGGCGGCGGGACGGCGAGGCGCTGGTGGCCGACGTCGTGGTGCCGCCGAACGCCACGGCCGAGGTACGGCTGCCGGGGTCCGAGACGGTCGTCGTCGGGTCTGGGCAGCACCGGTTCGAGGGGGAGTTCCCGCTGTTCCGTGAGCCGACGAGGGTGCTGTCGGTGCGCTCGAGCCTGGCGGAACTGGTGGACCGGCCTGCCGCGGTCGCGGCCATCCGGGACGAGCTCACCGCGTTCGCTCCCGGGTACGCGACGGGCTTCTTCAGCCGCACGTCGTGGACCGAGGGGTGCCGGCTGGCGGACGTTCTGTTCGGGGTGCCGCCCGAGGTGAGGTCGCGGCTGGACGAGCGGCTGGCCGCCCTCTGAGTCATACCCCGGCGGTTGAGGTGCGATGAGCGTGCGACGAGCCTCGAAACCGCAGAGACTTTGCTAGTCAGCTTGCGTTTCTTAGGCTTCGAGGCCGCTTCGCGGCACCTCAGCCAGCGGTGAGGGCCGCGCCTCAGCGAGCGGTAAGGGGCCGTGCCTCAGCCGTGACCCGCTGGTTGAGGTGTGAGGAGCGTAGCGACGAGCCTCGAAACCTAGGAGACGTTCCTTGTCAGCTTGCGTTTCTTAGGCTTCGAGGCCGCTTCGCGGCACCTCAGCCAGCGGTGAGGGCCGCGCCTCAGCCAGCGGTGAGGGGCCGCGCCTCAGCCAGCGGTAGCGGTGTGGCGGCTCATGGGCAGGTGGCCGCGAAGCTGCCCGCGACCCCCTCCGTCGAGTTCTCATCCAGGTTCATGAAGTCGGCCTCGCCGCTGACATTCTTGCCGTCCAGCATGATGAACTCCTCGTCGGTCCCGAAGCCGGCCTCCCAGCTGACCCGCGGATCCTCGAAGTTCTCGATGTCGTTGATGCTGACGGTGTGTCCGAACTCGTCGATGGAGATGTAGAGCTGCAACCCGTCGGCGATGGCCGACAGGTTGAACTGCACTCCCTCCTGGCCGGCCTCGTCAGCCCCGAACGCGCACAGGGTGCCATCGAACGCCCAGGTCTCGTCCCCGACTGTGATCGACGCCGAGCCGCCGCTCTGCATGTCCTCCAGGGAACTCGCGACGTCTGAGATGTCCTCCATGGCCTCGGACACCATCTCCTCAGCCTCCGCGCTGGTCATCGGCGTCATGTTCTCGGCCGCGCTGGAGAGATCGGAGACGGCGTCCTGCACCTGGTCGACGGCGTCTCCACCTCCGCAGGCGGTGAGCCCGATCGCCAACGTGGCGGTCAGGGCGAGCAGGCGAGCGCTTGGTCGTGGTGACATGAGGGCCTCCTGGTGGGGTGAGGTCCAATCAGCCTATGGGCGGGAGTGCGGGAGGTCACGGGAGCGTCGGCAGCTCGACGGCGGCAGGCTTGCCGAGCCGGGGCGAACGTTGCGTGGCAGGGCGAACCCGCTGTCCGCGCAGGTCAGCAGCCGCAGGACCGGCGGAGGATCAGCTCCGGGGCGAACACCTGGCCCCTGCCGCCGGGGTGGAGCAGCTGCCTGACCGCCGCCTTCGCCATCGCAGCCATCGGCACGCTCGCCGTCGTCAACGGCGGGTAGGTGAACTCGGCCTCCGGGGAGCCGTCGAACGACGTGATCGCGATGTCGCCCGGGATGGCCTTGCCGAGCTCGTGCAGACCGGCGATCAGGCCGATGCCCTGCTGATCCGACATCGTGAACACCGCCGTGCAGTCCGGGAAGTCCCGCACGAGCGTCACGGCGGCCTCGCGGCCGGCGGTCAGCGACCAGTTCACGCGGATGATCGCGTCCGTGGGAAGGCCCGCGGCGGCGAGCACGT
Organism: Tessaracoccus yangjingae; assembly: GCF_055326235.1. NCBI lineage: Bacteria > Bacillati > Actinomycetota > Actinomycetes > Propionibacteriales > Propionibacteriaceae > Tessaracoccus > Tessaracoccus yangjingae. The sequence continues at coordinate 54,613 of NZ_JBUZNN010000013.1, read as the reverse complement.
CGCGCCAGGCCCGCTCGCGGTCGTCGAGCACCCGGTGGTCCGTCGGCGTGTCCGAGCCCGAGACCAGAGCTATCCGGCGATGCCCGTGCACCTCGACCAGGTGGCTCACGGCCGCCCGCGCCCCTCCGTAGAAGTCCGGGAGCACCGAGGTGATGTCCACGTCCGGCGGCACGAGGCTCAACCGCACCATCGTGATCTTGTTCCGCAGTACCACCTCGAGCGCCGCCCCCTCCGGGACGGCGGCGGTGATGATCCCCGCCACGAGGTGCCCGCTCAGCGACTCCATGAGCGCCGACAGGTGCCCGGTGGAGCCCTGCGCCAGCACCAGGTTGACGCCTTGGGCGCGCGCCTCCACCTCGACCGCCTGCGCGAGCGCGGCGAAGTAGGGGTTGCGCACGTCTGGGACGATCAGCCCCACGAGGTCGGAGCGGCCCATGATGAGCGACCGGGCGGCGGCGTTGGGGCGGTATCCGAGCTTGTCGATGGCGTCGAGCACCCGCTGCTTCGTGGCCTCGGCCACCGGCCGCGGACCGTTGTTGACCACGTAGCTGACGACGGCGGAGCTCACGCCCGCGAGGCGCGCGACGTCGTCGCGGGTGGCGCCGCGCGTGACGCGAGCCGCTTCGCTGGACATCGCACTCCTTTCAACTCTGGTGTGGACAAGCGTAGGGCCGCGGCCGGTATGGGCCGCACGACGTTTCAGTCGACGGCCTCGACCAGGTAGATCAGCGCGTGGTCGGGGTGCACCGAGGCCTCCATGAGACCGGCGGACGCGAGCACGCTGCCGGGCAGCACCACCCCTGCCTGGTCGGCCACGGGCACCAGCTTCGGCGGGCGGCCGTGGGTGAGGTCCACCGTCTCGGTGGTCATGTCGCGCTTGACGCCCCACCACGACGGCGGGCGCAGCCCTGACGGGACCCGGCCCACCAGCGCAGGCGACACCCGGTAGCGGCGCTTCGGGTCCAGCCCCGGCATCCGGAGCCGGCCGCGGAGGCTGGTCACCGACGTCGACACGGCGGCGTAGGAGAAGATGGCCCGCGACCGGTCCGGCGCGACGACGCCCGTGGCGGTGAGCGACTCGTCGGGGAAGTCCAGCCGTACCAGGTCACCGCCGTGCAGCAGCGAGCGGTGCTCCTTGTGGAATGTCACCCACTCGGTGAGCTCCTCCAGCTCGGATTCCGACGCCTGACGCAGGTCCCACTCGATTCCCAGGTGCCCGAAGATCGCGGTGGCGGCGCGGAAGTTGAGCTCGTGCGTGCGGCCCGTGGTGTGCGAGGTGCCCGAGGCGATATGCGAGCCCAACAGCTCGGGCGGCAACAGCTGCTGGGTCCACCGCATCATCTGCTGGCGCTCCAGCGGGTCGATGCAGTCGGAGACCCACACGCGGTCCGTGCGCTGCAGGATCCCGAGGTCCACGCGGGCGCCGCCGGAGGAGCAGGACTCGATCTCCAGGCCGGGGTGGGCGGCCTTCAGCTCCTCGATCAGCCGGTAGACGGCCTGGGTCTGGGCGTGCACGCCCGCCTGGCCGAGGGGGTGGGTTCCCGCGTCGACGAGGTCGCGGTTGTGGTCCCACTTGATGTAGCTGATGTCGTACTCGGCCAGGATGGCGAGCATCTGGTCGCGGATGTAGGCGTAGCACTCGGGGATGCCCAGGTTGATCACCTGCTGGAAGCGGGTCTCGACCGGCAGCCGGGAGCCGGTGGCCATGATCCACTCGGGGTGGGCGCGCGCCACGTCGGAGTCCACGTTGACCATCTCGGGCTCGAACCACAGCCCGAACTGCATGCCGAGTTCCGTGACCCGGTTCACCAGCGGGTGCAGGCCCTGGGGCCACATGTCGGGGGACACCACCCAGTCGCCCAGGCCGGCGTGGTCGTCGCGGCGGCCTCCGAACCAGCCGTCGTCGAGCACGTAGCGCTCCACGCCGACGGTGGCCGCCTTCTCCGCGAGCTCCAGCAGCGGCTGGAGGGAGTGGTCGAAGTACACGGCCTCCCACACGTTGATGGTCACCGGACGCACCGTCGACGGGTGCTGCGGCCGCGACCTCAGGTAGCGGTGGAAGCGGCGCGCCACCTCGTCGAGGCCGACGCCGTAGGAGCCGTACAGCCAGGGGGACTCGTAGGCTGCGCCCGGCGCGAGGGTGACCTCGCCGGGGAGCAGGAGCTCGCCGCCGCCGATGACCTGCTCGCCCGTGAAGTTCCGCTCCGCCAGGTGGGTGTGGTTGCCCGACCAGCCCACGTGCACGCCCCACACCTCGCCGTCGGCGAAGCCGAACCCGGGCACGCCGGCGTGCAGGACCGTTGCGGCGTCCGCCCCGGTGCGGCCCTTGCGGCCCTCGCGGACGTGCGCGCCCACGGTGAACGCGCGGCGCTGCGGCACCCGCTCCTTGGCCCAGCGGCCCGCCTGGTCCTGCAGCTCGGAGGCGACGGCGGGGACGGGGTAGGCGAGGATCAGGTCGTCGACGCGGTAGTCGTCGTCGCCGGTGTTGGTGAGCCGAGCCTGGCTGCGCAGAACGCCGCCGGGGGTGAGTTCGAGGGTGAGCGCCAGCTCGAGGCCGGCCACGTCGTCGGCGGCGAGCACGGTGAGGCTGCCCAGGCCCAGCTCCACGAGGGTGGCTTGCTCGGCCCCGGCGTCGGTCTCCACGCCGTCGACGAGGAGGGTGTGGGTGACGAACTTCGGCGACCACGCGGCGCCGTCGGCGCGGGACCCGCTGAGCCCGGGGCGGCCCATCCAGCCCGCCCAGTGCTCCGGGAGGATCGCCAGGCGGGTGGGGTCGTCGACCATGCTGGGTGCCACCGGCAGGACGGCGCTGAGTGCGAGCGCGGCCGCATCGTCGAGGGTGAGGCTGCCGAGTTCCGGGCCCCAGTGCAGGAGTGCGGGGAGCCTGCCGTCGGTGAGGTCGACGACGACGCCGACCCCCTCGGCGGACAGGGTCACGAACGCGTGGACGCGATGGCTCATGGTGAGGATCCTCCTGGATCTGAGCGGTGCTGGTGGGGGAGTGACCGGCGCGGCGTGGAACTGCGGTGTCCGTCGATCATCTACGCATGTAGACATCATGGTTGCACCCAGGTGGGGGCCAACGCAAGCGTCAATTCTGCCCGATAACGATTCGGTAACGGGATGTTGCGCTCACGATGTGACGCGTGTAGATTCCATCATGCAAACCCGCACAACCCCGTCAGAGATGCCGGGGGCCAATCCCAAAGAGGGGAATGTGGTGAGTACAGGAACCATCGAGAAAGGCCTCGACTCGGGCCGCAAGCGCAGGAGCGAGCTCGGCACGGCGATGCTGTTCATCCTTCCCGCGGCCGTCGGCTTCGTGGTGTTCTACCTCGTGCCGGCCATCCGCGGCGTCTACTTCAGCTTCACGCAGTACAACATCCTGGGCACGCCCACCTGGATCGGCACGGAGAACTTCGAGAAGATCGCCGTAGACCCGCTGTTCTGGAACGCCATGTGGGTGACCACGGGCTACGTGATCCTCAACATCGGCTTCCAGACCGTCATCGCGATCCTGCTGGCCGTGATGATGCAGCGGCTCACCAAGTCGATCGCCCTGCGCGGAGCCCTGCTCCTGCCCTGGCTGATCTCCAACGTCATCGCCGCCATGCTGTGGTTCTGGCTGCTGGACTACCAGATCGGCCTCATCAACCAGGCCATCGAGTGGCTCGGGCTGTCCAAGATCGCCTTCTTCGCCGACGAGATGTGGGCCATCCCCACCATCGCCTTCGTCAACGTGTGGCGCCACATGGGCTACACCGCGCTGCTGGTGTTCGCAGGCCTGCAGACCATCCCCAAGTACATCTATGAGGCCGCCGCCATCGACGGCGCGTCCGAGTGGACGTCGTTCTGGCGGATGACGCTGCCGCTGCTGCGCCCCGTGCTGGCGATGATCCTGGTCATCACGGTCACCGGCTCGTTCCAGGTGTTCGACACGGTGGCCGTGACCACGCGAGGCGGACCCGTCAACGTCACCCGCGTGATGCAGTACTACATCTACCAGAAGGCCTTCGGTGAAGGTCAGTTCGGGTACGGCAGTGCGCTGGCCGTCATCCTCTTCATCATCCTCGCCGCCCTGGCCGCCATCCAACTGCGGATGCTGCGCGCCGGCGAGTCGGACCTGGCGTAAGGAGACCCGTCATGGCCAATCACGCTGACACCATCGCTCACGCCGACACCACCACCGAGGCGCCCGTCAAGCGCGCCCGGAAGAAGTGGAGCGCGGGACGGATCCTCGCCTGGACGGCGATGATCGCCTTCCTGATCCTGTCGCTCTTCCCGTTCTACTGGATGCTCCGCACCGCGCTGTCCACCACCAGGTCCCTGTCGTCGGACCCGTCGTCGCTGCTCCCGGTGGACTTCACCCTCGGCGCCTTCAGGCGCGTGCTCGGCCTGGCCACCCAGGAGGAGGCCATCGCCGAGGGCGGCTCCGGGGCGTCGGTGAACTTCTGGCTCTACCTGCGCAACTCCGTCATCTACGCCGGCGCCGTCACCATCGGCCAGGTGTTCTTCTCCGCGATGGCGGCCTACGCCTTCGCCCGGCTCCGCTGGCCCGGCCGCAACGTCGTGTTCGGGATCTTCCTCGGGGCGCTGCTCGTGCCGCCGATCTTCACCAGCCTCCCCAACTTCATCCTCATCAAGAACCTCGGGCTGCTCAACACCTTCCCCGGCATGATCCTCCCGTCGTTCCTCATGACCCCGTTCGCGATCTTCTTCCTTCGCCAGTTCTTCCTGGGCATCAACCGGGAGATCGAGGAGTCGGCGTCGCTCGACGGCGCGGGCCCCTGGCGCACGTTCTTCCGGATCATCCTCCCGATGAGCACCGCCCCCATCACCACCCTGGCCATCCTCACCTTCATCGGCACCTGGAACGACTACTTCTGGCCGCTGCTGGTGGGCAACTCGGAGAACACCAAGGTGCTCACCGTGGCGCTGGGCGTGTTCCGCTCGCAGACCCCCGCCGGCTCGCCGGACTGGGCAGGTCTCATGGCCGCGACCCTGGTGGCCGCGATCCCCGTCCTCATCCTGTTCTTCGCCTTCGCCCGCAAGATCATCGATTCGATCGGCTACTCGGGCAGCAAGTAGCCCGATCCAGCCGCCTCCGTCCTCCGTCCGTCCTCTCTCCCCACCCTTCCTGAAAGGAAATGCAATGCCGAAGTTCACCCTCCGCAAGGCCGGCACCGCCCTCGCGGCCGTCACCGCCCTGTCCCTGTCGCTGACCGCCTGCGGCGGCGACACCGAGCCCGCCGCCACGACCGGCGGCGGCGACGCCATCGACACCAGCGCGGCCTCCGGCGAGATCGACTACTGGCTCTGGGACAACAACCAGAAGCCCGCCTACGAGCAGTGCGCCGCGGACTTCAAGGAGGAGTCCGGCGTCTCGGTGACCATCACCCAGTACGCGTGGGACGACTACTGGTCCGGCATCACCAACGGCTTCGTCGCCGGCACCGCCCCGGACGTGTTCACCAACCACCTGTCCAAGTACCCCGAGTTCGTCACCCAGGGCCAGCTGCAGGCCCTCACCGCGACCCTCGACGCCGACGGCGTGGACGTCTCCAACTACCAGGAGGGCCTCGCGGACCTCTGGGTCGGCCAGGACGGCGAGCGCTACGGCCTGCCGAAGGACTTCGACACCGTCGCCATCTTCTACAACAAGGCCCTCATCGCCGACGCCGGCGTCGACGAGGCCGAGCTCGCCACCCTCGAGTGGAACCCCGAGGACGGCGGCACCTACGAGGAGATGATCGCCCACCTCACCATCGACAACAACGGCGTGCGCGGCGACGAGCCCGGCTTCGACAAGGACCGGGTCGCGGTCTACGGCCTCGGCCTGGACGGCGGCTCGGGCGGCGGCAACGGCCAGACCCAGTGGAGCATGTACTCCGGCACCACCGGCTGGACCATCACCGACAAGAACCCCTGGGGCACCAAGTACAACTACGACGCGGCCGAGTTCAAGGACACCATCTCCTGGATGGCGTCGCTGGCCGAGAAGGGCTACATGCCCACCGTCGAGGCCGTCACCGGCCAGAGCTCCGGCGACATCTTCGGCGCGGGCAAGTACGCCATGATCACCAACGGCTCGTGGATGATCAACCAGATGTTCGGCTACACCGGCATCGAGACCGGCCTTGCCCCCACCCCGGTCGGCCCCTCCGGTGAGCGCGCCTCCATGTACAACGGCCTGGCCGACTCCGTCTGGTCCGGCTCGGACAACAAGGCCGCGGCCATCAAGTGGGTCGAGTACCTGGGCTCCGCTGCCTGCCAGGACCTCGTCGGCGAGGCCGGCGTCGTCTTCCCGGCCATCCCCTCGGCCACCGAGAAGGCCCAGGCCGCCTTCGCGGAGCGCGGGATCGACGTGGAGCCGTTCCTGGTGCACGTGAACGAGGGCACCACGTTCCTCTTCCCGATCACCGACTACGCCTCGCAGATCACCGGCATCATGCAGCCGGCGGTCGACGCGGTGTTCACCGGCGCGGCCGACGCGGACTCCCTGGATGCCGCCAACGAGCAGGTCAACGCCCTGTTCAACGGCTGATCCACTGAACCACTGATCCACTGATCGACGAGGGGCCGGGCGGGCGACCGCCCGGCCCCTCGCCTGTCCGGCCTGGCTGGTGGGGGGAGTTGAGGCGGGTGGCGGGTTTGGTTGGGGGTCCTCCGTGGAGGGACGGGGGGGTGTACTCG
>NZ_JBUZNN010000013.1:0-47910 GCF_055326235.1 Tessaracoccus yangjingae | reverse complement strand
CCCCCCTCTCCTGTCTGGCTTGGTTGGTGGGGGGAGTTGAGCCGATGGATGGGTTCGCGGCGGGCTCCCCGCGGGAACCGCGCGTGAGCCTCGCCGCGAACCCATCCATCGGCTCAAACCACCACCCCGGGAGGACCCACCATGATCATCACCGTTCCGACGCCGGACCTTGTCCGCGTCCAGTCCGGGCCCCGCGACGCCTGGGGCAGCCCGCACGCCGCGGGCGTCGCCGTCGATTTCCGTGCCGACGGCGACGGCCTGGCTGTCAGCGTCGCGGCCGCCGCCGGGCGTCAGCTCAGCCGCATCCACCTCCGCTGGCGTCGCGACCTCCCCGCCGACGCGCTCATCCTCGGCGACGCCTGGGAACGCACCTACGGCGACACCTGCTGGCAGCCGCTGCGCGCCGAGGTCCCTCAGCCGTGGATGGTGCTGGTCCACTCGCCGTCGGCCGGGTCCACCTGGGGCGCCGGCGTCGACGTGCGGGCCGGCGCCTTCGCCTTCTGGACCGTCGACGACGCCGGAGTCTCCCTCTGGCTCGACGTGCGCGCCGGCTCGGACCCGGTCCTCCTCGGCGACCGCACCCTGCTGGCCGCCGTCGTGCGGTTCGTCGACGGCGGGGCCCCGTTCGCCGTCCAGTGCGGGCTTGCAGAGGCTCTCTGCCGCGACCCTCGCGCCACAGGCCCCCTCGTCGGAGCCAACAACTGGTACTACGCCTATGGCCGCGACTTCGACGCCGACGCGGTCGTCCGCGACGCGCGCACCGTCGCCGAGCTCGTCGGCGACCATCCCGTCCGCCCGTTCGGCGTCGTCGACGACGGCTGGAGCCTCGACGGCACCGCCGACGGGCTGCCTGCGTCGGGAGGCCCGTGGGACGTCGGCCGCCCGGTCGAGTTCCCGGACATGGCCGAGGTCGCGGCCAGGATCGCAGCCGAGGGGGTGCGGCCGGGCATCTGGTTCCGGCCGCTCCAGCACCGCTGGGAACCCGACCTAGGCGGGTTGCGCCCGTGGGAGGGCGGATGGGCGCTGGACCCGAGCCACCCCGCGACGCTCGAGCGGGTCGCCGCCGACGTCCGACGCATCCGCGGCTGGGGCTTCGAGCTGATCAAGCACGACTTCTCAACGTTCGAGGCGCTCGGCCAGTGGGGCCCGACGATGGGGCCGCGGCCCGTCACCGACGGCGTGCACGTGCATGACAGGACCCGGTCCACCGCCGAGGTGCTGGTGGACTTCTACCGCGCGATCCGTGAGGCCGCCGGCGACGACGGCGTCGTGCTCGGGTGCAACGTGGTCGGCCACCTGGCGGCCGGTCTCGTCGAGGCGCAGCGCACGGGCGACGACACCTCCGGCCTGGTGTGGGAGAGGACCCGCCGGGTGGGGGTGAACACGCTGGCGTTCCGGGCGGCGCAACACGGGCGGTTCTTCACCGTCGACGCGGACTGCGTGCCCAGCACGCCCAGGACCGACTGGGCGAAGAACCGCCAGTTCCTGGACCTCATCGCCCGCTCGGGCACGGCGCTGTTCGTCTCCGTGGACCCCGCGACGAGGACAGACGCGGTGGATGCCGACCTGTCTGCGGCGCTCCGGCTGGCGCTCGACGGCGGGGCGCCCGGGGGAGTGGAGCCGCTCGACTGGCTGCACACCGCCACGCCGTCGCTGTGGGGGTCGGGCGGCGGGACCGTTCGCTACGACTGGTTCGCCGACGACGGCGCTGACCCCTTCGACGCCGTCGAGGGAGGGACCCCCTCCTGACCCGCGGTCGCGGCGCCACCGATCACGATTCCCCGGCCCCGCGTCCGGGACCCTGGGGCTAGATTCGGGCCATGCGTCGGTGGGTGGTCAGGGTTGTGGTGGGGGTCGTCGTGGTCGCGCTCGCGGCGGGGACGGCCGGGTACTGGTACGCGCGCCCCCTCCTCCTCACCGGCACGGGCTACGCCGCCCACAACGCATGCGCGCTGACGCACCTCGCGGACCGGCCCGCCGGAGACGATCTGCCGCCCAACCCGCTCGTGCCGTACCTGCGCACCAGCACCACCGACGACGGCGCCCGCACCACGGTGCTCGGCGCGCTCGCCGCCCAGCGCGCCTGGTACGCCGACGGCTTCGGCTGCACGCTGGCCGACGCCGCGCCCGACCTGGGCGAGCCGACGCCCATCAGCCCCAACGCGCTGACCTCCGCGCCCGCCCCGGCCCCCTCTCCGGAGATTGACGCCGCCGTCGGCCGGGCGTTCGGGGACGACCTCGACGCCGCCGCCCGCGACGAGCTGGGCACCCGCGCCGTCGTCGTCCTCCACGACGGCGAGCTGGTGGCCGAGCGCTACGCCGACGGGTTAACCGCCGCGACACCGCAGCTCGGCTGGTCCATGGCCAAGAGCGTCGCCAACCTCCTGACGGGCGTGCTGGTGGAGAAGGGGAGTGTGGCGGTGGACGACGCCGCCCTCCGCCCGGAGTGGACGGACGCCCGCCGCGACATCAGCGTCGACCACCTCATGCGCGGCACGAGCGGCCTGGAATGGGACGAGACCTACGACCTGGGCACGCCCATCACCCGGATGCTCTACCTGGAGGAGGACATGGCGGGCTATGTCGCGGGCCTGCCGTCGGCGCACGCGCCCGGCACCTATCAGCAGTACTCCAGCGGGGGCACGAACCTGCTCTGCTCGGTCCTGACGGAGCGGGCGGGGGTGGGCGCGGACCTGCCGCGGCGGGAGCTGCTCGCGCCGCTGGGGCTGTCGTCGGCGGTCTGGGAGGCGGACGCGACCGGGCTGCCGGTGTGCAGCTCCTACCTGTGGGCCACCCCGCGGGATTGGGCGGGCATCGGCCAGTTCGCCCTCCAGGACGGCGTCTGGGAGGGGGCGCGGATGCTGCCGGAGGGCTGGATGGCGGACTCGACGACGGTGACCGAGGTCGCCGAGAGCGAGGAGGAGGGGTACGCGGCGGGATGGTGGGTGAACCAGCTGCCCGACGGGTCGCTCGTCGACGAGTCGCTGCCCGCTGACGCCTACTCGGCCAATGGGCACGACGGTCAGCGGATGTACGTGGTGCCGTCGGCCGGCCTCGTGGTGGTGCGGATGGGGTTCAGCCCCGGGGTCGCGCGCGACGACCTCCGGGTGGGTGAGCTGGTGGCGGAGTTGGTGTCGCGGCTGGGGTGAGAGCGGTGCCTCGGCGGCCTGCAGTGTGTGAGGCGGTGGGCTTCGACCGCGGAGAACTGCCAGGATCAGCCACCACCCCACCCCTCCCTGAGCGCGGACGCCCGGACTGGGGGACCTCCTCCGCGCTCAGGCGAGGGTCTTGGCCAGCGCCTCGCCGCGACGCTCGAAGCCGACGTGCTCGAGGTAGTGGCGGTGGGCCTCGGTGGTGGGCGAGGCGGTCACCTCCCGGATGCCGTGGGCACGCAGCGCGCTGGTGCGCGACCCGTAGATCCACCTGCCCAGCTGGGAGTCGCGGTAGGCGGGCAGGACGTAGTCGAGCGTGAGGTTCAGGGTGTCGCCGTCGCGCGTGCCCAGGACCGCGCCCGCCGGCATCCCCTCCCGCATGAGGACGAAGGCGGTGTCCGCCGGACGTTGCTCGTACTCGGGCTGGGACGTGCGGATGTCGTCGAGGTGTGAGTGCAGGAAGTCGACGAGGAAGGGCGCGTCGGGCGCGATGGGGGTGGCGCCGAGCTCGGACCTGCTGCCGAACTCCCGGTACAGCGCGAGGCAGTGGAACACGACGATGGTGGCGTTGGCGAGGATGATAGGGATCGAGCCGATCAGCACGCCGTAGGCGACGTAGAACACGGAACCGACCAGCGAGATGGTGCGGATCTTCACGATGGAACTCATCGCGAAGGACAGCACCACGAACGCCGAGGCGATGTAGCCGACCAGTTCGATCCAGTTCATTGTTCAGTGGTTCCTTCGCTCGTTTGCCCGGGGTGCCCCGGCGCACGTGGGCCACCGAGCGGCCACTGTTCCAGTCGTTCAGCGGAGTGCGAGGCGGCTCGCGCGCCCCGAGGCGTACCTGGCATCCTCGCACACCGCATCCGCGACCCGCGAGGACTTGGGCGGGTATGCGGAGCCGCTGCGGGAGCGATCGGCAGCTCGTGCGAGGTCAGGCGGGGGCGGAATCCAGGACCCTCAAGAGCGGCGCGTAATGGTTCTCCACCGCCGCCCGGTAGGCCTCCAGGTCTCCGGTGACGGCGGCGTCCAACATCGCCCGGTGCGCAGCCACGGTGTCCTCGATGTCGCGGGGGGTGGGCACGCCCAGCCGGGGGGCGAGGCGCGTGTGCACATCCCAGAAGGCCCCCACCAGGTCTTCGTACAGCTCGTTGTCGAGCAGGGAGGCCAGCGTGAGGTGGAACGCCCGGTCCTCGGCCGCGAACGCCTCGTCGCGTGAGCTGTGCGCGGCCATCGCGTCACACAGCTGCCCCAGCTCCTCGGCCGCGGCCGCGTTCATGCGCTCCACCACCGACGGCGCCAGCGTCTGATCCAGCCCGCTGCGCACCTCGACGATCTGCCGCAGCGCCTCGAAGTCGAGCCCCGGCGAGACCACCCCTCGGAACGCGAGGCCCTCGACCAGCGGCTTCAGGGACATCTGCCCGACGAACGTGCCGGTGCCGTGGCGGACCTCCAGGATGTCGAGCGCGACGAGCGTGCGGACGGCCTCGCGCAGGTTCCCCCGCGACACGTCCAGCAGGTCCACCAGCTGCGCCTCGGTGGGCATCGGGTCGCCCGGCTTGAGGCCTTGGTCGAGGATCAGCTCCTTGACCGCGTGGATGGTGGACCTCAAGCGCTGTGGCTCGTTCCTGGCCATGCGTAACCCCCGGGGAGATGGTGAGCGAAACGCTCACGATGCTGAGCGATGTGGAAGCGGGCGTCGATTCCATGCGCTAGCATAGCGGACACGTCAGACATCGGATGTCCGATCACCTAGGAGTCAATGATGAACCAGATGCCCGTCACCTCCCGACGGAGTCTCCTCAAGCTCGCGGGCAGCTTCGGCGCCGCGGCAGCCTTCACCGCCGGCCTGGCCGCCTGCGGCTCGTCGGCCGAGACCCCCAGCGCCACCGCCGGCGCCACCGACGCCTCCAGCGCGCCCGCCTCGTCGGCCGGCGCCGCCGGCGCGATCACCGCCGCCATCTCCTACGAGCTGGGCACCAACGGCTACGACCCCATGACCACCACCGCCGCGCTCACCGTCGCCGCGAACTGGCACACGTTCGAGGGCCTCACCGAGATCCACCCCGCCACCCGCGAGGTGTTCGCAGCCCTGGGCAAGGACCTGCCGAGCCAGGTGGACGACACCACCTGGGAGGTGGCCCTCCGCGACGGCGCAGTGTTCCACGACGGCACGCCCGTCACCGCCGACGATGTGGTCTTCTCCTTCCAGCGCGTGCTGGACCCGGCCAACAAGAGCCTCTACGCCACGTTCATCCCGTTCCTGGACTCGGTGACCAAGAAGGACGACGCCACCGTCACCTTCGCGCTCAAGTACCCCTTCTCGCTCGTCGCCGAGCGCCTGTCGGTGGTCAAGATCGTGCCGAAGGCTCTCGTCGAGGCCGACCAGAAGGCCTTCGACCTGGCCCCCGTCGGCACCGGCCCCTACAAGATGATCGACAACGGCGCCGCGTCGCAGAAGATCACCTTCGAGGCCAATGACGCCTACACCGGCCCTCAGCCGGCGCGCGCCGCCACCATGGAGTGGCAGATCATCCCCGACGACTCCACCCGCACCAACGCCCTCACCTCGGACGCCGTCCAGGCCATCGACTCGGTGCCCGTGGCCAACCTCGCCACCCTGGCGCAGTCCAAGTCCGTTGCGGCACAGCAGGGCTTCGGGCTGGTGTTCGTCATGTTCAACACCGGCTCCGCGCCCATGGACGACGTGCGCAACCGTCAGGCCGTCATGTACGCGCTGGACTACGAGAAGATCTGCACCGTCGGCATGTCCGACCTCGCCACCCCGGCCACCGCCTTCGTGCAGAAGGAGCACCCCGCCTACAAGGCCGCCAAGGTCCAGTACCCGGGCAACCAGGCCAAGGCCAAGGAGCTCCTCGCCGAGACCGGCCTGAAGCAGGTCCGCCTCCTGGCCTCCGACCACGGCTTCTTCGCCAACGTGCGGCCGATGATCAAGGAGTCGCTCGAGGCCGCCGGCCTCACCGTGACCTACGAGGAGAAGAAGTCCTCGGACGTCTACGCCACCATCGACGGCAACCCCGGCGCGTTCGACATCGTCGTCGCTCCCGGTGACCCCTCGGTCTTCGGCGACGACGCGGACCTCCTGCTGCGCTGGTGGTACGCGGGCGAGACCTGGACCGACGCCCGCATGCACTGGAAGGGCCAGGAGTCCCACACCAAGGTGCAGGAGCTCCTGGACACCGCCTCCCAGGCCACCGGCGACGAGCAGAAGGCCGCCTGGCACGAGACGTTCGACGTGATCAGCGAGAACGTCCCGCTCTACCCGATCTTCCACCGCAAGACGCCCACGGCGTTCGACCCGGAGACGCTGTCCGACTTCAAGCCGCTCGCGGTGACCGGCCTGTCGTTCGTCGGCGTCGGCTCCACCAAGTAACCCGAGGCGCCCAGCGCACTCGGCCAGGGACGGCGCCGTCGGCCAACCACGACGGCGCCGCCCCACCGGGCAATCCCTAGGAGCTCACACGTGTCCACCCTCATCCGCCTCCTCGGCCGCCGCATCGTCGCGCTGCCGATCATGGTGCTCGGCGTGACCCTGCTGGTGTTCATCGTCATGTCTCTCTCGACCGCCGATCCCGCCCGCCTGGCCCTCGGCGAGAGCGCCTCCGCCGAGGCGCTCGACGCCTACCGCGAGCAGCTCGGCCTCAACGACCCCCTGCTCGTGCGCTACGGCCGCTACCTGCTGGGCCTGGTCCAGGGAGACCTCGGCGAGTCCTTCACCGGCGTGCCGATCTCGCAGATGGTGGGGGAGAACTTCCCCGTCACGCTGCAGCTGACCTTCATCGGCCTGGCGATCGCGGTGGTCGTGGCGCTGGTGCTCGGCGTCGTCGCCGCCCTGTACCGCGACAGGTGGCCTGACCAGGTCATCCGATTCTTCTCCATCGCCGCGCTGGCGACGCCGTCGTTCTGGCTGGCGCTGCTGCTCATCCAGGCGTTCGGCAACGTGCCCGGCGGCACCGGGACCTTCCCGGCGGTCATCACCGAGTGGGCCTCCTTCCGCGACAGCCCGGCCGCCTACGTCAACCAGATCTTCCTGCCAGCGGTGGCGCTCGCCGTGCCCGTGGCCGGCTCACTCACCCGCGTGGTGCGCACCTCCATGGTGGAGGAGCTGGACCGCGACTATGTGCGCACCGCCATCGGCGCGGGCGTGCCCAAGCCGGTGGTTGTCGGCCGCAACGTGCTGCGCAACGCGCTGATCACGCCGCTGACCGTCCTCGGCCTCCGCGTCGGCTACCTCATGGGCGGCGCCGTCGTCATCGAGATGATCTTCAACATCCAGGGCATGGGCCAGCTGATCTTCCAGGGCATCACCCGCAACGACGTGAACATCGTCCAAGGCGTCACCATCACGGTGGCCATCGCGTTCATCGTCGTCAACGTGGTGGTCGACATGCTCTACGTCCTTGTCAACCCGCGAATCAGGAGCATCTGATGTTGTCGGCGGAATCCCGCACCAAGCTCCAGCGCCCCGGGCTCCGGCTCCCCGGCTGGTCCGCCCTGCCGATCGGCTCGAAGATCGCGACGGTGGTGCTGGGCCTCATGGGCCTGCTCGCCGTGTTCGCGCCGCTGGTCGCACCGTTCGAGCCCGGCGCGGCCGGCCTCGTGCCGCCGGACATGGTGGTGCAGCAGGAGATCGAGATCGAGGGTGTGGGCAAGCAGCTCGTGCCGGACAGCTCCATCCCGCCCAACTCCATGTTCTGGTTCGGCACCGACGACACCGGCCGCGACACCTTCAGCCGCATCGTCTACGGCGCCCGCGTCTCCCTGATCGTCGGCCTCGCCGCGACGGGCCTGGCCCTGATGGCGGCCGCCGTGCTCGGGTCCATCGCCGCGACGGCGGGCAAGGCCGTCTCCGAGGTGCTGATGCGCATCCTCGACATCATCATGAGCTTCCCCGGCATCGCGCTCGCGGCCGTCATGGTCACCGCGCTGTCGTCGCGGCTCCCGATCCTGCCCGTGGTGATCTTCTCGATCGCCTTCCTCTACGTGCCCCAGCTCACCCGCGTGGTGCGCGCCAACGTGCTCGCGCAGTTCGGCGAGGACTACGTGGCTGCGTCGCGGGTGATGGGGGCGCGCACGTCGTGGATCCTGCTCAAGCACGTGGCGCGCAACTGCCTGGCCCCAATCATGGTCTTCGCGACGGTGCTGGTGGCCGACGCGATCGTGTTCGAGGCGTCGCTGTCCTTCATCGGCACCGGCATCACCTCGGTCAACACCCCCACCTGGGGCAACATGCTGAGCGAGGGCAAGGCCCTGCTGCTCAGCGGGCACTGGTGGGTGACGTTCTTCCCCGGCCTGTTCATCCTCATCACCACGCTCAGCCTCAACGTGCTCGCCGAGGGCCTGACGGACTCGCTGGCCTCCCCGAAGATCCGCACGCGGGTCAACGTGCAGGCCGACGAGGACAAGCTGGCCGGCGAGGCCACGGCCGCCGGGATGGCGGCCTCCTACGCGGCGCAGGCCGAGTCCCTCGAGGCGCGGCTCGCGTCGCTGCGGGTGGCCGAGTCGCTCCGCGAGGACCGACTGGTCCTCGATACCCCGGACGCCGAGGCGCTGCTGGAGGTCGAGAACCTGTCGATCTCGTTCCCGGGAGCGCACGGCGAGGTGAAGATCGTCGACGGCGTCACGTTCACCGTGCGGGCCGGGGAGACCATGGGCCTGGTCGGGGAGTCGGGCTGCGGCAAGTCGATCACCTCGATGGCGATCATGGGGCTGCTGCCGGAGACGGCCCGCATCGAGGGCTCGATCCGGTTCGCGGGCCGCGAGCTGCTCACCATGACCCCGAAGGAGCGCAACGCGCTGCGCGGGCACGAGATGAGCATGGTCTACCAGGACGCTCTGAGCTCGCTCAATCCGTCGATGCTGATCCGCGCGCAGATGAAGCAGCTCACCTCACGCGGCGGTCAGCGCACCGCCGAGGAGCTGCTCGAGCTGGTGGGCCTCGACCCGGCGCGGACCCTCAAGTCCTACCCGCACGAGCTGTCGGGCGGGCAGCGGCAGCGCGTCCTCATCGCGATGGCGCTCACCCGCAACCCGCGCCTGGTGATCGCCGACGAGCCCACCACGGCCCTCGACGTCACCGTCCAGGCCCAGGTGGTGGACCTGCTCAACGAGCTGCGCGAGAAGCTCGGCTTCGCGATGGTGTTCGTGTCGCACGACCTGGCACTGGTGGCGCAGGTGGCCCACCGGATCACCGTCATGTACGCCGGCCAGGTGGTGGAGCAGGCCGCCACCCGCGAGCTGCTCACCAACCCCGTCCACGAGTACACGCGCGGCCTGCTGGGCGCGGTGCTGTCCATCGAGTCCGGCGGTGGGCGCCTGCACCAGGTGCCGGGCGTCGTGCCGTCGCCGCGGGAGTTCGTGGCCGGTGACCGGTTCGCGCCCCGCTCCTCGCACCCCCGCGTCGGCCTCGACGAGCAGCCCCGGCTGCGGACCGTTCCCGGAACCGACCACGTCTACGCCCGCACCGACGCGCTCGCCGCGCTGCTGGAGAAGGAGCCCGTCCGATGACCATCCTGGACGCCGATCGGCCGACGGGGGTGCCCGTCGTCGACCTGCGTGACGTGCACGTCGTCCACAAGGCCCGCACCGGCACGCTCTTCCGCCGCGACCTCGTCCACGCGGTCAACGGCGTCAGCCTGACCGTCAGCCGAGGTGAGACCGTCGGCCTGGTCGGCGAGTCCGGATGCGGCAAGTCGACGCTGGCCCGCGTCATGGTGGGCCTCCAGCCCGTCACCGACGGCGAGGTCCGCTACTTCGGCGAGCCGCTCAAGCTCGACGGGGCCGGCCGGAAGAAGCTCGGCCGGGCGGTCTCCGTCGTCTTCCAGGACCCCGCCACCGCGCTCAACCCCCGGATGCTCGTCCGCGACACCCTCCTGGACCCGTTCAAGGTGCACGGCGTCGGGACGACGGCGGAGCGGGAGAAGCGGGTCAAGGAGCTGCTGGACCTGGTGGGCCTGCCGCAGTCGGCGCTCGACGTGCTGCCGCGGCAGATCTCCGGCGGGCAGCGGCAGAGGGTCGCGATCGCGCGGGCGCTGGCGCTGGGCCCGGACGTGATCATCGCGGACGAGCCCACCTCGGCGCTGGACGTGTCGGTGCGCGCGCAGGTGCTCAACCTGCTCACCGACCTGAAGGACCAGCTGGGCCTCGGGCTGGTGTTCATCAGCCACGACATCAACACGGTCCGCTACGTCTCGGACCGGATGGCGGTGATGCTGGCCCGCAAGATCGTCGAGTCGGGCCCGGCGGACCAGCTCTTCGCGAACCCGCAGCACGAGTACACCCGCACGCTGCTCGGCGCGGTCCCGTCCCTGCTGTGAGGACCGTCGGTGCCCCGCTGGCGCTCCTCGCGGCCCGGCTCCACCAGCGGGGGTAGCCGACCCGCTGGCTGAGGTGCCGCGTAGCGGCCTCGAAGCCTAAGAAACCCGGACCTCCCACCCATCCCGATCAATCTCCCGCTTTCTAGGCTTCGAGGCTCGTCGCTGGCGCTCCTCGCACCTCAGCCAGCGAGGGGGCGAACAACTGAATCCGATCAATTTCCCGCTGTTTGGGCTTCGAGGCTCGTCGCTGGCGCTCCTCGCGCCTCAGGCCAGCGGACCTACCAAGGAACACACATGCACACCTTCCACGGCACCATCCCCCCCGTCGTCACCCCCTTCACCGCCGACGGCGACCTCGACCTCCCCTCCCTCGACCGCGTCGTCGACCACCTCATCGACGGCGGCATGGACGGGCTTTTCATCCTCGGCTCCTCCGGCCAGGTGGCCTACCTCACCGACGACGAGCGCGACACCGTGACCCGCCGCGTCGTCGAGCGCGCCGCCGGCCGCGTTCCGGTCCTGGTCGGCACGCCCGACTTCACCGCCCGCCGCGTGGCCGAGCAGGCCGCCCGCGCCGAGGCGCTGGGCGCCGACGCCGTCGTGGTGACCGCCCCGCTGTACGCGATCAACGACGTCGCCGAGACCGAACGGCACTTCCGCATGGTGGCCGCCGCCGTCGATATCCCGGTGTTCGCCTACAACGTGCCCGTGCGCGTGCACAGCTACCTCGGTGTGGACCTGCTCGTGCGGCTCGGCCGCGACGGCGTCATCGCCGGCGTCAAGGATTCCTCCGGCGACGACGTCGGCTTCCGCCGCCTGGTGGCCGCCAACGAGCGCGCCGGCCGCCCGCTGGCGCTGCTGACCGGGCACGAGGTGATGGTCGACGGCATGTACCTCCTGGGCGCCGACGGCGCGGTCCCCGGGCTGGCCAACGTCGACCCCGCCGCCTACACCCGCCTGTGGACCGCCGCGCAGGCCGGCGACTGGGCCGCCGCCCGGGACGAGCAGAACCGCATCGCGCGGCTGTTCGACATCGCGTTCGTGCCGCAAGGCCGCTCCGGCGACGCGGGCGGGATCGGCGCGTTCAAGGCGGCGCTCGCGCTGCTCGGCGTCATCGACTCCGCCGCGATGCCCGCCCCGCTCGAGGGCCTCACGGATGACGACACCGCCGCCATCCGCGACATCCTCGTCGAGGTGGGACTCCTGCAGTGAGGGCCGTCGGTGTTGATCTCGGCGGCACGAAGATCGCGGTGGCGGTCGTCGCGCCGGACGGGACCATGGGCGAGGCGCTCACCGCGCCCACGCCCGCGCTCGACGGCGGCGAGGCGGTGCTGGACGCCGTCGCGTCGCTGGTCGCCAGGGCCGTGGAGGGGCTCGACGATGTGGCCGGGGTGGGCGTCGGGACCGCCGGGGTGGTGGACGCGACCCGCGGGTCGATCATCTCCGCGACCGACACCTTCTCCTCGTGGGTGGGCACCGATGTCGCGGCGGGGCTGCGCTCCCGGCTCGGCTTCGGCGACGCCCACGCCGTCGAGGTGCGCAACGACGTCGACGCCCACGCGCTGGGCGAGGCGTGGCTCGGCGCCGGCAGGGGGCGCTCATCGATGCTCATGGTGGCCGTCGGAACCGGGGTGGGCGGCGCCGTCGTGCTCGACGGCCGGCTGTGGACCGGGGCGCACCACGTGGCCGGCGAGATGGGGCACATCCCCACGCCCGGCGCGGAGGGGCTCCGCTGCCCGTGCGGGGTCGAGGGGCACCTGGAGGCCGTCGCGGCGGGGCCGGCGATCGAGCGGGCGTACGCCGCCGTCGCGGGCGGGGCGCTGACGGGGCCGGCCATCATGGCGCTCGCCGCCGACGGCGCGGAGCCCGCGCGGGGCGTCGTGGCGGCGGCCGCCGTCGCGCTGGGGCGAGCGATCGCCGGTGTCGCGACGGTGCTGGACCCGGAATGCGTGGTGATCGGCGGGGGAGTGGCCCGCGCCGGCGACGAGTGGTGGGGGCCGCTGCGCGACGCGTGTCGCGGCGAGGTGGTGCCGGTGCTCAAGGGCCTGGCCATCGAGCCCGCGGCCCTCGGGCCCGAGGCCGCGATCCTGGGGGCCGCGCGCACGGTGTTCGACGCCGTCGGCGCGCGGGTGGACTGAGCCGTGGAGATTCCACGGAGACGACGAGAGGACTGAGATGAGTGACGTGACCGAGGCGATCCGCGGGCGGCTGGTGGTGTCCTGCCAGGCGTATCCCGGCGAGCCGATGCTTGACCCGCGGACGATGAGCCAGGTGGCGCAGTCGGCGGTGATCGGGGGAGCGGCGGCGATCCGCGCCAAGGGGCTGGACGACCTGCGCGCCATCCGCGCCGCCGTCGACGTGCCCATCATCGGGCTGGTCAAGGTGGGCAAGGAGGGCGTCTACATCACGCCGACGCTGGCCGACTGTGTCGCGGTGGCCGAGACGGGGTGCGAGGTGGTGGCGCTCGACGGCACCCGCCGCCCGCGTCCCGACGGGCTCTCCCTCGCCGAGACCATCGCGGGGCTCAAGGATCGCTTCCCGGATGTGCTCGTGATGGCCGACTGCGGCTCCGCCGGCGACGCCGTCGCCGCGCAGGAGGCGGGCGCCGACCTCATCGGCACCACGCTGGTGGGCTACTCCGGCGAGCGCCCGAAGACCGACGGCCCGGACTGGGAGGCGGTCGACGAGATGCTTGCGGTCGCGGACCGGCCCCTGATCGTCGAGGGCCGCCTCCACACGCCGGCCGACGCGGCTGAGGCGATGCGCCGCGGGGCATGGTCGGTCGTAGTCGGCACGGCGATCACGCACCCCGCGACGATCACGCGCTGGTTCGCCGAGGCCCTCCCCGCACCCGCAGCCGGCTGACGCGCTGGTTCGCCTTCCCGCTGGAGAGCTCGCGCAGGAGCTTGGTAGTGAGGCGGTGACACCAGCCGCCTGGATGAATGGCGCGCCCGCTGGCCTCGGTCACTCAGATGCGCACGAGAGGCACTGCACAGAGGATCGTGGAGGCGGATCAGTGGACGTGCGAACGAGACCCCGCCGGTGAGCCGGGTGGTGCGGAGCGCAGCGACGCGCGCCCGCGTGTGAAACCAGCACCGGCTGGTTGAGCCGGGCCCCAGTTCCGCTGGTTGAGCCGGGCCGTGAGGAGCGGAGCGACGCGCGCCCGTGTTGAAACCGACGCGGGTTCACCGGCGACGGGGTGGGCGGGTCACTGGCGCCAGGCGGGGGAACTGGCCAGGATCAAGTCGTCGTCCTCCGGTGGGCAGGGTGGCGCACCTGCCTGAGGTTCGAGCTGTTGCAGCCGGTGGCGTTGGTGCTGCCGAGGTTTGCGGGTGGGGTCGATGTGGCGGGGTGGGGTGAACCATGGCAGCCCGGTCACCTGGTCGAGGTGTACCTGCCACTGTGATTCGGCGGATTGCAGCGGGTCTGGTTCGACGAGTCGGTGATGGTGCGGGCACAACAGGACCCCGTTGGCGAGGCAGGTGGGGCCGCCTGTCCACCAGGGGATGATGTGGTGGCATTGGCAGCCGGCGGGGGTGGCGGTGCAGCCGGGGAACACGCAGCCTTGGTCGCGTTGGGTGATCGCGGCGCGGAGGGCGGGGGTGAAGTGGCGGTGGGTGCGGCCGACGTCGAGGGGGCGGGATGCGCCGCCGAGGACCATGGGGGTCAGGCGGGCGTCGCAGGCCATGCGTCGTGCGTCGCCTGCGGTGAGGCCGTCGATGCCGCCCACGCCGAGTGTCGTCACCTGCCCGAGGCCTGACACGAGGGTGTCGTAGTTGAGGGTGATGTGGACGTGGGGGCGGTCGACGCCGTGGGAGGGGAGGGTGCCGCCGGAGGCGGCGTGCTGGACCAGCAGCACCAACGCATCCGCCCGCCGGGTGTCCGGGCCTGCTGCTTCTCCGGCGTGGGTGTAGGTCGATTTCGCGGGCATCAGGGCGTCGAGCTGCGCGGACAGGAGCGCGGCGTCGGCGACGGGGAGTTGGCCGGTGATGCGGATCGAGCCGTGGTGATCGGGGGCCAGCCGCAGGAACCGGTTCCGCCGCGCTGCGGCCTCCTCCCTGGCCAGGCGGCGGGCGTCGTCGGCATCCGCCCGGTCGGGGTCGACGACCTCCGTCAAACGAGCCGCCAGGATCCGCAGTTCGGTGGGGCCCAACGTGGTGGCGTGGGCCAGGATCAGTTCCTGGCATTCCACCAGTTGGGCGCGGGTCAGGTGCGGGGGGAGTTTCCGCAGCCCGGTGATGATCGCGTCGGCCTGCGCCACCGAGATCTCGCCGTCGTTGAGGGCGGCGCCGATGAGGGGGAATCGGTCCCCGAGATCGGCGGCGAGGCGTAGCGTGGCGGTGGCCTGCGCTGGGGTGGTGCGTACCGATTGCCGCACGCCGTCGATGACAGCGTCCGCGGCGGACAGGCGTGCTTCGTTGAGTAGGTGGAGCCGCAGCCCGGCGAGTTGGGCCTCGAACTCCCCGATCGAGTCGACCAGCCCGGCCAGACGCTGCACAGCGGCGGCGTCGGTGCCGAGCGCGCCGGCGGCGTCCCACAGCGCGGCGAGATACCGCTGCCCCAGGTCCACCACCGACTCGCTCATGTGAACTATTCTGTCAACGACCACCGACAGAAACGTGCCCGGAAAGCCCTCCCGGCAAGAAACTCTTCGAGCAATTTCTGGAGCCTGCTCGACCCACGTCCAAGGCCATCGTGGGCGCACTGGCAGGGCAATACGGAGTGCTTGTCAACAGGAATTGCCGCGTGAGTTGTGGCGAGTCTGAATCGGTGCCCAGTCGCATCCGGATCCGTGACGTTGATCTGGCAAGAGCCTGATCCCCTTGGGCGGTAGGTTGGGCGCGGAAACCGCGTCGCTTGGGGGTACTTGAACATGGCACATCGATTCAATGTCCCGCCGGACTGGCCGACTCCACCGTCGGGTTGGGTTCCGCCTGAGGACTGGCAGCCGGACCCGTCGTGGCCGCCCGCGCCGGCGGGCTGGGTCTTCTGGGTCGATGATGCGTCAACGCCGCCCGCGACACCGTCAGCATCCAACACCTCGGGAGAATCGCCTTCGGCTGGCAAGGGCTTTCTCGGGGGGCTGTTCGGCGGCAAGCGTGCGCTTGAAGAGGAGAACGGCCAGCTGAAGCAGGCGGTCCAGCGGCTCGGAGCGATGGATGCGGTGCAGTTGCAGGCTGAGTCTGCGCGTGTCGCCGCTGAACTTGCTCGCGCTCGCGGTCAGTTGGCCGAGGCTCAGGGAGAGTTGGCACGGGCGCGAGCCGACATCGTCGAAACCAATGAGCTGGCACAGCTTCAAGAGGCGGGCATCTACCAGTATGCGCATCCGCTCGCCAGCGCCGTTGGTTATCGAGACCTCCTCGCTGCGGTCAAGAAGGACACCAGCGCTCTGATCAAGCAGGGCCGGGCCGTCCACGCCACGACCACGTGGCAGGTCAACGGCTCGGCGGCTCAGGGCCGCAAGATGGTGTCCGACTTCTCGAAACTGCTCCTGCGTGCGTACAACGCGGAGGCCGACAACTGCGTTCGGACCGTGAAACCACATAGCCGCCGCGCCTCTCTGGACCGACTCACCAAGGCGGCCGAGACTATCGCTCGTCTTGGAAAGACCATGGACATCAGCATCACGGCCGAGTACCACCACGTCCGGTTGTACGAGATCGAGCTGACGGCCGACTACCTGGCCAAGGTGGAGGAGGAGAAGGAGCGAACCCGCGCTGAGCGTGACCGGCTTCGCGAGGAGGCTGCTGCCCAGCGTGACTTTGAGCGGGAGAAGGCCAAGCTTCGCAAGGAGCAGGAGCACTACATGACCGCGCTCGCCAAGATGCGAAGCAACGGCTCATCCGGCGATGCGATTGCCGACATCGAAGCGAAGCTCGCCGAGCTCGGGGTGGAAATGGACAAGGTGATCAGTCGTGAGGCGAACATCCGCGCCGGTTATGTGTATGTGATCTCCAACATCGGCGCTTTCGGGGAGCGGATGGTGAAGATCGGTCTGACACGGCGACTGGAACCGATGGATCGGGTTCGGGAGTTGGGTGATGCGTCCGTTCCGTTCCGGTTTGATGTCCATGCACTCATCTTCAGCGAGGACGCCGTCTCGCTCGAGACGCAGCTGCACCAGCGTCTTGCGGACCGAAAAGTCAATCGGATCAACAACGCCCGGGAGTTCTTCTTCGCCACGCCTTCGGAAGTGAGGGAACTGCTCACCGACATCGCCGGACAGCATCTACTGGAGTACACGGACGAACCCGAGGCGGCCGAGTGGCGTGCCAGTGCCGCACGCGGTGACTCGGGCGCCGCGCACGGCTGACGGATATCGCACGAGTATCCGAGGCCCGGGTTCAGTGTCGGCGCTGCAGTGAGTCCCGTGGGCGCGAGCAGGGTGATCGGACGATGATGCGGGTCGCGCGAGCGATGTGTGGACCGCCCTGCGACCGCTCTCTCGCCCCTGCCTCAGCAGCAATATACGTACGTTCTGATAGGCTCAGGTAGTCGACGACGATAGGAGCAGGGAATGGAGCGCATCACCCGGCGCCACGACCCAGAGCGCCGCGACCGCATCATCGCCGCGACCCTCGATCTCATCGCGGACCAGGGGACCGCCGGCGCCACATACCGCACGGTCGCGGCCGCGGCGGGCATCCCGCTGGGCTCCATGACGTACCACTTCCCCAGCCGCGACGACCTCCTCTTCGCCGCCTTCGAGCGGTTCGCCGACGAGACCTTCTCCCCGCTGGACCGCGCCATGAGCACCGCCGATGGAGACCCCCGTGAGGCCCTCGCTCAGCTCGTGATCCAGGACGACGACGATCCGCGCACCAAGATCCTCCTGGCCGAGTTGTACGTGCTCGCCTTCCGCGAGACCCGCTACGCAGACCTGATGCGGCAGTGGATGGGCAGGTCCCGAGACGCGATCGCCCGCCGGATCGACGGCGTCAACCCACGCGTCCTCGACGCTGTCCAGGAGGGCCTCGGCCTGCAGCGGTGGCTGCTGCCGGACGAACTGACCGCCGACGACGTCCGCCACGTCTTCCACGCGCTGATCCCCGACCCGTCCGACCCGCCCGTCGGCCCCTACCAGGAGTGACCCCATGAACGCGATCCCCTTCAACGACGACTGGACGTACCGCCTGCCGCTCGGCCCGTTCGCTGCGGCCAACGGCGAGGACGCCCAGCCCACGCCCGTCCGGTTGCCGCACGACGCCCTCCGCGACACCGACCGCACCCCCGAGGCCCCGGGCAAGGGCGCAGGCGCCTACTACCCGCACGCCGGCTTCACCTACCTCAAGGCCTTCCAGGCCCCGGAGGAGTGGCGCGGCAAGCTCGTGCGTCTGGAGATCCAGGGCGCCTACCGCCGCGCCCAGGTGTTCCTCAACGACGAGTTCGCCGGCAACCGCGCCGACGGCTACGCGCGCTTCTTCGTCGACCTCACCCCGTACCTCCGGTATGGCCAGGAGAATGCGCTGCGCATCGAGGTGCGGTCCGGCCAGGACTCGCGCTGGTACTCCGGCTCCGGCCTGCACCGCCCGGTGGTGCTCCACGTCGACGACCCCGTCCACGTCGTCCCCGACGGAGTGACGGTCACCACCGTGCGCGTCGAGGACGACCAGGCGGTCGTCGACGTGGTCAGCACCCTCGCCAACGCGGGCCTGACCACCCGGACCATCACGGTGGACACCGCCCTGGCTGCGCCCGACGGAGGGGTCGTGGAGCGCGACAGCACCCCGTCGACCCTGGCACCCGGAGAGACTGCCCTTGTCAGACAGCGGTTCTACGTCCAGCAGCCGCAGCTGTGGGGCCCGGAGCATTCCGCCCTCTACACCGCGACCCTCTCGCTGGGCGAGGGCGCCCCCACCGAGGTGAGGTTCGGGATCCGCACCGTCACCGTCGACCCCCGCAAGGGCCTGCGGATCAACGGCGAACCCGTGCTTCTCCGCGGCGCGTGCATCCACTCCGACAACGGGCCCCTCGGCGCCGCCGCCATCGGGCGCGCCGACGAGCGCCGCATTGAGCTGTTGAAGGAGGCCGGCTTCAACGCCATCCGGACCGCCCACAACCCTGCGTCGCCGGCCCTTCTCGACGCCTGCGACCGCCACGGCGTCCTCGTCATGGACGAGGCGTTCGACATGTGGACCAAGTTCAAGACCCCGTACGACTACGCCGCGGAGTTCCCGCAGTGGTGGGCGGAGGACCTGGAGGCCATGGTGGCCAAGGACCGCAACCACCCGAGCGTGATCATGTACTCCATCGGCAACGAGATCGCGGAGGTGGGCACCCCGCACGGCGCCCGCTGGGCCAGGCGGATGGCCGAGCTCGTGCGCGCCCTCGACCCCACGCGCCTCGTCACCAACGGCATCAACCCGTTCCTCGCCGTGATCGACGAGGTGGCCGCCATCGCGGAGGAGTCCGGCGGGCTCAACGAGATGATGGCCGCCGAGGGCGGACCGTTCGCCGTCGTCAGCGCCAGCGAGTCGGCGGGCCGGCGGACCGCGGAGTCGAGCGCCCCGCTCGACGTGCTGGGGCTCAACTACGCCGAGTCCCGCTACGCCATCGACCGAGAGCTGTTCCCCCACCGGGTGATCGTGGGCTCGGAGACGTTCCCGTCCCAGATCGGGCGGCTGTGGCCCATGGTCCGGGACTCGCCCAACGTGATCGGCGACTTCACCTGGACCGGCTGGGACTATCTCGGCGAGGTGGGGATCGGGGCCACGGCCTACGCGGAGGATCCCGGCGCCGTCGCGGCGCTGGAGCGCGAGTACCCGTACCTGACGGCGTGGTGCGGCGACCTCGACATCACCGGGTGGCGGCGCCCGGTCTCGTACTACCGCCAGATCGTGTTCGGCCTGCGCGCCGAGCCCTACATCGCCGTCCAGCGCCCAGGGCGCCAGGGGCACACGATCACCATGCAGTCGCCCTGGGGGTGGAGCGATTCGGTCTCGTCGTGGACGTGGCCGGGCTTCGAGGGCAGGCCGGTCACCGTCGAGGTCTATGCCGATGCCGACGAGGTGGCGCTGCTGCTCGACGGGGTGGAGGTGTCGCGGGCGACGGTGGGGGAGAGGCTCCCGATGCTGGCCACCCTGGAGACCGCCTACGGGGCGGGGGAGCTCACCGCCGTCGCCTACCGGGACGGCGAGGAGGTGGGCCGCACCGGCCTCGCCACCGCGACCACCGCTGCCCGGCTGACCGCGACCGCCGACCGCACCCGCCTGAGCGACGACGACGCCGACCTGGCCTTCGTGGCCATCGAGCTGCGCGATGACAACGGCGTTCTCGTCACGACGGAGGACCTTGCGGTCACCGTCGAGGTCGAGGGGGCGGGCGTGCTGGCAGGGATGTGCAGCGCGAACCCCGCCACCGAGGAGCGCTTCGACGCCCCGACCTGGCGGACCTTCGACGGCCGGGCCCTCGCCGTCGTGCGGCCCACCGGGCACGGCGCGGTCTCGGTGACAGTGTCGGCGGAGGGGCACCAGCCGGTGCTGCTCACGCTGAACGTGGGCTGAGCTCCCGGGGGCAGGCGTCTCCCGGGACGCCACCGGGCACGTCGACGGATGTGCGTCCGCGGCGGGAATCGACCTCGGAGGCGACACTCACTGCCCTTCCCTCCCGGGCGCTCAGCCCTGGAAATCCTCCGGGTCGACGTTCTCGAGGAACTCGCTGAAGGCCGCGACCTCCGCCTCCTCGTCGGCGTCCCCCTCGCGCTCGTCGGGGACGCCGGCCTGCTCGAGCACCTCGTCGGCCACCCAGATCACCGACCCTGTCCGCAGCGACAACCCGATGGCGTCGGACGGGCGGGCGTCGAGCACGCGCTCGCCGGCGGGGGTGTTGAGCCGGATCTCGGCGTAGAAGGTGCCGTTCTCGATCTTGGTGACCGCGATGCGCTCAACCTCCGCGTCGAGTGACTCGAGCATCGCGCGCATGAGGTCCAGGGTTAGCGGACGCGGGGCGGGGTTGCCGTCGGCGCCCGCGAGGATCGCGGCGGCCTCGAGGCCCCCGATCCAGATGGGGAGCATGCTGCCCTCACCAGGCTCCTCGTCGAGGGGCTTGAGGATCACCACCGGTTGCTGCTTCACGTCCAGGGCAAGCCCTGCGATGCGGACGGGGATCATGCGCTCCACCTCCCTGCCGGGCCCGGCGATGAGCCGGGTGTTGCGGTGGTTCCATCGTATGCCTCTGCTCGCATCGTCGTCGGCCGGCAGTCGGACGCGCCCTATGCGCAGGGCGTGGCCACTGCGGATTGAGCGTGTGCCATGATGCGGGTGAGCCAGGGGGCGACCATGAAGCACTGTCGAGTGTGTGGGAATCCGACCATGGGGGACCTGTGCCCCGAGTGCGAGGCGCGCTACGGTGCCGGCCCGCAGGGGGGCTCCGGTCAGGTGGGGGATCCGGGGTCGCAGTCGCCCTTCGCGCCCCCCGCCTATCCCGGTGCGCAGACCCCGCCGCCCGCTTACCCCAGCGCCCAGACGCCTCCGCCCGCGTACTTCGGCGCGACTACTCCGCCGTCCGCCTACCCCGGTGCACAGACGCCGCCGACGGGATACCCCGGTCAGAGCGTCCCTCCCCAGGGGCCCGAGTACACCTACCGGCCGGCGCCGCAGCAGCCGACTGCCGACCCGTCCGCCTGGGCTTACCCCCCGGCGGCCGTCTCTGGCGCTGACACCCGCGCGCGCACGGGCCGTGGCGCCACCGTCGCCCTTGTTGCGGGCCTCGCCGTCGTCGTCCTGGCGGCGGGCGTGGGGATGGTCATGCTGCTCCTCGGCGGAGGCCGCGAGGGAGAGGTGGCCGCGGATCCCGTCGTCGCGACTCCGGCGCCGGCGTCGACGGTGTTCGTCACGCTTGCACCCTCCGTCGAGGAGACGACGCCGGCGGCGGCGCCGACGGCCGCCGCCAGCGCGGATGCTCCGAGCGTCGCGGCCCAGCCGACCGCCCAGCCCGCCGAGCCGACGCAGGCGGCCCCGGCCGACGACGCGCTCGTCAAGCCCCAGGTGTTCGTGCGGTATTACCCCCTCTTCCGCGGCGACCAGGGCTATGTGGTCCTGGCGCTGCAGGAGCTGCTCTCGTGGAGGGGCGTCCGGACGCTGGCCGACGGCGACTTCGGCCCCGCCACGGAGCGCTCGGTGCGGCAGTGGCAGGCCCAGAACGGGCTGGACGCCACGGGCGCCGTGGACGACACCACCTGGGACTCGCTGGTGCCGAGGCTGTCTGAGGGGTCGCAGGGCGAGGGGGTCGCGGTGATGCAGCGACTGCTCGGCTACCGCGGATACGACGTGGTGGTCGACGGCGACTTCGGCCCCCAGACCGAGGCGGTCGTCCGCGCCTTCCAGTCGGATCGCGGCCTCCCCGTCGACGGCGTGGTGGGCCCGGTCACCTGGGCAGCCCTGCTCGCGTAGCGGCGCCGCTCGGGCGGGCCAGGCATCATCCCGCGAGCGGTAGTTTCGGCGAGGTGGCGACGTGGGCGAGCCCGGAACCTGACACCCGGACAGGCCCGGCGTGCGGGAAGGTCTGCGCGGTCACCGCGACCCTCCCGCCGTCGAGGAACACCTCGATGAGTCCGTGGTCCTCGACGAGGACGCCGGTGACCGGCCCGTCGGGGAGGGGGATGGGGGGCGTCACGTGGATCCCCGCATGGACCCCGTGGGGATCAGCGGCGCTCCGGTCGACGACCAGAGCGCCGTCGGGCACGCGCCTCAACACGAGCCGGCTGACCGACCCGCCGTCGCCGGTCTCCACGACGACCTCTCCCGCGCCGGGCAGCTCGAAGTCCACCTGGTGCGTGTCTTCAGGCATGTCGGCGGGCAGCACCGGCGCGTGCCGGAGCACTGGGCCGCCCTGGGCTGGCACCAAGGTCAGCGTGCGCGCCACCGTCATCGCCGACTGCCACGGGAACGTCGGAGTCTGGTTGGCGTAGGCCCAGTTGCTCATCCACCCCATGACCGTGGGCCTGTCCGTGCCCTGGAACGAGACCGCGGCGTACATGTCCGGCCCGTGGTCGAACCAGCGCAGGCCTCCCGCGTCCGGGGTGAACACGGCCCCGTCGAAGTCCCCGACGAGATACCGCATGCCCGACCCGCCAGCGAAGCCGCCGGGGTTGGTGCTGAGCAGCAGCACCCACCGCGACACCCCGGTGCCCTCCACGGGCACCTCAAGGAGATCGGGACACTCCCACAGCAGGCCCGGCTCGCCCAGGGGCCCGACGCTGCTCTCGTGGGTCCAGTCGATGAGGTTGGGGGAGGTGTGGACGAGCACCTGCATGTCCTCGGCCTCCACCGTCACCATCACCCAGCGACGCGTCTCCTGGTGCCAGGAGACCTTGGGGTCCCGGAAGTTGGCCGAGCCGCGGTCGAGCACCGGGTTCTCGGCGTAGCGCGCCCAGGTGAGCCCGTCGTCGAGGCTGTAGGCCAACGACTGGGCCTGCCGGCCCGCGTGCTCGGGATGCGCCGCGGAGTACGAACTGGTGAAGATAGCCACAAGCGGTCCCTCGGGGCCGTCGCCGAGACCGGAGGTGTTGTCCCGGTCCCAGACGACGGACCCCGAGAACGCCATCTCCAGCTCGGTGGCGGGGATGGCCATCGGGAGCTCCTCCCACTCGACGAGGTCCGACGACACGGCATGCCCCCAGCCGATGTTGCCCCAGGTGCGGCCCTCCGGGTTGTTCTGGAAGAACAGGTGGAACCTGCCCTTGTGCCGGATCAGCCCGTTGGGGTCGTTCATCCACGTGGAGCGGGGGGTGAAGTGCACCGTGGGGCGGTACTGGGGGGTGTCGTGCATCAGGGAGACCTCGTCAGAATGGGATGGGTGGGTCAGGCGCTCTTGTAGCGGTCGTACGCGGCCTGGTAGACCTCGACCACCTTGGACAGGCCCATGGACTCGAGCTGGGCCACGTAGCCGTCCCACTGCGAATCGATGTTGCCCTCGACGATGAACGTCGCGAACTGTCGGCCCACGTAGGTGTTGATCTCGGTCTGGGCGTCGGCGATCTGCTGCAGTTCCTCGTTGCTGAGCATGACCGGCGGGTAGGCGTCGTTGGCGCGATGCGGCTCGTAGTACGTGACGCACATGTCCTGGCGCTCCTTGGCGCGGGGTTCGGGCGCCACCACGGTCTGGAAGTGCTCGCGGGTGGTGATGCAGGGGCCCATCGGAGCCACCTTCTGACGGCGCTCGCCCTCCGACTCGCCGGCCTTCGCGGGGATCTGCACGAGGATGCCCTCGGCGTTCTTCTCCAGCGTCACGCCCACGGGGCCCCAGCGGGTCTCGGCGGACATCACCGGGTCGTACAGCCGGTCGACCCAGCGCATGGTCGCCGCCGGGTACTTGTTCGCGCTGGTGATGGCGAACGCGCCGCGGTTGATCTCGGCGTAGTTGGAGACCGATGCCCGCTGCTTGCCGTCGAAGCCCTTGAGGACGCCCACGTGCGCGTAGTCGGCCACCCGGTCCTCGCCCACGGCCTCCTTCATCTCCCACCAGATGAACGAGCCGAGGCTCATCGGGTCGGCCTTGCCCTTGGCCAGGTAGGTGGGGTCGTCCTGCGAGAAGCTCTCCGGGTCGATGAGCCCCGCCTTGTACCACTCGCCGAGCCGCTTGACGGCCGTGCGCCACTCCTCGCGGGCGGCGGTGAAGATCACCTTGTCGTCCTGGACGATGCGGTGGTCGTTGTTGTCCGGCAGGCCGCCGATGGCCGCGATGAGGTCGGCGACGTTGGCGCAGAACGAGTCCACCCGGAAGGACAGCGGGATCACGCCGTCGCCGCGTGCCTTGAACGCGCGCAGCGCGGCTTCGTACTCGTCGATGGTGGTGGGGACCGGCAGGCCGGCCTCGTCGAGCCACGTCTTGTTGACGAAGAGGAAGTTCGGGTACGCGAGGATGCCCAGCTCCTCGACGGCGGGGAGGGTGTAGATGTGGCCGTCGGAGGCTGTGATGGCGCCGCGGATGTCGGGGCGCGCGTCGAGGATGCCCTTGAGGATGGGGGCGTGCGTGGCAATGAGCTCCTCCAGCGGGATGAGTGTCCCGTTGGAGCCGTTGGCCACCACGTCGCTGTCGGTGAGGCCGGTGTTGAACAGCGCGTCGGGCAGGTCGCCCGAGGCCAGCATGAGGTTCTTCTTCTCGGCGTAGACGTTGTCCGGGAGGTTGTCCCAGCTGATGTCGATGTTGGTGTCGGACTTCCACCGCTGGACGAGCTCCATCGTCTCGTAGTCCGGGGCCAGGGCGGACTTGGTGCCGGAGAACGTGAGGGGGAGCGGCTTGTCCGTGATGGGCAGGCCCTCGGCCTTGAAGCCGAACGCGTCGGACGCGTCTGACGGGAGGCCGGAGCCGGCGTTGCCGTCGGAGCAGGCCGCCACGAGGCCGGAGACGGCCACCGCGGCGAACCCGGCCAGGATGCTGCGTCGCTTGATCATCATTGATGTTTCCTTTCGGGGGGGGTGGGTCACTTGAGGGCGCCGAGGGTGGCGCCCTTCACGAAGTACTTCTGCAGGAAGGGGAAGATGATCAGCAGCGGGACCGTGGAGACGACGATCATTCCGTACTTGATCAGCTCGCCCAGGCGCTGGGCGGCGGCGTAGGAGTCGATGGATCCGGTGTCGAGCGAGGCGGAGGCCTGCGACTCGACGAGGACGTTGCGCAGCACCAGCTGCAGCGGGTACATCGACTCGTCGTTGAGGTAGATCATCGCGTCGAAGTAGGAGTTCCAGTACGCCACGATGTGGGTCATGGCCATGAGTGCGATGAGGGGCTTGGTGAGAGGCAGCGCCATCCGGAAGAAGAACTGGAAGTCGTTGGCGCCGTCGATCTGGGCGGCCTCGCGCAGCTCTGCGGGGACGTTGGTCTCGAAGAAGGTGCGGGCGATGATGAGGTTCCACACGCCGACGGCGCCGGGCAGGATGACCGCCCACATCGTGTCCAGCATCCCCAGGTCCCGGACCACCAGGTAGCGGGCGATGAGGCCGCCGTCGAAGAACATGGTGATGATGAACGCGATCATGAAGAGGCTGCGGCCCGGCATGTCGCGGCGGGACAGTGCGTAGCCGGTGGTCAGGGTGATCGAGACGCTGACCAGGGTGCCGACGGCGGTGTAGAGCATCGAGTTGCCGAAGCCCCTGAGCATGGCGTCGTTGGCGAAGAGCGTGGCGTAGCCCTCCAGGGTGAAGCCTTGGGGGAAGAGCCAGACCTTGCCCTGGGCGATGAGGTTCGGGTCGCTGACCGACGCGATGACGATGAAGTACAGCGGGTAGACGATGGCCGCGACCGCCAGGAGGAGCAGCCCGACGCTGACGATGTTGAACAGCGGATCCGCGATCCGCTCGGCGAGCCCGTCCTGCTTGGTGAGCGACGGGGTGGGGGAGAGGGAGTGTGTCTGCGTTGTCATGGAGATCACCAGAGGGAGGATTGGTTGGCCTTCTTGGCGACGAAGTTGAACGTCACGAGAAGGATGAGATTGAGGACCGAGTTGAACAGCCCGATGGCGGCCGAGTAGCTGAACTGCGCCTGCTGGAGACCCGCCTTGTACACGTAGGTGTTGATGATCTCCGAGGTTTCGAGGTTGAGCGGGGTCTGCATCAGGTAGACCTTCTCGAACCCGAGATTGAAGATGTTGCCGATGGCCAGGACGAACAGGATCGTCACCACGGGGAGGATGCCGGGGATGTCGATGTGCCAGATCCGGCGGAACTTGTTGGCGCCGTCCATCTTGGCCGCCTCGTGCAGGGAGGGGTCGATCGCGGTGAGCGCGGCGAGGTAGATGATCATCGAGAAGCCGGCGTTCTGCCAGATGTCGGACCCGATGTAGAGGGGACGGAACCAGCCCGGGTCCCCCATGAAGAAGATGGGATCCCCGCCGGCCAGCTCGACGGCGTTGTTGACGATGCCCGAACTGGGGCTGAACAGCAGGAAGATCATCCCCACCACGACCACGACCGAGATGAACGAGGGCGCGTACAGCACGCTCTGCACCACCTTCTTGAACCGTGGCGAGGACAGCTGGTTGACGATCAGCGCCAGGACGATCGGCACCGGGAAGGCCACGAGCAGGCCGACGGTGTTGATGGTGAGCGTGTTGATCAACAGCTCCTCGAACTGGAACGAGTTGATGAACCGCTCGAAGTGCATCAGTCCCACCCAGGGGCTGCCCAGGAACCCGGCCGAGGGGTTGTAGTTGCGGAACGCGATCTGAGCCCCGTACATCGGCCAGTACTTGAACAGGACGAGATAGATGAGGCCCGGAGCCAGTAATACGTATAACTGCCACGAGCGAAGAATGGAGGTGCGGCGCGACACGCGTTTCCGCGGCGCCGGCGCCGCGTCACTGGTGACGGGTGGGGTAGGGGCGGGTGGGGCGGTGAGAACGGACGTCATGCGGGGACCTTTGCGAGCGCGACGGATTCGCGGGACTGGAGGGAGCATTCGACGGCGAGCCGCTTCGGCTCTGAGCGGGGGCTCAGGACCTCGGCGACCGCGAGGCGCCCCATCTCCACGAGTGGGAGCTGGAACGTCGTGAGGCGCGGGGAGAACATCGGGGTCAGCAGGGCCTGGTTGTCGAAGCCGACGATGCTGACGTCGTCGGGGATGGAGAGGCCGAGGCGCTCGGCGGCGTGGTACGTGCCGAGCGCCGTGCGGTCGTTGCCGCAGAAGATGGCGGTGGGCCGGTGGGCCTGCCGGAGCAGGTCCGTGCCGTAGTCCAGGCCCTCCTCGTAGCTGCCGTGGCCGAAGCGGAGGAGGTCGGGGGTGAGCTCGACGCCCGCGTGGTGCAGGGCGTCCGAGAAGCCCTGGAGGCGGCCCGACGCGGCTGGGAGGGTGGAGCCCTCTTCGGCGATGTTGATCATCGCGATGCGACGGTGGCCGGCGTCGAGCAGGGCCTGCGCGGCCGCGCGGCCGCCTGCCACCTCGTCGGGGAAGATGCTCGTGACGGTGCCGGCGAGGTCCTGCGAGTTGACGCAGACTGTGGGTGTCGCGGTGAGGCTGTCGGGGAGCTCCACCCGGCGGTGGTACATGGACGCGTAGATCACGCCGGCCACCCGGTAGGACTGCATCATCGAGATGGCGGCCCTCTCAAGGCCGGGATCCCCGGCGGTGTCGACGGTGAGCAGCACGTAGCCTCGTCGCCACGCCTCCTGCTGGGCGCCGAGGATCATCTGGCCCGCGAACTCGGTGGTGGCCACCTCGTCGCCGACGAGCCCGATCATCCGTGACCTGCCCTCGCGGAGCACCTTGGCGTGGACGTTGGTGCGGAACCCGAGCCGTTTGGCGGCATCGAGGACCCGCTGGGTGGTGGCGGCGGAGACGCGTCCGTGCTGGGCCCCGTTGAGCACCATGGACACCGTGGCCTGCGACACGCCGGCGGCTGCGGCGACGTCGTTCATGGTGGGCTGGTTCTCCATCGAACACCTCTCGGGTTATGCGTATAACTGAACATTAGTTCACGCCCGATGGGATGTCAACACCGTTGGGAGAGTTCGAGGGTCCCGGGCTGCCGGCCGCACTCGCGCAGGGAGCGTCGGCTCACGCCCGGGCCGGGCCCGACGCGTGGGCAGCCGCCCCGCGGCCGTTCACCAGGCGGTGAGGACACTCACCGCCAGCACTGCGGTGGCGAGCATCGCGCACGACAACTCGATCAGGATGCCCAGCCCCAGCGCCTTGATGGTCTCCCAGCTGGTGGCGGCGGCCTTCCGGAAGTCGCGCATCCGGTACCACTCGGCGAGCAGCAGGCCGACGGCGAATCCCACCGCCAGGCCGAAGCCCGGCAGCACGAACATGCCGACGATGCCCAGCAGCAGACCGACCGCGATCGGCCACTTCGGCACCTCACGCTGCTGGAGCGACCGGCCGGTGAGCAGCCAGCTGCTGACTCCGCCGATGACCAGCAGGACGGCGGCCACACCGAAGGCGACCCATCCCCAGCCCGACGCGCCCCAGATCGCCCAGACCAGGGCCCCGGCGCCGACCAGGATGCTGCCGGGCAGGACGGGAAAGACGATGCCAACGAGCCCCA
Organism: Tessaracoccus yangjingae; assembly: GCF_055326235.1. Taxonomy (NCBI): domain Bacteria; kingdom Bacillati; phylum Actinomycetota; class Actinomycetes; order Propionibacteriales; family Propionibacteriaceae; genus Tessaracoccus; species Tessaracoccus yangjingae. The sequence continues at coordinate 19,438 of NZ_JBUZNN010000013.1, read as the reverse complement.
CCAGGGCCAGGACTACAGCCGCTATGGCGGCGATCACTTCAACGGTCACACGCTCCAGCCTACGGTGCGCGCAATCAGCGGGGCTGCATCGCCAAGTCCTGGGAGTTGGCCACTGGGGCCTGCGTGACGTCGTCGTCGAAGAACGACCGCCAGGGGTGGTAGCGGTCTGGACGGGCTTGAAGTGTCGGTTCTTGCCGGGACTGCCCGGTCAGAACCGACACTGGAGTCCGCGACGGGGGGATGGTGGGCGTCTCACCCGTGCTCTGGACAGGAGTCGGGTCGCAGGTCGGGATGGCCGCATACGACTCACCCGGCAGCCGTCACAATGCGGAGTTGAGGGCCTCCGGGTCGTCGATCATCCGCTGCAGCAGCTGGGCCGAGCGGACCAGGTAGAAGCCATCGGTGACCCGCTCGTCGATCGTGTAGACGACGTCCACCCGCCGCCGCGCGACGATGGCGCCCGACTCGTCGACCACCGCTTCGGGGGAGATGGTGCCGATCGCGACGAACACGCCCGCGGTGCCGTGCCGGTACAGGTGGTGGAACGGCGCCTCCGCCTGGAGCGAGCCCATGTTGACCAGGTAGGCGCTCGCATAGGTCGGGATGGCGTCCTGCAGGACCCTCGGCAGCATGTTGATCGAGTCCAGCATCCACGCCGCCCGCGCGATGCCGGCCACCACAGGCCCGGGGAGCCGGACCAACGTGGACACCAACTTGTCGCTCTCGTTGCGGGTGTGGTTGCGCGCCCGGTCGAGCGACGCGTCCACCTTGACGCGCACCTCGTCGACGGTCTCGAGGCCGGTGAAGGTGATGAGGGCCTGCACCTCGTCGGCCTCGTCGGTCAGGGCTTTCTTCACCGTGAACGAGAAGGAGATCTCCCGGTGCTCGTAGGTGCGCTTCCCGGAGACGAACCGGTTGAGCTCAGGACGCTGGTGGAAGAGCCGCGCCAGGGCCGTGAGGAAGACGTGGAAGAAGCGGATCCGCTCCTCGGGCGGACGGTCCCGGTTGACCTCTTCGAGCCACGAGGTCAACCGCTCCACCTCCATGTGCTGGGGGTAGTAGACGGTCGCGTCGAGCCGGGTGGGCATCAGGTGGGGGACGACGCGGCGCACGGCGGGCAGGTCGTGGACCAGGCGCCCATCTCGTCGTCCCTTGAAGGGCCGTGCCCCGGTGAAGATCATCGTTCCCTCTGCTGGCGTCGTCGCTGTACCTGATGGCCACACCCTAGGTCAGCGGCGGGGCTCACCTGCCGGTAACCGCCGCAATGGGTGCGAACAGCCGTCCGTGCCGCCACACGGTGGCGACGAAGTAGGCGAGCAGCAGGCCGCCGACGATGTCGATCGAGTAGTGGCCTCGGGCCAGCAGGAGGCCGGCGAGCATCACCGCGACTATCGACCAGTGGAACAGCCGGAGCCGAGGCTGGTCGTCGGGCACCAGGAGGGCGAGCAGGGTGAGCAGCGCGATGTGACCGGAGGGGAACGTGCCGAACTGCTCCTGCGGGAAGACGAAGATGCCCTCGCCGTACGCCGGCGCGAGGGGGGTGAGGGCGATCATGCCCGCCCGTATGAGGTACAGCAGGGCGATCGTCGCGCCGACGGCGGGCAGCCTCGACGGCGCCGCCCGGAGGGTGGCCCACAGGAAGACCCCCAGCCCGGCCGCCAGCGCCACCACCGTCAGCCAGCGGGCGGGGCCGACGTAGGGCAGCAGGCCGAACAGCAGGTCGTCGGGGCGGGGAGCGTCGGCGAAGGACCTGATGATCAGCTGGTTGGCGAGCCACGTCGCGACGCCTGCAACCACGCCCAGCACCACCGTGGTGGCCCAGGCGGCCACGAGCGACGGTGGCCGGCGCTCCGACGGTTCCTCCATGGCCCCAGTCTGCCGAAGCCCATCGCCTGCGCGTCGGCGGATCGCCGGGAAGTTGCCGGTGGGCCCGGCGGCCAGACCTATGCCACGGGCGCCGGAACCGCGGTGGTGTCGCGGGCCATGACGGTGAACGGGGCGGCGATGAACCGCGGCGGCAGGTCCGGGTCCGTCGTTGCGGCGGCGATCCGCTCGGCCAGGAGCTTCACGCACAGCTTGGCGATCTCCGTGCGTCCGGGGTTGACGCTGGACAGCGACGGCATTGTGTACTGGGCGGCCTCGGTGTCGTCGAAGCCGATCACCGCCACGTGGCGGGGGACCGAGAGCCCGTTCCTCGTCAAGGCGTGGATGGCACCGAACGCCAGCAGGTCGTTGAGCGCCACCACCGCGTCGAAGTGTGCCCCGCGGGCCAGCAGCGTCTCGACGGCGTCGGAGCCCTTGTCGCGGTGCCACCGGTCCTCTCCGACGATGAGCGTCTCATCGACGGGGATGCCGCGGGCCGCCAGCGCCTCCTTGTAGCCGCGCAGGCGCAGCCCCGAGGCTCCCCTCACGTCCTCCGGGTTGGCGCCGATGAGCGCGATGCGGGTCCTGCCCGCGTCGAGGAGGTGCTCGGTGGCGGCTCGGGCGGCCTCGACGTTGCTCATGGTGACGTGGTCCAGGCCCACGTCGAACACGGCCTCGCCGAGGAGCACGACGGGGAAGTCGACGTTGAAGAGGCGCAGGTCCGCCTGGCCGAGCAGCAACGGCGAGAAGATCACGCCGTCGACGCCGAGGGCCTGGGCGCCCTCCAGGATGGCCACCTCTGCATCCCTGTCGAAGTTCGTCTGCTGGATCAGCACCTTGAAGCCGTATGACTTCGCCTCCTCCAGCACCAGGTCCGCGAGCTCGGCGAAATACGGGTTCTTCAATTCGGGCAGCGCGAGGCTGATCTGTCCGGTCTTCCCTTGACGCAGATTCCTGGCCGCGACATTGATCCGGTAACCAAGCAGATCGACGGCTTCCAGCACACGCGCCCTGGTCTCCTCTGTGGCTTTCGGGTGCCCATTGAGGACATTGGAGACGGTCTTCGTCGAGACGCTGGCCAGGCGGGCAACGTCCTGCATGGTGACGCGCCTGGCACCGGCAGCTTTCACTATCCCTTCAACCCTCCTGCGAGCAGTCCGCTGACGATGTGACGCTGAGTGAAGATGAAGAAGATCACCATGGGGATCAGCGCGACCACCGACACCGTCATGAATCTGGGCCAGTCAGTGGTGAACTCAGACACGGCATTGTATACCTGAAGGACCACCGTCCTGCGGCTCGGTGTGCTGATGAACACGGTGGGGAGGAGGAAGTCGTTCCACACCCACATTGCCTGGAACACTCCCACCGTCACCAGGATCGGCTTGATGAGCGGGAGCACGATGCGCCAGAAGATCTGCAGCGCGTTCGCGCCGTCGAGCCGTGCCGCCTCGATGATCTCGTAGGGGAGGGTCTTCATGTAACCCTGGATCAGGAAGTAGCAGAATATGGATCCGCCGAGGTACATGAGGATGAGTCCGTTGAGAGAATCGACCAACTTGAACCCGACGAGGGTGCGGTAGAGCGGGATCAGGGTGGACTGCCCGGGGACGATGAATCCGATCAGCAGGATGTTCCCGATGAGCAGGTTGACCCGGCTGCTGCGCATGATCATGGCGAATGCCGCCATGGCGCCCACGATCAGCTGCAGCACCACGGCCAGCGCGGTCACGTAGAGCGTGTTGGCGAATGACAGGTAGATCCGGGGATCGGAAAGCACCTGCGCGTAGTTCTCGAGCGTGAATTCACGCGGGAGGCTGAGAGGCGAGGTCACCATCTCGCCCTGGGTCTTGAACGTGTTGACCACGATGTAGTAGAGCGGGACGGCGACGAGCGCGGCGAGCAGGATCATTCCCACGCTCAGGCCGATTCGACGGAGATTCTGGTTCCTCATCACACGTACCTCTTCTCGATGAGACGGGTGAGCCACAGTTGCGCGAACGACAGGATCGCCACGGCAAGGGTGAAGATGACGGCCAGAGCCGAGGCCAGGCCGTAGCGCCCCTGGCCCACGCCGGTCGTGATGATCGACTGGGTGATCGTGTAGGTGGCGAACCCCGGCCCGCCGTTGGTGAGGGTGTATGGCAGGTCGAACACCTTCAGGCCGCCGGTCATGAGCAGGAAGGAGCTGACCACCATGGCCGGGGTGAGCAGGGGAAGCGTGATGCTGAAGAACTGCTGGCGGGCCGAGGCGCCGTCCACCTTGGCCACCTCGTAGAGCTCCTGCGGGATGGACTGCAGGTAGGCGGTGTAGAGCACGGCGTGCCACCCGGTGGCGGCCCAAACCCCGACGGCGATGACGGAGAACTTGGCCAGCGCGTCGACCGACAGCCATCCCACGGGTGGCAGGCCGGCCGAGGCAAGGAGCGAGTTGAGCACGCCGGACTCCAGCGGCGAGAGGATGTAGCGCCACACCAGGCCGAGGATGGCCATCGACGGGATGGCCGGGAAGAACCAGAGGCTACGGACGAAGTTGCGGCCGATGAAGGCCTTGTTCAACTGGACCGCGAGCGGGATCGCCAGCACGGTGACGAGGACGGTGGTGGCCACCCCGAAGAGCAGGGTGAACCCGAGCCCGGCAAGCATCGACGGGTCGTTGGCGATGGTGGCGTAGTTCTGGAGCCCCACGAAGTTGGCCTCGGGGCTGTACCCGGTGAAGTCGGTCAGGCTCCAGTAGAACGACTGGGCGAGGGGAATGACGAAGAGGAAGAGGAAGACCAGAATCACGGGGACGAGGAAGGCCTTGTTGACAGCCGTCTGGGTCCAGCCGCCGTAGATCTTCGACGGTTGGTGTCGGGGCGTCACCCGTTCTTGCGTGACAGCTTGTTGCACGTTGATCACACACCTTTTGAACCAGGGTTGGGTGGAGAGGGTGGGGCACCGGCGTGGTGCCCCACCCTGGGGCTCATGAAGCTGCGAGCTTGGTATCCATCGCCCGTGCCACGTCGACAGGTTCGATCTGTCCCTGGATCATGCGCTGGATCTGGGCCACCGCCTCCACGTTGAGGACGTCCTCGGACCGCTGCCACGAGATCATGGGCAGGTACAGCTGGCCGGTGCGGATGGACTCGGCCATCGGCTCGAATGCCGGGTCCACCGTCGGCTCGAAGTCGCTTGTGACGGTGACGTCGTTGGTCTGCTCATGGAAGATCTCCACCCCCGCGGGTGAGGCCAGGAAGGCAAGGAAGGTCTTCGCTGCCTCCTGCGCCTCGTCGGAGGCCTTGGAGTTGATGGCGTAGCCCGGAGAGGCCGCACCAGCGGCGAAGGGTGCGCCGCCGAGGACGCCCGGCACCAGGTCGAACTTGAACGCGAGGTCCGGCGCGCCTTCGCGGATGGCGTTGATGAGCCAAGGCCCGCCGTTGATCATGGCCACGCGGCCGGCGATGAACTCGTCACGGATCATGTCGCCGTCGAGACCGAGCACCTCCTGGCCGACGACGCCCTCGGTGTAGAGGCGGTTGTACTCCTCCAGGAACGGGGTCCACTGCTCCTCGAAGGTCGACTCTCCGGAGAAGATCTGCTCGTCGAGGGTGGGATCCATGGTGGAGCTCTCCTCACCGACCCAGGCGGAGACGGTGGTGGGCATCTGATCGACGGACTCCATGAAGGGCTTGATCCCGGCGGCCTCGAGCTCCTTGCACATCTGGAGGAACTCGTCCCAGGTGTCGGGGACCGAGTCGTAGCCCACCTCCGCGAGGAGTTCCTCGTTGTAGATGAACCCGGCCGCCCAGCTCGAGACGGAGAGGCCGTAGGCGGCGCCGTCCCGGCCGTAGGTGTCGATGTTGAACTGCTCCACGTTCTCCATGAAGGGCTCGCCGGACAGGTCGAGAACCTGTTTCGCGTCGATGAGGTTGGTCTTGTTCTCTGCTGCGATCACGAAGACATCTGGGGCGGTGCCGGACAGCACGCGCGTCTGGAGCGTCTGGATGTACTCGGCCACGGGGGGAGCGAACGAGACGTCGATTCGGATGTCAGGGTGCTCCTCGTTGAAGGCTTCGATGATCGGGGTCATCTGCTCCTCGCCGGTCCACGAAAGGAAGGTGATGGTCTGGGCGCCGTTCCCGCCGTCCGCGGAGCCCTCGCTTCCGCCACCACCGCAGGCTGCCAGCAGCAGGGATGCCGAGACCGCCAGTGTTGCTGCGATTCTTAGTCGATTCTTCACTTCTCTCCTCCTTGAGTCAGCGGTTCATCGATGGACCGCTGAACTCATGGTTACACGGGAGGAGTTGTGCGTCAAGCGAAGATTCCGCGTGGAATTTGTTGTCTCTTCAGTTGAATGCGTCCTCTTGACCAAGGCGGATGCAGTCTGACATGCTTGGTTCATCGATGCACCGTCGCACGCGCGAGGGTGTGGTTGGGGGCGCACCTGGCGTCAACCCCGCCTCGCTGACGAGAAGGAGACACCTGTGACCAATCCGCCCCTCACCGCCGTCGTGAACCTCGACGTGCCGGGCCCCACCATTTCCCGGCACGTGTACGGGCACTTCGCCGAGCATCTCGGCGCCTGCATCTACGGCGGGCTGTTCGTCGGCGAGGACTCGGAGATCCCGAACGTGCGCGGCATGCGCTCGGACGTGGTCGAGGCCCTCCGCGGGATCGACATTCCGAACCTCCGCTGGCCCGGCGGCTGCTTCGCCGACGAGTACCACTGGCGCGACGGTGTGGGCCCGCGTGAGGATCGACCGTCGGTGGTCAACACCCACTGGGGCAACGTGGTCGAGGACAACTCGTTCGGCACCCACGAGTTCATGGACCTGGTCGAGCAGCTGGGCACCGAGCCCTACATCTGCGGCAACGTCGGCTCCGGGACCGTCCGCGAGATGGCGGACTGGGTGGAGTACCTGACCCGCTCCGGCTCGGCCCCGATGTCGGAGCTGCGCCGCGCCAACGGCCGGGACGAGCCGTGGACGGTCAAGTTCTTCGGGATCGGCAACGAGTCCTGGGGCTGCGGCGGCAACATGCGCGCCGAGTACTACGCGGACCTCGCCCGCCAGTACTCCACGTACTGCCGCGAGCACGACGGCAACCAGCTGTACAAGATCGCCGGCGGCGCCAACGTCGACGACTACCACTGGACCGAGACGCTCATGAAGACCCTGGGGGACCTGGGGTGCGGCTGCAACCCGCGGCACTTCTTCGACGCCATCTCGCTGCACTACTACACGATGCCCACCACGTTCGAGGACAAGAAGTCGGCCACCGACTTCGACGACGACACCTACTACGCCACCATGCGCGCCGCCTGGCGGATCGACGAGCTGCTCACCCGTCACGGCAACATCATGGACGTCTACGACCCGTCGAAGCGGATCGGGCTGGTCCTCGACGAGTGGGGCACCTGGTTCACCGTGGAGCCCGGTACCAACCCCGGCTTCCTGTACCAGCAGAACACCATGCGCGACGCGCTGGTGGCCTCGGTCCACTTCGACTCGTTCCACCGCCACGCGGACCGGCTCGTGATGGCTAACATCGCCCAGACGGTCAACGTGCTCCAGGCGGTGCTGCTCACCGACGGGGACACCCTGATCAAGACCCCCACGTACCACGTGTTCGAGATGAACAAGGGCCACCACGACGCCGACTCGCTGACCGTGTCCTGGGTTGGGCAGCCGGTGCCGGTCCACGGTGAGGGCCGCGCCGCGACCCCGCTGGTGTCGGCCTCCGCCAGCACCAAGGACGGCCGGGCGCTCGTCTCGCTGTCCAACCTGGACCTCGCCGAGACCCGCACCGTGCGCCTCGACCTGCGGGGCCGCGCGGTCGCCGCCGTCGAGGGCCGGATCCTCACCGCCGGGGCGATCGCGGACCACAACACCGCCCAGGCGCCCGACGTCGTCGCCCCCGCCGAGTTCGCCGTCGGGGCTCCGGCCGACGGCGTCCTCGAGGTCGAGCTGCCCCCGCACAGCTTCGTCACACTGTCGCTGACGCTGGCCGGTGCCTGACCGCTGAAGGAAAGGGGCGGATCTGGTGGCGTAGTCGCCGCCAGATCCGCCCCTGTCGGTCTCATCGCCGGCCCTCACCCCTTGTCAGCATGGCGAGAGAGGCGGGCTTGAGGGCGTGGGGAATGCATGCCGGAACACGTACGACCTTGTACAGCAATGTACAATCGTGACATGTCGACGATCAACGTGAGCACCGCGCGCCAGACGCTCCCCGAGCAGCTCGACCGTGTGGAGGCGGGCGAAGAGGTGTCCATCACCAGGCACGGTCGGGTTGTCGCCGTCCTCGTCCGTCCGGACGCGCTCCGGGTGCGTCGCGCACCAGGCGCATTGGCCGAGGCCGAGCGCATCGCAGATCTGCTGGCCGCGGCGCGAAGTGAGCCCTTGCAGCCTGTCATCTCGGCCGAGCGGGCTGAGGAGCTGATCGAGGCCGTCCGCGACACGCGATCGGGCCGATGACACCCCTCATCGCGTTCGACGCCGATGTGCTCATCTACGCGGCGACAGCAGGGCACCCCCTAGGCATGCCGGTGGCCTCGCTGTTCGCCGTCGAGGGTGAGGGCCCCGTCGGCATCGGCTCGGTCCTGCTCCTCCCCGAGGTTCTGACCAAGCCGCTCCGGGACAGCCCGGATTCCGCGGAGGTCAGGGCGCTGGCAGGCCTGCTCGGCCGCCTGGACTTGCGGCCGCTGGACGAGACGACGGCGCGCCTCGCCGTCGCACTGGCAGTGACCTACGGGCTGCGCGCGGCGGACGCGGCCCATCTGGCCACCGCCGTCGCAGCCGGCGCGGACCAGTTCCTGACCAACAACCGAAGAGACTTCCCCGCCACGATCGAGGAGATCGAGGTCCTCTATCCGGAGGATCTCACCAGCGAGGCGGGGTAAGCCTCCGGCTACTCGCCGTCGTGGGCGTGCGCCTCCAGGAACTCGTAGAGCTCGCGGTCATCCACGCCCGGGTAGGTTCCCTGCGGCAGGGGGGCGAACAGGTGGGTGCGCACCCTCGGCGACGCCCACCCTTGCCCCTTCCAGCGCTCCGTCAGCCCGTCGTCGGGCCTGCGGCAGCACCGCGCGTCGGGGCAGGTCGACGACTCCCGCTGCTGGGATTCCCGCCCCCGGAACCACTTCGACTCGGCGTACGGCACGCCCAGCGTGATGGAGAACTCCGAGGTGGCGCCCGTGCCGGTCTGGGTGGACTCGAAGAACGTCCCCGCAGGCGTGGCCGTGTACTGGTAGTGCTCGCTGGTGCGCGTGGCGCGCGCGAACGCCTTCCGCGCGCTCCAGTGCCGGCACACCACCTCGCCCTCCGTCGAGCCGGTGGCATCCTGGGGCAGCGGGAGGCCGTCGTTCTCGTAGGCGCCCACGACGGTGCCGTCGCCGTCGACGCGCAGGTAGTGCAGCGTGATTCCCAGGTAGTGGGTGGCCAGGTTCGTGAACCGCAGCGCCGCGCCCTCGTGGGTGACGCCGAAGGTGTCGCGGAAGTCCTCGATGGCGATGTTGCGCTCCCGCTTGGCCCGCTCCAGGAAGTCCACCGACGCGGTGCGCGGCATCAGGCACGCGGCGGCGAAGTAGCTGGCCTCGAGGCGCTGGCGGAGGAAGTCGGCGTAGTCCGTGGGCGGCTCGTGCTCGAGCACCTTCTTGGCCACAGCCTGCAGCGCCAGCGAGCGCAGCCCGTGGCCCCCGGGGATCGACGCGGGCGGGATGTAGATGCGACCGTGCTCGAGGTCCACCACCGCGCGCGCCGAGTGGGGGAGGTCGTCGGTGTGCACGATGGTGAGCCCCACCCGCCTGGCCATCTCCGCGACCGTGCGGTGTGTCAGCGCGCCCGACGTGTGCCGCACGGCCTTGGTGGCCTGCTCGGCGACCAGCTCGATCTCCGGCAGGTGGTTGTTGCGCTCCCGCATGTGGGTGCGGTGCTGCGTGTTGGCTCGCCGGGCCTCCTCAGGCGTGGCGATCGACATGCGGGCGCGCCTGTCGAGCTCCCGGTGCAGGCCGACGATGGTCTTGAGCGTCGCGTCGGACATGGCCCGCGACGGGCGCAGGACCGGCAGGCCCAGCTCCCGGTAGGCGGGCGAGGCCTGCGCCTTCTCCAGCTCGATCTCGAGGGCGGCGCGCGGCGACGGCGGCTCCGCGGCCAAGAGGTCTGAGGCGGTCACCTTCAGCGCCTCGGCGATGGCCTCCAGCAGCGAGATCCGGGGCTCGCGGTGCCCGTTCTCCACCATGGACAGCTGGCTGGGCGCGGTCCCTGTGATCTCTCCCAGTTCTTCCAGCGTCAGCCCCGCCCTGGTGCGGAAATGCCGGATGCGGCGCCCGAGCGTCGAGAGATCTGCCATGCAGTTCACCATACGCGAAGAACTGCCGAACTTCACAGCCTTCCGGCTACCGGAACACCCCCTGGTCTTCCGTATGGTGAAGCCAAGAGGACATCCCGCACCGAAGCGCAACACCCACAAGGTTTGGAGAATCTCATGACCGCCACCGTCACGTACACCCGCCACGCACCCGATAACGCCGACTCCCGCATCGTCGCATGGGTGGACTCGATCGCCGAGCTGACCCAGCCGGACCGCATCGTCTGGTGCGACGGCTCCGCCGAGGAGCGCCAGCGCATGCTCGACGAGTCGGTGGCCGCCGGCACCCTGATTAAGCTCAACCCCGAGAAGCGCCCCAACAGCTACCTCGCCCGCTCGAACCCGAGCGACGTGGCCCGGGTCGAGTCGCGCACCTTCATCTGCTCCGAGCGTGAGGACGACGCCGGCCCCACCAACAACTGGGCAGCTCCGGCCGAGATGCGCGAGACCCTGGGTGGCCTGTTCCGTGGCGCCATGCGGGGACGCACCATGTACGTCGTGCCCTTCTCGATGGGCCCCGTCGGCAGCCCGCTCGCCCGCCTCGGAGTCCAGGTCACCGACTCGCCCTACGTCGTGATCAGCACCGGCATCATGACCCGGATGGGCGCCGAAGCGCTCGCCCAGATCGGTCCGGAGACGGAGTGGGTGCCCGCCGTCCACTCCGTCGGCGCGCCCCTGCTTCCCGGGCAGGAGGACGTGGTCTGGCCGTGCAACGAGACCAAGTACATCGTCCATTACCCCGAGACCCGCGAGATCTGGTCCTACGGCTCGGCCTACGGCGGCAACGCCATCCTCGCCAAGAAGGGGTTCGCGCTGCGCATCGCCTCCAAGATCGGCGAGCAGGAGGGCTGGATCGCCGCCCACATGCTGCTGCTGAAGGCGACCAACCCGGAGGGCCGCTCCTTCCACGTGGCCGCCGGCTTCCCCAGCGCCTGCGGGAAGACCAACTTCGCGATGCTGCGCCCCTCCATCCCCGGCTGGACGGTGGAAACCATCGGCGACGACATCGCGTGGATGGCCCCGGGCCCCGACGGCCGCCTGCGTGCCATCAATCCCGAGGCCGGCTTCTTCGGCGTCGCCCCGGGGACCGGGCACTCCACCAACCCCACGGCGATCGCCACCATCGAGGGAGACACCGTCTTCACCAACGTGGCCCTCACCGACGACGGTGACGTGTGGTGGGAGGGTCTGACCGACGAGGCGCCGTCGCACCTCATCGACTGGCAGGGCCGTGACTGGACGCCGGATTCCGAGACCCCGGCTGCGCACCCCAACTCGCGGTTCACCGTCGCCGCCGACCTGTGCCCGTCGATCGCCGGCACGTGGGACGATCCGGCTGGCGTGCCGATCGACGCTGTCATCTTCGGCGGCCGACGCGCCACCAACGTGCCGCTCGTGGCGCAGGCGCGGGACTGGGAGCACGGCGTCTACATGGGCGCGACGCTGGCCTCCGAGCGCACCGCCGCTGCCGAGGGGACGCTCGGCGAGCTACGCCGCGACCCCTTCGCCATGCTGCCCTTCTCCGGCGTGCACATGGCCGACCACTGGCAGCACTGGCTCAACGTCGGCGAGAAGCTGGGCCGGACGGGCAACGCGCCGCAGATCTTCCAGGTGAACTGGTTCCGCCGCGGCGAGGACGGCCGCTTCCTGTGGCCGGGCTTCTCGGAGAACTCACGCGCCCTGGCGTGGATCACCGAGCGCATCGAGGGGCGGACGGGCGCCGTCGAGTCGCCCTTCGGGCTGGTGCCGGTCGACGGCGCCATCGACCACGCGGCGGCCGGCGTGAGCGACGAGGACTGGGAGGCGCTCTTCGCGATCGACCCCGAGGCGCTCAGCGCTGAGGCCGACGACACGGACGTCTTCCTCGCCCGCATGGGACCCAAGGTGCCGGCCGCGGTCATCCGCCAGCACGAGGAGTTCCGCTCGCGGCTGTGAGGGTCGCGGCGGGCCGGGGCGTTGACTCCGGGTGACGCGGGGGCGCTCGTCTGAGGACGGGCGCCCCCGCTGTGCTCGGTCACGCGTGTGGCGAGAGTGCTACAGTTGCGCACATGTCCACCGTCGCCTCGCGTGACCTGCGCAACCACACCCGCTCGGTCCTGGACCGTGTCGCGGCCGGGGACGTCGTCACGGTGACCGTGAACGGGGAGCCGGTGGCCGAGATCCGGAGCCCCGCGAGGCGCAGGCCCGCCGCCATGACGCGCTCCAGCGTGATCGACCTCGTGGACGCCCAGCGGGTGGACGCCACCCTCGAGGCGGACCTCGGCTGGATCTCCGCCGGGTCCACCGAAGACCTCGGGCCCATCAGATGAGCGCGGGTCTGCTGGATACCGGCGTGTGGATCGCCGGGGAGGTGGGTCGGCCGCTCGATGTTGCCAAGCTTCCCGACGAGGCCTACGTCTGCGTCGTGACCCTGGCCGAGCTGCAGGCGGGCGTCCTGGCGGCGCCTGACACGCGGACTCGCGCGGCCCGGTTGGCCACCGTCGAGCGGCTTGCCGGCCTGGAGCCGCTGGTGGTGGACTCGACGGCGGCCAGGCATTGGGCGTCGCTGCGGGTGCAACTCCATGAGGCGGGCAGGGCGATGGGCGTCAACGACCTGTGGATCGCCGCGGTCGCGCTGGCCAACGGGCTGCCGGTGGTCACCCAGGATTCCGGGTTCGACGTGCTCGCTGAGTTGGGCGCGCTCGAGGTCGTCCGCGTCTAGCCGGCCCGCCCCGCCGGTGCGCTAGTCCCGCGCCTGGGGCAGCCTGGTCCGCCCGCCCCGCTTCGGGTTCGACGGCGGGGGCACGACGGGGCCGATGTCGCCGTCGGGCGCCTCGTCGAGGTCGACGATGACGGGGGCGTGGTCGCTGGGGAGCTTGCCCTTGCGGGCGGCCCGGTCCACCCAGGCGGCCTTGACGCGCTCGGCCACCGGCTGCGACGCCAGAACGAGATCGATCCGCATCCCCAGGTCCTGGTGGAACATGCCCGCGCGGTAGTCCCAGTAGGAGAACACGCGCTCGTGCTCCGGCCAGCGGGCCCGGACCACGTCGACCAGCCCGAACGAGGCGATGCGCTGCCGCTCCGGCTCGGTGACGTGCGTGTGGCCGAGGTAGGCGGCCGGGTCGAAGACGTCCGCGTCGGCCGGGGCGACGTTCATGTCCCCGCACAGCGCGACTTCAGCCGGCCCCGCCGCGACAGCAGCGGCCAGCGCGTCCAGCCATTCCAGCTTGTAGGCGTAGTGGTCCGAGGCCACCTCGCGCCCGTTCGGCACGTAGAGGCTGTGGACGCGCACCCCGCCGCAGGTCGCGCTGACCGCGCGCGCCTCCGCGACCCCGAGGTACTCGGGCTGCCCGGCGAAGGTGCGCTCGACGTCGTCCAGCCCAACGCGTGAGAGCAGCGCCACGCCGTTGAAACCGCCCAGCCCGTGGTGCGCGTAGGCGTAGCCGAGGTCCGAGAGCGGGCCGGCGAGCAGCTCGTCGAAGGCGGCGTCGGTGAGCTTGGTCTCCTGGAGGCAGACGACGTCGGGGCGGCGCTCCTCCAGCCAGGGCAGCAGCCGCGGCATCCGCTGCTTGGCGGAGTTCACGTTCCAGGTGGCGATCCTCACGAGCGCGAGGCTACCCGCCCGGACGCCTCGGGGGAGCCGCGAGCGCCTCGCGCAGCCTCGCCGCGTACTCCGCCTCCTCGCCGTGGGCGTACCGGGTGCGGGGCCAGAAGAAGCCGCGCAGGCCGTCGCCCTTGGATCGTGGGACCACGTGGACGTGGAGGTGGGGGACGGACTGGCTGACCACGGTGTTGATGGCGGTGAAGGAGCCCTGCGCGCCCAGCGCCTCGACGACGGCGGCCGCGACCTTCTGCACCGCGCCGAACAGCGGCGCGAGCAGCTCGGGCGGCAGGTCGGTGAGCGTCGCGACGTGGGTCACCGGGCAGACCAGCACGTGCCCCTTGAAGACGGGCCGGTGGTCGAGGAACGCCACGACGTGCTCGTCGCGGTAGACGATCTCGGTGTCGATGTGGCCGGCGACGATCCCGCACACCAGGTCGACGGCCTCGCGATCCATGTCCATGGCGACATCCTGCCCCCGTTAGTTGACGCTGACCAGCCCGTGGCCAGGCGGGTGTTCGACGCGGTCCAGGATCTGCAGGACGATCCTCGCCCGCCGGGTGCGAGGAAGCTCGCGGGGGAACGGACGGCCTGGCGGATCCGCGTCGGGGATCACCGCGTGATCTACGACGTGTTCGATGCAACCCTTATGGTCACCGTCGTGCGGGCAGCCCATCGGCGTGAGGTGTACGGCCGGTAGGGCCGAGGCCGTGATCACGCCGCCCCCGCAGAGCCTGCCGTGATCGCCCGGCGACTCGCTGTAGCCTGATCGTTCGAGCGACGACGCCGGGGAGACCATGAGCCCATCAGTTGGCCTGTATGCCTGGGGCGGACCCGGAACCATCCGGCTCCTCCGGGCCAAGTACCGCGCTCCGCGCATCGACGACGAGAGCTTCCTTCGCCTCTACGACCAGGACGCCCTCGCCGCCGCAGGAACCAACCTCGGCGTCACGGACATGTGGGTGACCTACTCGTGGGGCTTCTCCGACCAGACAGAGGCGCCAGACCGCCAGTTCCTGCGCGAACGACTCCCGGAGTTCCGGCGCCAGGGCATCCGGACCCATGCCTACGTGCAGGGCCTCAACGTCGTGACAAGCGAGTTCACCGGCCGCGACGTCTTCTGCCGCGACCCCGACGGCCGCCTCCTGCCCTACAGCCGCGGCCGGTCGCTCACGTGTCCGAACAATCCCGAGGCGAGGCAGATCATCCTGGACCGCGTGGCAGCCGCCTGCGGCGAGGACATCGACGGCGTGTTCGTCGACAACATCATCTTCGGCATCCCGCCGTTCCTCGTGCGCCGGGACTACATCGCGTTCTTCGGCTGCTCGTGCCGGTTCTGCCGCGCCGCGTTCCAGGCCCGGTTCGGATACCCGCTGCCCGCGGCCGGCAAGGCCGGGGTGCAGGTCATCGCCGACTACCTCGACTTCCGGCGCCGCAGCGTCGAGGCGTTGCTGGGGGAGGTGTCCGCCGTTTGCCGGGCGACCGGCAAGCAGTTCGGCGTCAATCTCTACGACCCGCTGCGACACACGCCGGAGGTCTACTTCGGCTACCGGCTTGCGGACATCGCACCACTCGTCGACTACCACCTCATCGAGAACCATGCGCTGGCCGGCGCCGACGGGATCAGCAACGGCCACCTCGCGCCGCTGATCGCGTCCGCCGACACTCCCGTGTTCGTGGTGTCGTACCGGCAGGGGATCGGGTTCGAGCCCGCCTACGGCGCGGGGGAGGTGGATGCCATCTGGAGCGACGCCGAGGCGTTGGGCTACTCGCCGTGCCTGAAGGTGTCGGAGTTCACCACCAACGGCGTCTGGCACGCGCTCGACCTCCGGTCCGTGCGGCCGCCGGTGGCGTCGCCGTCGGTGCGGCCCGGTGCCGCCGTGGCGGCGCGACGGTTGCGCCCCAGCTCGCTGGGGGAGCGGGTGGTCGCGCGCGCCGTCGAGAAGCGCTACGCCCAGCTGGCGACGGCGGCGTTCGAGAACGACGCGCTGGCCTACGCGCTGGCCAAGAGCGGCTTCGCGCCACGGTCCCTACGCCACGACCGGTACTTCCTCCTCGGCAGCTCCGGGGCCTGAGGAGCAGCTCCCATGACGCACCCCGGACCAGTTACTGCCGCAGATCTGCTCGCGGGGCCGCGAGGTCGTCGGCTGTGCCTGGAGTGGGCACGCCAGGCCCTCGAGGACCTGGCCTCCGACATCTCGGATGCCGCGTACCGGCTGGACCCGGGGAGCGGAACGTCTCGCATCCGCTTCACGATCGGGCCCGGTCCGGTCGAGCCCAGGTCTGTGCGGGCCGACAAGGTGGCGACGGCCCTGGCCCGGGCAGAGCTGCCTCCGGTCAGCGGCCCGACGGTGTGGATGGCCCTGCGGGAGTCCGTGGGCAGCGCCCGTTACTGGCAGGAGCCCGACGGGGAGGACGTCCTCGCCGCGACACCGTCAGTCCGCGCCGCGCTGGCGGCCGTGGCGGAGGCGATCGCGACCTCGGGTCATGTCGCGTGGTGGACCGAGGGGTTCGCCGCCTCCCCGCAGTTCCGGACCCTGATGCGCGACCCCGGCCTGAAGCGACGCCGGGCGGCTCCCGACGAGCTCCTCCGCGCCTGGCGGACGGGCGCAGTCGAGTGGGAAGCGCGTGCCGCCCGGGAGTTCCCCGTCGACCCCACCGCGCCGTACTCGGGCGAGTGGTGGTCCATCCCTCCGCACGACCTGCCGCGGACCACCCGGTCACTCGACGTCGGGCCAGTGGGGCTGTGGCTGATCGAGGACGAGGCGGGTTGGCAGGAGGCAGCCACCGTCGCCGTCGAGGTGCCCGAGGGGCTTCGGGTGTTGGAGGTTCGCGGCCCCGACGACTGGGCGGAGTTGTGCCGTCGCCATCCGTTGCGAGTGACGGCATCCCGCCGCCACGACTGGTACCGCACCACCGGGCTCGGGGCCGTTGAATGGGTCATCCCGGACTGGGTGGGCGTGGCCGGCGAGTTCGATGTGGTGCACGTCCCGGTGGCGGGCTGGTTGACCACCGCCGGGGTCGCGGTGACGGTCGACGACGGCGTCGCCTCGGTGCTGGCGGGCTGGGACCCTGGCGCCGCCTACTGGCTGGCCAGCTCGCCACGCGACGTGGGGGAGCAGACCCTGTGGAGATGGCACCCGCACGAGGACCGCTGGCTCGTGTCCAGGGCTGATCGCGGCCATGCTGGCAGTTGAGCCGCACCGAGCTCAGCCCTCCGGCGCATCTGCCTCCGGCCGCCGGGTCCCAGGACGTCGGCGCTGTGTTGTTGGCCAACCGCCTCCAGAGGCAGGGTGGTCCCTGGCGTGAGTCTGGCGCGGCCGGAGGCTGCCCTTGTCTGACGCCCGAGTCGAGGAGCCGGGTCCACCCGTTGTCGCCGTTGTCGAAGCCCCTGTCAACCGGTCGACCACTACCCTGATCATCAGCCCGATTGCCACACCGGAGAGTGGAGCACGGAGCGGGTCTGGCAGTGGTGTATGCCCTTGTCGGAGAGTTTTGCACATTCGTGCAGATGTCCGGGAATGGCTGGAAGATTGCCCAGAGAATCTTCTTGCCGGGAGGGCTTCCCGGGGCCGTTTCTGTCGGTGGTCGTTGACAGAATGGTTCACATGAGCGAGATGGTGGTGGACCTGGGGCAGCGGTATCTCGCTGCGCTGTGGGACGCCGCCGGCGCGCTCGGCACGGATGCCGCCGCGGTGGGGCGGCTGGCCGGGTTGGTCGACTCGATCGGGGAGTTCGAGGCCCAACTCGCGGGGTTGCGGCTGCACCTGCTCAACGAAGCACGCCTGTCCGCCGCGGATGCCGTCATCGAGGGTGTGCGGCAGTCGGTGCGTACCACCCCGGCGCAGGCCACCGCGATGCTGCGTCTCGCCTCCGATCTGGGTGACCGGTTCCCCCTGATCGGCGCCGCCCTGCATGAGGGTGTGGTCTCGGTGGCGCAGGCCGAGGCGATCATCACCGGGCTGCGGAAACTCCCCCCGCAACTGACCCGTGCGCAGTTGGTGGAGTGCCAGGAACTGATCCTGGCTCACGCCGACACGTTGGGCCCCACCGAACTGCGGATCCTGGCGGCTCGTTTGACGGAGGTGGTCGACCCGGACCGGGCGGATGCCGACGACGCCCGCCGTCTGGCGCGGGAGGAGGCCGCGGCGCGGCGGAACCGGTTCCTGCGCCTGGCCCCGGATCATCAGGGCTCGATTCGCATCACCGGCCAGCTCCCCGTCGCCGATGCGGCGTTGTTGTCGGCGCAGCTGGACGCGTTGATGCCCGCGAAGTCCACCTACACCCACGCCGGAGAAGTAGCAGGCCCAGAGACCCGCCGCGCCGATGCGTTGGTGCTGCTGGTCCAGCATGCCGCCTCCGGCGGTACCCTCCCCTCCCACGGCGTCGACCGCCCCCACGTCCACATCACCCTCAACTACGACACCCTCGTGTCAGGTCTCGGCCCGGTCCAGGTCCTTGGTGTGGGCGGGATCGACGGCCTCACCGCCGGAGACGCGCGACGGATGGCTTGCGACGCCCGCCTGACCCCCCTGGTCCTGGGCGGCGCATCCCGGCCGCTGGACGTCGGCCGCACCCACCGCCACTTCACCCCCGCCCTCCGCGCAGCGATCACCCAACGCGACCAAGGCTGCGTGTTCCCCGGCTGCACCGCCACCCCCGCCGCCTGCCAATGCCACCACATCATCCCCTGGTGGACAGGCGGCCCCACCTGCCTCACAAACGGCGTCCTGCTGTGCCCACACCACCACCGCCTCGTCGAACCCGACCCGCTGCAATCCGCCGAATCCCAGTGGCAGGTACACCTCGACCAGGTGACCGGCCTGCCATGGTTCACCCCACCCCGCCACATCGACCCCACCCGCAAACCTCGGCAGCATCAACGCCACCGGCTGCAACAGCTCGAACCTCAGGCAGGTGCGCCACCCTGCCCACCGGAGGACGACGACTTGATCCTGGCCAGTTCCCCCGCCTGGCGCCAGTGACCCGCCCACCCGCGGGTCCACGGATCGGGCGCGGATGGGTTTCGACGCGGGCGCGCGTCGCTCCGCTCCTCACGGCCCGGCTCAACCAGCGGGACTACCGCTGGCTGAGGTGTGAGGAGCGAAGCGACGAGCCTCGAAGCCTCAGAAACGGTCCTTGTCAGCTCACGTTTTCTAGGCTTCGAGGCCGCTACGCGGCACCTCAGCCAGCGGTGGAGGGGACCTCGGGCAGCAGTGGGCGGAGCGGTGGGGACCGGGAGGGCGATGGGGGAGGCAGGGGCGGTGGGGACAGCAGGGCGATGGGGACCGGGAGGGCGATGGGGGAGGCAGGGGCGGTGGGGACAGCAGGGCGGTGGGTGGTGGGGGCCGGGGCAGGTTGGGTGGGCGTTGCTGACGGCGCCGGCGCGGAGCGCCACCGCCGGAAGCATGGGCGGCCCGGCCCCCACCACACACCGCTCCACCCAACCACAGACACCACCAGCAGAGTCCCTGGTCAAACTCGCGTTTCTTAGGACGCTCCTATGTTTTGTCAACCCCTTTTTCGAGGATTCTGAAGGTCTGGCGGGCGACGTATCGTTTGAGGCAGCGGCGGATCTCTCGCTTGGTTCGGCCTTCAGCGGTGCGGCGTTCGATGTAGGCCTTGGTGGCTGGGTCGTTGCGTTGTCTGCAG
>NZ_JBUZNN010000012.1:0-103025 GCF_055326235.1 Tessaracoccus yangjingae | reverse complement strand
TGTCAAGTTCCGGCTTTGATGGAGGCATGGATTGCACGCTCGGGCTCGTCGAAGGGCTGGGTGCAGGCCGTCGCGTGTGCTCTGGCGCTGTAGTGGGCGGTCTCGTATTCGACGGGTGGGATCAGGCCGATCTCTCCGTGGAGGCGCCGATGGTTGTACCAGTGGACCCATTCGACCACCGCGATCTCGAGGTCGTCGATCGAGCGCCAGGGGCCGCGATTGCGGACGAGTTCGCCCTTGAACAGGGAGTTGAGGGCCTCGGCCATGGCGTTGTCGTAGGAGTCGCCGCGGGAGCCGACCGAGGCGACTGCTCCTGCCTCGGCGAGCCGTTCGGTGTAGCGGATGGCCACGTATTGGGTTCCTCTGTCGGAGTGGTGGACGAGCTGGCTGGTGTCGTGTCCGTCGCGGGCCCGGGTCCACAGGCCCATCTCGAGGGCGTCGAGGGCCAGATCGGTGCGCAAGCTGGTGGAGACCTGCCAGCCCACGATGCGGCGGGAGAACACGTCGAGGACGAAGGAGACGTAGACCCAGCCGGCGAAGGTGCGCACATAGGTGATATCGGCGACCCACAGCTGGTTCGGCGTGTCGGCGCGGAACTGGCGCTCGACCAGGTCGGGGCGCAGGTCCGGCCCGTTGCCGGGCTGGGTGGTGCGGGGGCTCTTCGAGCGGATCAGGCCGCGTAACCCCAGCTCGCGCATCAGCCGACGGGTGGTGCATCGTGCGATCAGGCCGGAGCCCGTCGGGTGGCAGGCGTGCCCGGCGATGCCCTCGCGAACCAGCTGCGCATGGACCTTGCGCACCCCGTACACGCCGTAGTTGTCGCGGTGCACGCGGGCGATCTCGACCCTCAACTCCTCATCGCGCACCGCGCGCGGCGAGGGTGGCCGCGACCGGGCGGAGTAGTACGTCGACGGGGCGATCTTGGCGCCGGCCTCGGTGAGGACCTGACAGATCGGCTCGACCCCGACCTCGCGCCCATCGACCACGTCATGGCGATGGGCGTCGATGTAGGCGACTACCTGGGGTTGGGGCGGTCGAGCTCCGCCGCGAAGAAAGCCGCCGAGGTCTTCAAGATGTGGTTGGCCCGACGCAGCTCGCGCACTTCCCGCTCAAGCTCAACCAGCCGCTGCGCGTCCGAGGTCGTGGTGCCCGGCCGGGTACCCTCGTCGACCTCTGCCTGGGACACCCAGCCGCGTAGCGTCTCCGGGTTGATCCCTAGCTGCTCCCCGATCCGGCGGATCGCCCCCGGCCGTGACGCCGGGTCCTTCCTCGCCTCCAATGTGAGCCGGATCGCCCGCTCACGCAACTCGTCGGGATACTTCCGTAGTGCTGGCATCCGATGCCCTCCTTCGTGACTTGGATGCCTCCATCAAACCCGACACTTGACAAACGTCTCCCGCGTGGGTTGAGCGCGGGGCTCTCCGCGAACCCATCCATTGGCTCAAACCCCTGACCCACCCTGCCTCTGCGCCCACAATCTGCGCCGTGGATCAGCCTCTGACTCGTGAGCTTGTCAGCCAACGTTTCTTAGGCTTCGAGGCCGCTTCGCGGCACCTCAGCCAGCGATGGGGCGGGCACCTCAGCCAGCGATGGGGCGGGCGCCTCGGTCGGGGATGGGGCTGGCGCCTCGGCCGGGGATGGGGCTGGCGCCTCGGCCGGCGACAATGGACATCCGCCCCTGACCAGGCGCTCCGCCAGGGGCGACCAACGCTCCAGCCGGTGGCCTCGTGTCGACGAGACGGGCCCCAGCCGTGTCGCGGCTGGGGCCCGTCAGGAGGGGGATGGTGAGGTCAGGCGGCGGTCTCCTCCTCGATCGCCGCGTTGAACTGGCTCTGGTAGAGGTCGTAGTAGTGACCGCGCGCGTCGAGCAACTCGTGGTGCGTCCCCTGCTCGACGATCCGTCCCTCCTCCATGACCAGGATCAGGTCGGCGTCGCGGATGGTCGACAACCGGTGCGCGATCACGAACGACGTCCGCCCCGTGCGCAGCGCCGCCATCGCGTGCTGGACCAGCACCTCGGTGCGGGTGTCCACCGACGAGGTGGCCTCGTCGAGGATCAGCAGCGCCGGGTCGGCCAGGAAGGCGCGGGCGATGGTGATGAGCTGCTTCTCGCCCGCCGAGACGTTCGACCCCTCCTCGTCGATGACGGTGTCGTAGCCGTCGGGCAGGGAGTGCACGAAGCGGTCCACGAACGTGGCCTTCGCCGCGGCCCGGATGTCCTCCTCCGAGGCGTCAGGACGGCCGTAGGCGATGTTGTCGCGGATGGTTCCGCCGAACAGCCACGTGTCCTGCAGCACCATGCCGATGTTGCTGCGCACCTCGCCGCGGGGCGCCGACGCGATGTCCACGCCGTCGATGAGGATGCGGCCCTTCTGCAGGTCGTAGAACCGCATGATCAGGTTGACCAGCGTGGTCTTGCCCGCCCCCGTCGGGCCGACGATGGCGACCGTCTGGCCGGGCTGCGCCGTCAGCGACAGGTCCTGGATGAGCGGCTGCTCGGGCTTGTAGGAGAAGCCGACGTGGTCGAAGACCACCTCGCCCCGCGACACCTTCAGCTCGCCGGAAGGCTCGACGGACATCTCCTCGGAGTCCAGCAGTTCGAAGACGCGCTCGGCCGACGCGACGCCGGACTGCAGGAGGTTGGCCATGGACGCCACTTGCGTGAGCGGCTGCGTGAACTGGCGCGAGTACTGGATGAAGGCCTGCACGTCGCCGATGTTCATCCGTCCCGACGCCACCCACAGGCCGCCGACGACGGCGATCACGACGTAGTTGAGGTTCCCGACGAGGAACATCACGGGCATGATGATGCCGGAGATGAACTGGGCGCCGAAGCCGGCCTTGTACAGCTCCTGGTTGCGGCGCTGGAACTCCGCCTCCACCTCCTTCTGGCGGCCGAACACCTTGACCAGGGAGTGGCCGGTGAAGGCCTCCTCGATGTGGGCGTTCAGCTCACCGGTGGACTTCCAGTTCTGCGCGAACAGCTTCTGCGAGCGCTTCCCGATCACGGAGACCACCAGCATGGCGATGGGCACCGAGATGAGCGCGACCAACGCAAGGATGGGCGAGATCCAGAACATCATGATCAGCACGCCGATCACCATGAGCAGCGAGTTGAGCAGCTGCGACAGGGTCTGCTGCAGCGTCTGCGACACGTTGTCGATGTCGTTGGTGACGCGGCTCAGCACCTCGCCGCGCGGCTGCTTGTCGTAGTAGGACAGCGGGAGGCGGTCCAGCTTGGCGGCCACCTCGCGGCGCATCTGGTAGATCGACTTCTGCACCGAGCCGTTGAGCACCCAGCCCTGCACGTAGGAGAAGACGAACGACACCACGTAAAGGCCGAGCACGAGTAGCAGGATGCTGCCGATGGCGCCGAAGTCGATGCCCTCGCCGGGCACGAAGTCCAGGTTCCGGAGCAGGTCCGCGAGCTGGGTGTTGCCGTCGGCGACGGCGGCGTCGATCACCTGCTGCTTGGTGGCCCCCGCCGGCATCTGGGCGCCGATGATGCCCGAGAGCATCAGGTCGGTGGCGCGGCCGAGGATCTTGGGGCCGACGACGGCGAGCGCCACGGACGCCACGCCCAGGGCGATGGCCAGGATGATCCCGGCGCGCTGGGGGCGCAGGTGCCCGAGCAGCCGTCGGACGGAGACCTTGAAGTTGGCCGCCTTCTCGCCGCTGCCGGACATGGGGCCGTGGCCCGGGCCGCCGCGGTGGGTGGGGGCGTGCTTGGGGCGCTCGTTGGCCTTGACGGGGGTTGCCTTGTTCTCGCTCATGCGGCGGCCTCCTCGGCGCTCAGCTGGGATTCGACGATCTCGCGGTAGGTCTCGTTCGAGGCCAGGAGCTCGTCGTGGGTGCCGCGGCCGACGATCTCGCCGTCGTCCAGGACCAGGATGAGGTCTGCGGCGGTGATGGTGGAGACGCGCTGCGCCACGACGAGGACCGCCGCGTTGGCGGTCTCAGGCCGGAGCGCGGCGCGGAGCCGGGCGTCGGTGGCGACGTCGAGGGCTGAGAAGGAGTCGTCGAAGATGTAGACGCTCGGCTTCTTCACCAGCGCCCGGGCGATGGCCAGGCGTTGCCGCTGGCCGCCGGAGACGTTGGTGCCGCCCTGGGCGATGTGGGTCTCGAGCTGCTCGTCCTTCTCGAGGACGAACGCCTCGGCCTGCGCCACGCGCAGCGCGGCCCAGATCTCCTCGTCGGTGGCGTCGGGCTTCCCGTAGCGCAGGTTGCTGGCCACCGTGCCGGTGAAGAGGTAGGGCTTCTGCGGCACGAGGCCGATCCGGGCCCAGAGGGTGTCCGGGTCGAGCTGGCGCACGTCCACGCCGTCGACGAGGACGGAGCCCTGCGTGGCGTCGAAGAGGCGGGGGATGAGGCTGATCAGCGTGGTCTTGCCGGCGCCGGTGGAGCCGATGATCGCGGTGGTGGTGCCGGGGGTCAGCTCGAAGGACACGTCCTTGAGGACGGGCGACTCGGCGCCGGGGTAGGAGAAGCTGACGCGGTCGAACACCACGTGGCCGCGCTCACCCGACGGCGCCACCGGGTTGGCAGGCGGAGCCACGGAGCTCTCGGTGTCCAGCACCTCCATGATGCGGTCCGCGCAGACGGCGGCGCGCGGCGCCATCACCAGCAGCATCGTCGTCATCATGACGGAGATGAGGATCTGGATGAGGTAGGAGATGAAGGCGGTGAGCTGGCCGATCTGGATGTCGCCGGACTCGATGCGCTGGGCGCCGAACCACATGACGCCCACCGTCGAGATGTTCATGATGAGCCCGACGAACGGGAACAGGAAGGCCATCAGGCGGCCCACCGTGGTGGTGGTGTCCACCAGTTCGGCGTTGGCCTTGTCGAAGCGGCGGGCCTCGTGGGGCTCGCGGACGAAGGCGCGGACCACGCGGATGCCGGTGATCTGCTCGCGGAGCACGCGGTTGAGGGTGTCGATGCGCTTCTGCATCACCTCGAACAGCGGCCCCATGTTGACGATGAGGATGGTGATGCCCGCGCCGAGGACGACGACGGCGGCCAGGATGATCCAGGACAGCCCGGCGTCCTCGCGCAGCGCCATGAAGACGCCGCCCACCATGGTGATGGGGGCGGAGACCAGCATGACGGCGCTCATGAGCACCAGCATCTGGACCTGCTGCACGTCGTTGGTGTTGCGGGTGATGAGCGACGGGGCCCCGAACCTGTTGAGCTCGCGGGCGGAGAAGGAGAGGGCGCGCTCGAAGATGGCGGCCCGGACGTCGCGGCCGAACTGCATCGCGGCGTTCGCGCCGGCCCAGACGGCGGCGATCTGCGCCGCGCCCTGCACCGCCGAGAGCAGCAGCATGACGCCGCCGGTGCCCCAGATGAAGTCCGTGTCGCCCGTGACGACGCCCTCGTCGATGATGCGGGCGTTCAGGGTGGGCAGGTAGAGCGACATGATGGTCGCGATGGTCTGCAGCGCGATGACGATCGCGAGCAGCCCCCAGTAGGGGCGGATGTAGCGGTTGATGAGCCGCCCTAAGCGGGAGATCATGCGATGTCCTTTCGGAGCGCCCCGTGGAGCGCGATGCGGGCGAGGTCGTCGAGTGAGAGCGACGACGAGACGAAACGGGAGGCGTGCCCGACGGCGAACGTGCGCAGCAGCGTGGCGAAGGCCTCGAGGGGGATGGTGATCTGGTCGCGGTAGGGGAGGAAGTGGTCCGTCATCCAGGCGTCGAGCTCGACGGTGCGGGCCTCGAGCTCGGTGCGGGCGCACTGCGCGGCGTGGGGCGCGGTGTGCTTCGAGGCCCCGTGGGCGGCGACGAACATGGTGTGCACGGAGTGCAGGTACTGCTCGATCAGCTCGATCGCGGCATGCGTCTGGCGCTCGATGTCGCCGGTGAGGTCCGCGGCGGCGAGCCGGGTGGAGAGCCGCTCGCTGGACAGGGCCTCGCTGATGGTGGCGGAGATGAGGTCGTCGAGGGAGGGGAACACGCGGAAGATCGTCCCCTCCGCCACGCCGGCCGCCTCGGCGACCATGCGGGTGGTGAGGGCCTGGCCGTGCTCCTCCAGGAGGGGGATGCTGGCCTCGACGATCGCGGCGCGTCGCTGCTCGGGGGGCATGGGGGCGGCGCGGGACATCACGGGACGAGTGTAGTGAGTGAACACTCACTCATCAACCTGGCCGGCTCCCCGCGCTCGTCCAGTTTCCTCCGGGGCCCGGGTGCTCTTGCTCTCGGGCGCCGCTCGTGTCATGATTCGTGAGAGCGCTCTCTCACCCGACCATCGCACAGCTGCGACACATCCGCCAGACGATGAGAGCGCTCTCGGGACCGGGCGGATCGCCCGCCCGCAGACGAGAGCGAGGACCAATGACCACGACCTTCGGCGCAACCACGCCCGTCACGGCGGCGCCCACGCGGGAAGCCGCCGGCGACGGCGCACTGGTGACACTGCAGGGGCGCAGGTTCCACCGGATCAGCGGCTACGACCGCATGGATCCCTTCTTCATGACGATCGTCAGTTCCAGCGACGTCTGGATCTTCATCTCCTCCACCGGCGGGCTGACGGCCGGCCGCGTCGACGCCGAGAAGGCGCTGTTCCCGTACTACACCGACGACAAGGTCGCCCAGAGCGCCGGCCGCACGGGTGGGCTCACGAGGATGCGCGTGACGGGCGAGGGGGGTGCCGTCTCGCACTGGCACCCGTTCGCCGAGCTCCGGCCGGGCGACCCGTCGGTGGAGCGGGTCCTGTACAAGGACGTCCTGGGTGCCGCCCTGGTGTTCGAGGAGACCCGCCCAGACCTCGGGATGAGCTTTCGGGTGACCTGGGAGTCCAGTGCACGGTACGGCGTCGTGCGCAGCTGCGAGCTCACGTCCCTCGACGGCCGGGCCAGCGAGGTGGACGTGCTCGACGGTCTGGTCAACATCCTTCCCGCCGGCACCAGCCAGCAGGTCCAGAACGAGCTGAGCAACCTCCTCGACGCCTACAAGCGCAGCGAGCTGGACCCCGCCACAGGGCTCGGCATCTACCACCTCAACGCATCCCTCACCGACCTCGCCGAGCCCAGCGAGTCACTGCGGGCCAATGTGGCCTGGCAGCTCGGGCTCGACGGCGCGACCCGCCTCCTGTCCACCCGCCAGCTCACGGGGTTCCCCGGTGCGGTCGACGAGGAGCTCGAGATGCGCGGCGAACAGGGCGCCTACCTCCTCCGCGCCGCCGTGACGCTGCCCCCCGGTGGCCGGCGCTCCTGGCGCATCGTCGCTGACGTCGACCACGACGCGGCCGATGTGGTCGCCCTCAACGCCGAGCTGCGCCAGGGCGGGATCGCCGCGGCGCTCGACGCGGACCTGGCACGGACCCGCGACGACCTTTCGGCGATCCTCGCGTCCACCGACGCAGCGCAGGTCACCGGCGAGGAGGTGGCCGCCACGCACCACCTGGCCAACGTCCTCTACAACACCATGCGCGGAGGCCTCCCCGCGTCGGGCTACGAGGTCGGCGCCGACGACGTGCGCGCCTTCGTCGCCCAGCGCAGCCCGGCCACGGCCGCCCGCTGTGCCGACACGCTGGCGTCGCTGCCGGAGCGCCTGCGCATCGACGCCCTCGGGGCCGCGGCCGACCGGTCGGGCGATCCGGACCTCTGGCGCCTCGCGATGGAGTACCTCCCCTTGACCTTCAGCCGGCGCCACGGCGACCCCAGCCGGCCCTGGAACAGGTTCCGGATCGAGCTCGTCGACGGGCAGGGCAACCCGCGCCTCACCTACCAGGGGAACTGGCGCGACATCTTCCAGAACTGGGAGGCGCTCGCGTGGTCGTTCCCTGAATACGTGGAATCGATGATCACGGTGTTCCTGGATGCCACCACGGCCGACGGCTACAACCCCTACCGGATCTCGCGCGAGGGAGTGGACTGGGAGGTGCCGGAGCCGGAGAACCCCTGGGCCAACATCGGGTATTGGAGCGACCATCAGGTCATCTACCTGCTCAAGCTGCTGGAGACCTCCCAGCGGTTCCACCCCGGCCGCCTCCGCAGGCTCGCGGGGCGCGCGGTGTTCACCCACGCCGACGTGCCGTACCGGATCGCCACCTACGAGGCGACGTTGGCCGACCCCTTCGACACCATCGCCTTCGACGATGCCCGCCAGTCACTCGTCGAGCGGCGCGTGGCGCGTGAGGGCGCCGACGGGCGCCTGCTCCACGACCCCGACGGCGGGATCGTGCGGGTCTCCCTGGCCGAGAAGCTCCTCCTCATCCTCCTGGCCAAGCTGGTCAACTTCGTCCCCGGCGGCGGCATCTGGATGAACACGCAGCGCCCCGAGTGGAACGACGCGAACAACGCGCTCGTCGGGCGCGGGCTGTCGGTGGTCACGCTGGCCTACCTGCGCCGCTACATCCCCGTCGTGCGGGGACTCCTCGACGCCGACGTCGAGCTCACCCCCGCCCTGAGCGACCTGCTGGCGGAGGTGCTCGCGGTCCTGGCGCGCCCGGCCGGCGACGCCGTCGACGACGAGTCGCGGCGCGCCGTCATGGACGCCCTCGGCGCCGCGGGCACCGCCTACCGCCGGCGGGTCTACGCCGGTGTGGGGCCCGAGCGCGTCACCGTGCGGGTCGACGAGGTCGCCGCGCTGCTCGACCACGCGCAGGCCCACGTCGACGCCGCTCTCCGTGCCAACACGAGAGCGGACGCGATGATCCACTCCTACAACATCCTCGACCTCGCCCCCGGCCGGGCCGCCGTGCGCAGGCTCCCGGAGATGCTCGAGGGGCAGGTGGCGGCGCTCTCGTCAGGGGCGCTCAGCCCGGAGGAGTCGGTGGCGCTCCTGGCGTCGCTCAGGAGCAGCGCCCTCTACCGCGCCGATCAGCACAGCTACATCCTCTACCCGGACAAGCAGGTGCCCAGTTTCCTCGGCCGCAACACCATCACCGCGACGCAGGCTGAGTCCTGCCCGCTCGTGGGGGCGTTGGTGGCGGCGGGAGACCGCAGCGTCGTCGTCCGGGACATCCACGGCGAATATCACTTCGCCGCGGGCATCCGCAACGCGAAGGAGGTGGAGCGGGCTCTGGACGCACTCGCCGGACACCCCGACCTCGGGACCGCTCTCGCCGAGGGCCGCCACCGCCTGAGGGAGGTCCACGAGGAGGTCTTCCGGCACGCCGAGTTCACCGGCCGCTCCGGGTCCTTCTTCGCGTTCGAGGGCCTCGGCTCGATCTACTGGCACATGGTGTCCAAGCTGCTGCTCGCCGTCCAGGAGACCCTCGAGCGGGCGGTGGCCGACGGGGCGAAGGCGCCGGTGGTCGACGCGCTCAAGGCTGCCTACGAGGACGTGCGCCAGGGGCTGGGGTACTGCAAGACGCCGGAGGTCTACGGGGCGTTCCCGACCGATCCCTACTCGCACACGCCGAAGGATCACGGCGCCCGCCAGCCCGGGATGACCGGCCAGGTGAAGGAGGAGATCCTCACCCGGCTGGGGGAGCTGGGCCTCCGCGTGGAGGAGGGCCGCATCGTCGTCAGGCCGCTGCTGCTCCGCGACGCCGAGTGGACGACGGAGCCCGCGGAGTTCAGCTACCTCGACGCGGGTGGGGAGCAGCGCACCCTCGGGCTGCCGCCGGGCTCGCTGGCGTTCACGTTCTGCCAGGTGCCGGTGGTGTGCGTCCGCGGGGGCGACACCACGTCGATCACCGCGGAGCTGGCCGACGGCTCGACGCGTGAGCACCCGGACGGCGCCCTGAATGCCGAGCTGAGCGGCTCCGTGTTCCGGCGGGAGGGCACGGTGACCGCCTTGCGCGTCCGGATTCCGGCAGGGGCCTGAGCGCGGCGGTGGGGAGCGCGTGAGGCGCTCCCCACCTGCTCACTCCTCCGGCTGGGACGTCCAGGCGGGAGGCTCGTCCTTGCCCGCCTTCTCGTCGGCCTCCGAGTCCTCCTCGGTCTTGTGCACCTTCCCCTTGGCGTGGTGCGACGGGGCGTAGATGACGTAGAGCTGCATGGGCTCGTCGCCGGTGTTGACGATGTCGTGCCACGTGCCGGCCGGCACCTGGACGGACCAGCCGTCCTCGACGTCGACCTTCACGTTGAGGTCGTCCTTCGTGGGCCCCATCAGGCAGCGACCCTTGCCGGCGTCGAGGCGGATGAACTGGTCCGTATCCGGATGCACCTCCAACCCGATCGAGTGGGCCACGGGGATGGACATTAGCGTGACCTGCAGGTACTTGCCCGTCCATGCCACTGTGCGGTAGTTCGGGTTCTCCTTGGTGGCGGTCTCAAGGTCGAAGACGTTGGGCTCCGGACCGTTGTCGGTGATCTTCATGGGTTCTCCCTCCGCTGGTCTTCTCAATCTAGCGACCCGCGCCAGCGGTCCGCTGAGATTCGCGCGCCCCGGCCACGCCGGGGACATGGATCAGGTGTCGAGCCTGGCCAGCTCGTCGGCGAGGTTGGCGCGCGCGCGGGCCTCCCAGAGGTCGCGGCCGGCGACGGTCCGGTACAGGGGGTCCTGGCCGAGCAGCGAGCGCAGGACGGCGGCCCGCCCCACCCGCCAGGCGTCGTCGTCGACGTGCGCGTAGTCCAGCCGCACGTCGCGGACGTAGACGTGGTAGCGGCCGGGGATCTGGCCGAGGATCGAGAGGTCGGCGTCGGAGAGGAGCGCGCCCAACGGGTCGTCGGGGGAGTGGTCGGCGGTCATCCGCACCAGCCGCGACACCTCCTCCACCTGCCCGGCCGCCATCACGCCGTCCAGCAGGGTCTCCGCGAGCGCCGCCGAGCGCTCCTCGTCCTGGCCAGGGACGCCGTCGTAGACCGCGTCGTGGAACCAGGCCGCGACCTCGACGACCGGGTCGTCGCAGCCGAGGTGGCCCAGCGCGGAGAGGCACTGCGCCAGGTGGCGGACGTCGTGGTAGTGCCGGTGCGGCTCGGACCAGCGGGTCATCAGGGTGTCGCGGAGGGAGCCCGGGAGGCCGAGCCCCTCCCAGGCGGCGACGACGGCGGCGCGGGCCCTGACGCGGGTGGGGGTCTTCTCGTGGGGGCGTACCCGCAGCCCGGAGCGGGCGAGGCGCCGCACCAGCTCCCGCTCGTCGAGGGGCACCGCGCCGGCCGCGACCAGCTCGTCGTACCGCGACACCGGTACGTCGTAGTGGTCGTGGTCGAAGGCCCTGGGCGGAATGCCGGCGCGGGCCGCGAAGGCGTGCAGCTCGTGGAGCGAGGAGTCGGAGACCAGGTGCCCGAATACGGTGCCGTGCGCGGGCCAGCGGGGCGGATCGATCAGCACGGCCATGGTCGATCCCCCGTCAGCCGCCGGCGAAGGGGGGCAGGACGTCGAGCACGGCGCCGTCGGCCAGCGGGGTGGCGGGGTCTGAGACGTATCGACCGTCGTGGAGGATCGAGCTGACCTCGAGCACGCGGCCGAGCCTGGCGTCGTGCCGGGCGCGGAGGTCCGCAAGCAGCCCGCCGAGCGTGGCAGCCTCAACCTGTTCCTGCTCCGTGCCCGCGGCCTCGGCCGCCGCCGCGAAGTACCTCACCGTCGCCATGGAGACCAGTCTCGCATCAGTAGTGCGGGTAGCTGGGATCGATCCGCTCCGCCCAGGCGATCATGCCGCCGTCCATGAGCGACACGTCCGGATGCCCCAGTGCCACCAGGTGCGCGGCCGCCCGCCGGGCGCGGGGCGAGATCTTGCAGTAGACGATCACCGGGCCGTCGGGGAGGTTGTCGTCGAGGCGGTCCCAGCTCAGCACCTCGCCGAGCGGCACGGCCAGCGAGCCTGGCAGCGTGCCCAGAGCGTGCTCGGCCGGCTCGCGGACGTCGAGGAGGGTGGGGCGCGCGGGGTCGTCGAGGATCGCGGCCACGTCCTCGACGGTGAGCTCGTTCAGGGCCATGGGTGCCTCCGGAGTGTGTGTTCTGGTCACGGGGGGAGCGGGGCGCAACGGCACCTCGCGGGTGCGCTGGGTGAGGGCGTCGATGAGCAGGATGCGGCCCACGAGCGGCTCGCCGAAGCCGCAGATCAGCTTGACGGCCTCGGCGGCCATGATGGAGCCGACCTGCCCCACGAGCGCGCCCAGCACGCCCGCCTCCGCGCACGACGGCACGTCCTCGGGGCGCGGCGGGACGGGGTAGAGGTCGCGGAGGGTCACCGCGTCGGGGCCGCCCGGCACGAAGGAGGACACCTGCGCGTCGAAGCGCAGCACCGCCGCCCAGACGACGGGGAGGCCGAGGGTGGCGCAGGCGTCGGCCACGGCGTAGCGGGTAGGGAAGTTGTCCGCGCCGTCGAGGACGAGGTGGTGGCCCGCCAGAAGGCTCTGGGCGTTGTCAGGGGTGATGCGTGCGCGGTGGGTGGTGACGCTGACCTCGGGGTTCAGGGCGCGGACGAACGCGGCGGCCGACTCCGCCTTGGGGTGCCCGACGGCGTCGTCGCGGTGCACGATCTGGCGCTGGAGGTTGGTGGCGTCCACCACGTCGTCGTCGATGATCGTGAGGTGCCCGACTCCGGCGGCGGCCAGGTAGGCGAGGATCGGGCTGCCGAGGCCTCCGGCGCCCACGACGGCGACGCGCGCGGCGAGCAGCCGGCGCTGCGCCTCGATGCCCATGCCAGGCACCAGGAGGTGCCGCGAGTAGCGGGTGAGCTGGGCGCGGGTGAGCTCCGGGCCGGGTTCCACGAGCGGGGCTGTCACCGTTCGAGCCTACCCGTGCGGCCCGGGCCGGGTGGGGGGTGGTTTGAGCCGATGGATGGGTTCGCGTAGCCGGCCCAGCGTGGGCCGAGCGTGAGCGACGCCGCGAACCCATCCATCGGCTCAAACCCACCCAAGCCAAGGGACCCCCGGGGGCCGGCCCCGTCAGACGCTGGCGCGCTCGATAAGCTCCATCTCGAGCACCACCGTCGTCGGGGGCTCCCCGCCCACCATGGCCAGGGCCAGCTCGGCCGCGATCCTGCCCTCCTCGCGCATCGGCTGGCGCACCGTCGTCAGCGGGGGAGTGGACGTGGCGGCGACGGCGTGGTCGTCGAAGCCGATCACCGACACGTCCCCGGGCACGGAGCGCCCGCTCAGCTCCAGCGCCGCCATCGCGCCCACGGCGATGCGGTCCGAGCCCGCGAGCACCCCGTCGATGCCGGGCTCGGCCTCCAGCAGCCGGCGCATCGCCTCGAACCCGGAGGTCGAGTCCCAGCCGGTGGAGATCGCGAGCTCGGGGCGGAACAGCGCGCCCAGCGACTCCCGGTAGCCGACGAGCCGGTCCGCCGCCGCCGGATTGTCGAGCGGGCCGTTGATCACCGCCACGCATCTGCGCCCGCGCTCGGCCATCCTGGCCCCGGCCAGGCGGGCGCCGCGGACGTCGTCGGCGAACACGCTCGAGAAGACGCCCTCGTACGGCTGCCCCTCGAGCTGCCCACACAGCACCACCGGGAGGGTGCCGCCCCTGAGCGCCTCGAGCATGTCCCCGCCCACATACGGGGAGATGTCGATCACCGCGTCGACGGAGCGGCGCTCGAAGTGCCGCAGCGCCCGCCGGTGCTCCGCCTCCGAGGAGGCCTGCAGCAGGATCGGCAGGGTGGGGGTCTCGGCGAGGCCCTCGGTGATCCCGCGGAGGATCGACGCGTAGGTGGGGTCCTGGAACAGCTCGTCGAGGGGCTCGGTGACGAGGATGGCCACGGACTCCGCCCGGCCGACGGCCAGCGCCCGGCCCTGGGCGTTCATCACGAAGCCGGTCTCGCGGACCGCCTCGCGCACCTTCTCCTTGGTGTCGTCGGTGACCAGGGGTGAGTCGTTGAGCGCCCGCGACGCCGTCGCCCGCGACACCCCCGCCACGCGCGCGACGTCGCCGATCGTGACGCTGGCGCGGCCGGCGCGGGGGGCTCTGGGCACGGGACTCCTTTGGGGCGTGGGTGCGGCCCATCTTCCCACGCACCGGGGTCGTCGACCCGCCGGCCCTCGAACGGTCGTGTCCGGGTGCGGGTCACGCCAACGACCTCGGAAGCGGGCGCTCGCCGCAGACGGCGGCGACGAGGGATCGTTCAACTGCGGAGCTCTCCGCCCACGATTCTTACGGTCGCGTAAGTTACGGTACCGTAGGGATATCTGTTCGCGCATTCTCGAGGAGAAGCCGGTGACCATCACACAACCCCCCACCCTCATCCAGGGCGGCATGGGCGTCGCGGTCTCGTCCTGGCAGCTTGCCCGGGAGGTCTCGCTCTGCGGCCAGCTCGGCGTCGTGTCCGGCACCGCGCTCGACGGCGTGCTTGCCCGCGAGCTCCAGGACGGGGACCCGGGCGGGCATCGCCGCCGCGCCCTGGCGCACTTCCCGTCGCAGGCCATGGCCCAGCGCGTCCTGGACACCTACTTCCTCGAGGGTGGCCGCGCGGAGGGGCAGCCGTACCGCCCCCACCCCACCCTCACCATCTCGCCCCGCCGCGCCGCGCTCGAGCTCAGCCTGTGCGGCAACTTCTCCGAGGTGTGGCTGGCAAAGGAGGGCCACGAGGGCACCGTCGGGATCAACCTGCTGGAGAAGATCCAGACGGCCAACCTGTCGGCAATCCTCGGCGCGATGCTGGCGGATGTCGACTACGTGATCATGGGCGCCGGCGTGCCGCGCGAGATCCCGCGCGTGCTCACCGAGTACGCCTCCGGCCGCACCGGCCACCTCACCATCGACGTGATCAACTCGACGACGACCCACCGGGCCGCGCTCAACCCGCACACGCTGCTCGGCGACGAGCTGCCGCCGCTGCGCCGCCCCAACTTCCTGGCCATCGTCACCCTCCATGTGCTGGCCGACTACCTCAACCGCGACCCCGAGATCCGCCCCGACGGCTTCATCGTCGAGGGCCCGACGGCGGGCGGCCACAGCTCCCCGCCGCGCGGCAAGGTGGTCCTCGATGACGCCGGTGACCCCGTCTACGGGCCGAGGGACCACGCCGACCTGGAGAAGATCGCCCGCGTTGGCCTGCCGTTCTGGCTGGCCGGCGGGTTCGCGTCCCCGGAGAAGGTGGCCGAGGCGCGCGCAGCCGGCGCCGCGGGCGTCCAGACCGGCACGCTGTTCGCGCTGGCCGACGAGTCGGGCCTCACGCAGGACCTCCGCAGCCAGCTCCACGCCGAGCTCGACGCGGGGACGCTCGAGGTCCGCAACGACCCGCGGGCCTCGCCGACGGGCTTCCCGTTCAAGGTGGCCCAGCTCCCGGGCACGCTGTCGGAGGAGCCGGTCTACGAGGAGCGCGAACGCATCTGCGACCTCGGCTACCTACGCGTGCCCGTCGAGCGCGAGGACAAGTCGATCACCTACCGCTGCCCCTCCGAGCCCCTCATGCCGTATGTGCGCAAGGGCGGCACAGTGGAGGAGACGGTGGGCCGCAAGTGCCTGTGCAACGCCCTGATGGCCAACATCGGCCTCGGGCAGCTGCGCAAGAGCGGCTACCAGGAGCAGCCCGCCATCACGCTCGGGCAGGACCTCGACAGCGCCCGCGTGCTGGCCGCCCGGTACCCGGGTGGGTGGCCGGCCAAGGCAGTGGTCGACTGGCTGCTGAGCGGCATCTGACAGGTCCCGTTCGTGGAGCCTGGTCCGCTGTTTGGACCAGGCGACGAGCGTGGCCCGCCCCCGCTGGTTGAGGTGTGAGGAGCGTAGCGACGAGCCTTCCCCGCGGGTTGAGGTGTGAGGAGCGCAGCGACGAGCCTCGAAACCTCAGAGACGTTCCTTGTCAGCTCACTTTTCTTAGGCTTCGAGGCCGCTTCGCGGCACCTCAGCCAGCGAGTGGGGCACCTCAGCCAGCGGTAGGAGGCACCCCGTTTGGACCCCGAGACGGTCGTGCGCTACTCTCAATGTAACCGGTTACATTCCCGGTGGTGAGACGCAGAAGCAAAGGAGACCGCGTCCATGACGGAACCCCTCGACTGGGAGAACCAGGCGCTGACCGGCCGCAACCGGATGCCCGGACGCGCCTACTTCTTCGGCTACGCCACCCCCGAGCTGGCAGCCGGCCGCAACCGCACCGCCTCGCGCGGCTTCGTCGACCTCACCGGCGAGTGGCGCTTCCGCCTCTTCGACCACCCGGGCCGCGTCCCGGCGGCCTTCCGCGCCGTAGAGCAGGGGTGGGACACCGTCGTCGTCCCGCACCTCTGGCAGCTCGACGGGCACGGAAACCTTCAGTACACCGACGAGGGCTACCCCTTCCCGATCGAGCCGCCGCACGTCCCGGCCGACACCCCCACCGGCGCCTACCAGCGCACGGTCCGGCTCACCGCGCCGGCCCCGGGCGAGCAGGTGGTCCTGCGGCTCGACGGCGTCGAGAGCTACGCCGAGGTCCACCTCAACGGCGCGTTCGTCGGGATGACGAAGGGGTCAAGGCTGTCCGCGGAGTTCGACGTCACCGAGCACATCGTCGACGGCGACAACCTGTTCGCCATCAAGGTGCTCCAGTTCTCCGACGCCACCTACATCGAGGACCAGGACATGTGGTGGGCCTCGGGCATCTTCCGCGACCTCTACCTCGTCACCCGCCCCGCCGCGCGGCTCACCGACTTCCACGTCCGCACGCACAAGGTGGGCGACGACGCCGAGGTCACTCTCACCGCCGCCGCCGCCGGTGCAACCGCACTCACCTGGACCATCTCCGACGGCGGAGCAACCGTCGCCGAGGCCACCCTGGCCCCCGGCGCGACCGCGACTCTCACGGTCCCCGGCGCCCGGTTCTGGAACCCCGAGGAGCCGCACCTCTACGACATGCTGCTCACCGTCGTCGGGCCCGACGGCGCCGCCGAGTACGTCCCGCACCGGCTCGGGCTGGCCGAGGTCACCATCGAGGACGGCCTGCTCCGGCTCAACGGCGCCTACTTCATGATGCACGGCGTCAACCGGCACGACCACGACGACCGCCGCGGCCGCGCCGTCGGCATGGACCGCGTCCGCCGCGACCTCGAGCTGATGAAGCGCCACAACATCAACGCCGTCCGCACCGCGCACTACCCCAACGACCCCCGGTTCTACGAACTGTGCGACGAGATCGGGCTCATGGTGGTCGCGGAGACCGACCTCGAGTCCCACGGCTTCGCCAACGTCGACGACCTCTCCCGCATCACCGACGATCCCGCCTGGGAGACGGCCTACGTGGACCGGATCGAGCGGCACGTGCTCGCGCAGCGCAACCACGCGTCGATCATCATGTGGTCGCTCGGCAACGAGTCCGGCTACGGCTGCAACATTCGCTCGATGTACCGGGCGGCCAAGGAGCTCGACCCCTTCCGCCCCGTGCACTACGAGGAGGACCGCAACGCCGAGGTGGTCGACGTGATCTCGACGATGTACTCGCGCGTGTCCCAGATGAACGATTTCGGCGAGCACCCCCACCCCAAGCCACGGATCATCTGCGAGTACGGCCACGCCATGGGCAACGGCCCCGGTGGGCTGGCGGAGTACCAGGCGGTGTTCGACCAGTGGGACTCCATCCAGGGCCACTTCGTCTGGGAGTGGGCCGACCATGGGCTGCTCGCGCTCACCGACGATGGGCACGAGTACCACCGCTACGGCGGTGACTACGGCGATTACCCGAACAATTCCAACTTCTGCATCGACGGCCTGGTCTTCCCGTGGCAGGAGCCGAGCCCGGGCCTCCTCGAGTACGCGGCCGTGATCTGCCCCGTCCGCGTGTCGTACGCCGACGGCGTGGTGCGCGTGACCAACCGCCGGTGGTTCAGCGACCTGAGCGACATCGAGCTGCGGATCGACACCTGGGCCGACGGCGTGCTCACCACCACCGACCTGCTGCCCGTGGGCGCCGTCGCGCCGGGTGCGACGGCTGAGCTCAGCTATGAGCTGCCGATGGCCGGGGCCCGGGAGTGGGCGTCGATCGCGACGGTGACCACCACCCGCGCCACGTCCTGGTGCGTTGCCGGCCACGAGTTGGGCCGCTACCAGCTCGCTGCGGAGGGCGCCGGCGCGGAGTCGGTCCCCCAGTCAGGGCCCGCACGCTCAGAGGGCGGGACAGAGGGTGCCACTACCGGCACGTCTCCGCGGGCTGGGCGCCGTCCCGAGGTTCTCGAAGGGGTGCTCCCCGGAGGGCAGCATCGCAGCCCAGCAGGCTTGGCCCTCCACGCCGATCCGGACAAGCACCGCCTCGACGTCGCCACCCCCACCGGCCGGCTCACCTTCGACACTCTCACCGCCGACCTCCTCTCCTGGACCGACGGCGGCCGCGACCTCGTCGCCGCCCCGCTCCGCGTCGGGTTCTGGAAGCCGCTGATCGACAACCACCAGCAGGAGGCCGACGAGCTCTGGTTCCCGCGGCACCTCCAGCTCATGCAGACCTCGGTCCGCGACGTCGCCTGGCGCGAGGACGACGGCGACGTCGTCGTCACCTACCGCGCCCGGATCGCTCCCCCCGTCCTCGACTTCGGGATGCACGTCGACGTGGAGTGGCGGATCAACGCCGACGGCGCCGCCACCGTCCGTGCCGCCGGCACCCCGTATGGCGGCTACCGCGACATCGTCCCGCGCATCGGCGTCACCCTCGAGCTCCCCGGCGACCTTCGGCAGGTGGCCTGGTTCGGCCGCGGCCCGGGCGAGAACTACCCCGACTCGTTCGCCGCCAACCCCGTCGGCTTCTGGAACAGCGACGTCGACGCCATGGTCACCCCGTACGTCGTACCGCAGGACTACGGCAACCGCGGCGACGTCCGCTGGGTCGAACTGACCGACGGCTCGGGGCAGGGGCTGCGGGTGTCGCGGCGGTCGGGGGAGCGGCCGTTCCACTTCTCGGCGTGGCCGTACCGCTGCGAGGACATCGACACCGCCCGCCACGTCACGGACCTCACCGCCGGCGGCACCGTCACCCTCAACCTCAACGACCAGGTCCTCGGCCTCGGCTCCAACTCCTGGGGCTCCGAGGTGCTGGACAGCTACCGCACGCGGTTCGAACCGTTCTCGTTCGAGTTCACGCTCCAGCCGATCAAGGAGAACTGAGCCATGCGCATCTTCGACAGCCCCGACACCCTCCGCGCCCTGCTCGGCGGGGAGAAGAAGTGGGCACGGACCCTCGAGGCGCTCGACGCTGCACCGTCGCTGGCCGACGGCGTCGCCTACTCGATCGGCGACTCGCTCACCTACCGCCTCGGCAGTGCCGCGGACCTCGCCACGGCTGAGCTGACCGGGCGTCGTCGCTACCTCATGGTGCTGGCGTCGCTGGGCGGCGAGGTCGCGGTGGAGGTGGCGCCGAAGGAGGCACTCACCGCCGTCGGCCCTTACAGCGACCTCACCGACCGCCAACCCTTCACCGGCGAGGCGGAGCGGGTGGTCGTGCCCGACGGCGGGCTGCTCGTCGTCGGCATCGACGAGGCCGCCCGCGTCCTCCCCACCCCCGACGCGCGGGCCGTGCTGCTGCACGTCACCGTCGAGGGCGCCAGCTTCCACAACAAGTAACCCCCTTCGCGCCAGGAGGCGTCGCGCTGCGACCGCCGCCCTCTCGAAGGGCGCCAACCCCACCTCCCCCCCACCACCCACACACAGAAAGTCGCCATGACCGGAACAAATCGCGCGCGGATCGGCATGTTCGCGCTGCTCACCATGACGGTGGCCGCGGTGTTCAACATCCGCAACGTCATCAACAACAACGTCGCCATCGGGCTGGCCTCCGCCCCGGCGTTCTTCTTCGCCACGCTGCTCTACTTCATCCCGTTCACGCTTGTCATCGCCGAATTCGTGGCCCTGAACAAGAACTCCGAGTCCGGGGTCTACCAGTGGGTGAAGACCTCCATGGGCGGCCGGTGGGCGTTCCTCACCGCGTTCAGCTACTGGTTCGTCAACCTGTTCTACTTCGCCTCGCTGCTGCCGCTGATCCTCGTGTTCGCGTCCTACCTGCTGTACGGGGAGGAGAAGCAGCTGTCGCAGTTGTGGATCACGGTGCTCTCGATCCTCATCTTCGCCGTCGCCACCTGGGTCTCGACGAAGGGCGCCAAGTGGATCGGCTCGGTCACCTCGATCGGCGCCACCCTGGTCCTGGTCCTCACCGCCACGTTCATCGTCCTCTCGCTGGCCTCCGTCTTCGGTGGCGTCGAGCCCGCCACCCCCATCACCGGCGGGGCGATGACGCCCGACCTCTCCACCTTCGCCCTGGCGTGGGGCTTCATGGGCACCCTGGCGTGGATCATCCAGGGCGTGGGCGGCGCCGAGTCGTCGGCTGTGTTCCTCAACGATCTGCGCGGCGGCGTCAAGGCGTTCGTGCGCACGATCGTCATCGCGGGCATCGTGATCGGCCTGCTCTACGCCACCGCGTCGCTGCTCATGAACGTGTTCGTCCCCGTGGGCACGCTCGACTACTCCAACGGCCTGTTCGTGGTCATGGGCGCCGTCGGGGAGCACTTCGGCCTCTCCGCCGTGTTGGTCAACCGCGTCGTCGGCGTGATCCTGCTGGCCGCGACCCTCGGCTCCCTGCTCATGTGGACCTCCACCCCGGTGAAGATCTTCTTCTCCGAGATCCCCAAGGGCATCTTTGGCGGCAAGCTCGTCGAGCTCAACTCCGAGGGCATCCCGTGGCGCGCGGCCTGGCTGCAGTTCGCCATCGTCGTGCCGATCCTCGTCATCCCCGCGCTCGGCTCCGGCAACATCAACGACCTGCTCGGCATCGTCATCAACATGACCGCAGCCACCGCGCTGCTGCCTCCGCTGCTGATCCTGCTGGCCTACTGGGTGCTGCGCCGCAGGTTCGACGGCGTGGCGCGGGACTTCCGGATGGGGTCGCGGTCGCTCGGCCTGGGTGTCGCGACGTTCCTGCTGGTGGTGTTCGCCTTCGTGTTCGTCGCGGGGACCATCCCGCTCAGCCAGGCCCTGTGGCTGACGCTCACCTACAACGTCGGCGGTGTCGTGGTGTTCCTCGGCCTGGCCGTCCTCTGGTACGAGCGCTACATCCGGCGGCTCAAGGCGTCCGACCCGGACGCCGCGGAGGCCGAGCTGGCGCCGTCGGCCGAGTCGATGGCCCCCGCGGAGGTGGGTGTCGCGGCCTGACCTCTGCAGGAATCTACCTCCACAGCGGCATCTGCAGATATATGCAGATGCCGCTGTATGGGTAGCACTCTGCAGGGTCACTTGCCTCGCAGGTGCCGACGGTGAAGGAAAACCTACCTATTCAGCGGGATCGGCACATATGCGCAGAACCCGCCGCACGGGTAGATTCCTGCAGAGCCGACGGGCGGAGATCAGGCGCGGAGGTCGAGGCCGAGGTCGAGGACGGCCGCCGAGTGGGTCAACGCGCCCACCGCGATGAAGTCCACGCCCGTCGCCGCGACCTCACCAGCCCGCGACAGCGTCAATCCTCCGCTCGCCTCGGTCCGGACCCCCGCCGCCCGGCACACCGCGACCGCCTCCCTGGTCTCCGCCAGCGTCATGTTGTCCAGCAGCACCAGCTCGGCGCCCGCCGCGACCGCCTCGCGCACCTGCTCAACGGTGTCGCATTCCACCTCCACCGCCACCCCGGGTGCCTGCGCCCGCACGGCCCGGAACGCCGCCGCGACCGACCCAGCCGCCGCGACATGGTTGTCCTTGATCAGCGCCGCGTCCCCCAACGCCATCCGGTGGTTCACCCCGCCGCCGCACACGACGGCGTACTTCTGCAGCGCGCGCATGCCCGGCACGGTCTTGCGGGTGTCGCGGATCCGGGCGCCCGTCCCGGCCACCTCTGTCACCCACGACGCGGTCGCCGTCGCCACCCCGGACAGCTGCCCGAGGAAGTTCAGCAGCGTCCGCTCGGCGGTCAGCAGGCAGCGCACGGGCCCGGTGATCCGCAGCACCACGTCGCCCGCCGCGACACTCGCGCCGTCCCCGAGCACCACCTCGCACGGCGCCTCGACCCCCAGCTGCGACGACACTGCCCGCAGCACCTCGACGGCCACGGGCACCCCCGCGACGACTCCCGCCTCGCGTGCCACCACCTCCGCGACCCCGACGGCGTCCGCGGGCACCGTCGCCTCCGTGGTCACGTCCGGCCCGAGCCGGAGGTCCTCGTCGACGGCGACCTCGATGATCCGCCGCACCTCGGCCGGGTCGACGGCGCTCCAGGCCTCCGCCACGTCCCGTTCGAGGGGGGCGAGGTCGACGGTCGACACGGCGTTCATGCTGCGGTCCTTTCGCGGGTGGTCAGTGGAGTGGAGGTGAGGGTGAGGTGGCCGCCGCTGAGGCGCAACCCGATCCGTCGCTCCCAGCCGGGCGACGTGGCGGGGAAGTCCGAGCGCCGGTGGGCCCCCCGCGACTCCGTCCGCTCTGCCGCGGCCGCCGCGAGGACGGTGGCGACGGCGTGCAGGTTGGTCGCGGTCAGGGTCGCGTCGTCCACCGGCCCCGCGCTCAACGGCGCGGCCGCCAGCGTTGCCCCGAGAGCCGCGAGCCCCGGGCCGGTCCGCGACACGAACGCCTCCCGCTGCATCCACTGCCTGATCCAGGGCAGGGCCGACGCCTCGACGACGCCCGCCGCCTCCCGCGGCGCGGCCACCCCCACGCGGCCCACAGGCCCCGAGGCCAGCAGCGCGCCCACCCGGTCGCCCGCGACGAGCGCCTCGGTCAGGGAGTTCGACGCCAGCCGGTTGGCCCCGTGCACCCCCGTCGCGGCGACCTCGCCGACGGCGTACAGCCCCGGCACGGAGGTCCGCCCGTGCAGGTCTGCCGCGACACCCCCGCACGCGTAGTGCGCAGCCGGGTGCACCGGGATGCGCTCGGTCACCGGGTCGACGCCGCGGCCCCGGCAGAGCGCCAGGATGCCCGGGAAGTGCCCTTCCCACTTCTCCCGCCCGAAGAAGGTGGCGTCGAGCCAGACATGCGGCGCGCCCGTCCGGTCCAGCTCGGCCATGATCGCCGCCGACACGACGTCGCGCGGCGCCAGCTCGAGCAGCGGGTGCACGCCGGCCATGATCCGACGGCCCGCGTCGTCGACCAGCCAGGCACCCTCGCCGCGCACGGCCTCGGACACCAGAACCCCCCGCGAGCCCGCGTCGGCGTCGGCCAGCACGGTGGGGTGGAACTGCATGAACTCCAGGTCGCGCACCTCGGCGCCGGCCCGCAGCGCGGCCGCGACCCCGTCTCCCGTGGCGCCCAGCGGGTTGCTGGTGACCGGCCACAGCTGGCCGATCCCGCCGGTGGCCAGCACGACGGCGCCCGCAAGCAGCTCGCCCACCCGCCCGTCGGCGTCGAGCAGACGCACGCCGCAGGCGCGCCCGTCGGAGTCGGTGAGCACGTCGATGAGCCGCGTCTGGGTCATGAGACGCGTGCGTGACCCCTCCAACGCCGACGACAGCGACGCCCACAGGGCGCGCTCGATCTCCGTGCCGGTGGCGTCGCCGTCGGCGTGGATGATCCTGCGCGCCGAGTGCCCGCCCTCGAGGTGCAGGTCCAGCCCGCCCCCCGCAGCCCGGTCGAACCGAGCCCCCAGCCCGATCAGCCGACGGATCGCGCCCGGAGCGCTCGCCACGAGGTCCTCGACGGCCTCGACGTCGCACAGCCCCGCCCCGGCGGTGAGGGTGTCGGCGACGTGGGAGGCGAGGGTGTCGCCGTCGTCCCACACCGCCGCGAGCCCGCCCTGAGCCCACGCCGTGGCGGAGTCGGTGACCTCGCCGCGGGTGACCGCCACGCAGTCGACGCCGGCGGCGGCCAGGTGCAGCAGCGCCGAGAGCCCCGCCGCGCCGGTGCCCACCACCACCACGTCGGTCCGCCCCGTCCACGCGGGGGGAGCCGCGGGCA
The DNA here is from genome assembly GCF_055326235.1 of Tessaracoccus yangjingae. Lineage (NCBI taxonomy): Bacteria > Bacillati > Actinomycetota > Actinomycetes > Propionibacteriales > Propionibacteriaceae > Tessaracoccus > Tessaracoccus yangjingae. The sequence continues at coordinate 79,380 of NZ_JBUZNN010000012.1, read as the reverse complement.
GCATCATTCCCCCGATCCGGGGTTGCCGATCGCCACCATCCGCTCGACGGCCTGCCGGGCGCGGGCGGCCACGTCTGCGGGCACGTCCACCTCATAGCCCCTGGTCAGGGAGGGATCGCCGAGGCACGCCTCGAGCTTCTCGGGCGTGGTCATCTTCATGAAGGGGCAGGCGGCCTTGGGGTTGACCGGCTGGAAGTCGGTGGACGGGTTGGCCTTGCGGAGCTGGTGCAGCATGCCGATCTCGGTGGCCACCAGCACCTGCCGCGACGTCTCCCGCCGCGCGAAGTCCAGCATTCCGCCGGTGGAGAGCACGTGGGTGCGGTCCCCGGGCAGTTCGCCCGACTCGGCCAGCCACAGCGCGCTGGTGGTGCAGCCGCATTCGGGGTGCACGTAGAGGTCCGCCGACGGGTTGGCGCGCACAGACTCGATGAGGTCCGACGGCGAGATGTCGGCGTGCACGTGGCACTCGCCGAGCCAGACGTGGATGTTCTGCCTGCCCGTGGCGCGGCGCACGTGCGCGCCGAGGAACTGGTCGGGGAGGAACAGGATCTCGCGGTCCTCCGGGATGGAGCGCACCACCTCGACGGCGTTGGAGCTGGTGCAGCACACGTCCGTCTCGGCCTTCACCTCGGCGGTGGTGTTGACGTACGACACGACGACGGCGCCGGGGTGCTCGGCCTTCCAGGCGCGCAGCTGGTCCGCGTTGATCGTGTCGGCGAGCGAGCAGCCGGCCGCCTGGTCCGGGATGAGGACTCGCTTGGCGGGGGAGAGGAGCTTGGCGGTCTCGGCCATGAAGTGGACGCCCGCGAAGACGATGGTCTCGGCGTCCGAGGTCGCGGCGATCCGGGAGAGGGCCAGCGAGTCGCCCACGTGGTGCGCGACGTCCTGGATGATCGGCGCCTGGTAGTTGTGGGCGAGGATGACGGCGTTGCGCTCGGCCGCGAGCGCGTGGACGCGGGTCTGCCACGCGGCCACCTCGTCGGCCGTCCAGCGCTCCCAGGCCTCGGTGCCGGCGGCGGGCTCCTGGAGGAGGGTCATCTCGTGCTCCTTTCAAGTTTTCGACTGTCAGGCGAAAACTAGGGGAACTGTAGCATGCCATCCATGGCTCCCCAATCCCAGCGCGATTCCGTGGGCGTCGCGCTCTACCGGCACGAGGCCATCGGGGCGGTCCTCCAGGTCCGCGTCGTCGACGACGTACCCCGGCTCTGCGTGTTGCTCGCCGGCCGGGACCACGAGCCCTACGCGGGCCGGTTCGCGTTGCCGAGCGGCCCCGTCGAGCCGGAGGAGACGCTGGAGGCGGCGGTACTCAGGCACCTGGCGCAGAAGGTGGACGTCGCGGGGCTGACGCATCTGGAGCAGCTGGGCACCCGCTCCGACCCTGGCCGCGACCCCGCGCAGCGCACCATCGGCACGAGCTACCTCGGGCTCGTGCCGACGGTGCTGGAGCCGCACCTGCCGGAGCGGGCGGCGTGGTTCGCCGTCGACGCCCTGCCGGACCTGGCATTCGACCATGACAGCGTCGTCGCGCAGGCCGTGACCCGGCTGCGGGCGAAGTTGAGCTACACCAACATCGGGTTCGCGCTGATGCCGGCCGAGTTCACGGTCGCGGAGCTGCGGGAGGTCTACGTCGCGGCGCTGGGCCACGACGTCAAGCCGACGAACCTCGAGCGCGTACTCACCAGGCGCGGCCAGCTGGTGCCGACGGGGGAGATGTCCGCCCCGGGCACGAAGGGCGGTCGCCCGGCCCGGGTGTTCCGCTTCCGCGACCACGCCCTGGTGGTCACCGACCCCTTCGCCGTCCTCCGACCCGAGTAGGGATGCTCACCCGGCCGACAGGCGGACGGCTAGGTCGACGGCGAGGGCGGCCGACCAGCCGAACACCGTCGTCGCTCGCGGCGGCCTTTCGCCGGACACCGGGTTGAAGTACTCGTTCGGGCCGTGTGCGTCGACGAGCGACAGGGTGTCGCGCTCGAGGCGGTCGGCCGCGTCGAGGAGGCGGTCGGCTCGTGAGGGGTCGGCGGCGGAACGGCGACGGAGGCCCTCCGCGACGAGCCAGTTCGTGTTGACCCACACGGGTCCGCGCCACATGCGCTCGGTGGAGTAGTCGGGGTCTGAGGCGGACACCGTCGGCAGCGCGTGGGGGGTGGCGAAGCGGGCAGGGTCGCCGATCGCGGTCAGGACGCCGTCGACGAGGTGGCCGGGCAGGCCGTCGGCCAGCAGCGGCATGAGGGAGACGATGGTCTCGGCCGAGATCGGGTCGCCGTCCTCGCCGATGGCCGGGAAGAATCCGCGGGCCTCGTCCCAGCTGGTGACAAGGGAGTCGACGGTGGCGGAGGCGCGCTCACGGCAGGCAGCGGCCTCGTCGACGCGGCCGCGCTCTTCGAGCCAGCCGGACAGCAGACGGTCGGAGAGGGCGAGGTACGCGGCCAGGTCCGGCGAGGCGACGATGGCGTCGTCGTCGAAGATCGGTGAGTCGTCGAGGCCCGACGAGTAGGGGTGCAGGTACACCGGGCGGCCGTCGCGGGTGGAGTGCGCGTACCACCACTCCTGCGCGCGCAGCACGGCGGGAAGGAACTCGTCGACGACGCCCTCGCCCATGACCTCGGCCAGCTTCGCCACGGCCAGAGCGGTGAGCGGCGGCTTGGTGAGCGGGACGCGGGAGTGGGCCAGCGACGGCGACGCCATCGCGCGGAGGTTCTCCAGGTCCAGGGGCGGGAGGTCGTCGCTGGAGGCGAGGATGCCCTGCTCGTGCACGACGTCGGGCAGTTGGCCGTCGGCGCCCTGGTGGGCGACGGCGATGCGGAGCTGCTCGCGGGCCAGCTCGGGGTCGCCGTGACGTAGGCCGATCGCGATGAAGTACGCGTCCCACTGCCACAGCCCCACGTAGCCGATCTTCGACGGCACGACGGCGCGGTTGGGCCCCTCGGGGGCGTCGAGGCGGAGCGTGTTGATGGCGAGGACCCACCAGGAGAAGCGGGTGAGGTCGCGGTGGGCGGGGCCGACGGTGGGGCAGCGGTCGAGCCACTCGGAGAGTTGCTGGTCGTGCGGGGTGAGGAGGTCGTGGTCGGGTGAGGTGCGGATCCTTGCGCTTCCTAGGCTTCGAGACGCCCTTGGCGACTCCGTCGCTGCGGGCTCCTCAGCCAGCGAAAACGGAGACTTCGTTGCTCCGGGCTCCTCAGCCAGCGAAGACAGAGGCTTCGTCGCTCCGGGCTCCTCAGCCAGCGAAGACAGAGGCTTCGTCGCTGGGGGCTCCTCGGTCAGCGAGGACAGTGACTTCGACGCTGCGGGCTCCTCAGCCAGCGAAAACAGAGACTTCGTTGCTCCAGGCTCCTCGGCCAGCGGAGAGGGGGCGCCCGCAGCGGCGGAGCCGTCCTTCTCGCTGGCTGAGGAGCCCGCAGCGACGGAGTCGCCGAGGGCGTCTCGAAGCCTAGGAGACGCGACGTCCTCCGCCGACACCGACCACAGCTCCGGCAGTCCGCCGACCAGGACCTCCCCGCCGTCGACGACCAAACGTGCCCCGCCGTCGAACTCGATGCCCGCGGGGCTCGCGCGGACGACCTCGACCTCGCGGCCTGCCTCGTCGAGGATCCGCAGCCCCGCGACCACCACGCTCTCGTCCAGCGGCCGCTCGTACGCCGCCTCGTACACCGTCAGGCCGCCCTCCCCCCGACGGACGAACAGCCGGGAGAACCGCGCCGTGTAGGGGACGTCGACCAGGTCGAACCGGTGCGCGAGGTCGCGGCCGAGGTCGCTCATCAGCGCCCGCCCAGCCCGGACGTGGCCAGCGACTCGATGATCTGCCGCTGCCCGATCACGAACGCGATGAGCATCGGCACCGTCGACAGGGCGGTGGCGGCCATCACGATGCCGTAGTTCATCCCGCCGAACTGGCCCTGGAACTGGCTGAGCAGCAGCGGGACGGTGAACAGGTCGGTGGAGTTGAGCAGCACCAGCGGCAGGAGGAAGTTGTTCCACGCGTCGAGCGCGACGATGATGCCGAGCGCGCCCAGCCCCGGCCGGATGGCGGGAAGGATGATGGTCCAGTAGATCCGCCAGCGGGAGGCGCCGTCGATCATCGCGGCCTCCTCCAGCTCGACGGGCACCGAGGCGATGAACTGCCGCGCGAGGAACACGCCGAACGGGTTGACCATGATCGCCGGGATGATGAGCGCCAGGTGCGAGTCCACCCAGCCGATCTGCGCCATGAGGAAGTAGAACGGCACGAGCGTGACCTGCTTGGGCACCATCTGCATGGCGAGGAACACCCAGAACAGCACCGTCGAGCCCTTGAACGGGATCCGCGCGAAGCCGTAGGCGGCCATCGACGTGGTGAGCAGCGTGCCGGCCACCACCAGCACCGTGATGTAGATCGAGTTGGCGTAGGCGCGGCCGAACGGCAGCGCGTTCCACGCGTCGGCCCAGTTGGTGAACACCCACGGCTGGGGGAGGATCGACAGCGGGTCGGTGAGCAGCTGCGGCAACCCCTTGAACGAGGTGAGCAGCATCCACAGGAACGGCGCCACCATGAGCAGCGCGGCCGCCAGCACGAGGGGGTGCTTGAGCCAGGAGAGGCCCCGGCGGGGCCGGGTGGAGGTGAGGACGGTCATGGCTCAGCTCTCGTAGTGGACGAACTTCTTCTGCGCGCCGAACTGGATCGCGGTGATCACCAGGGTCAGGACGAGCAGGACGATGGAGGCGGCGCTGGAGAGGCCGAACTGCGACTTCGCGAACCCGAGGTCGTAGATGTGGTAGACGATCGTGCGGGTGCCGTTGTCCGGGCCGGCATTGTTGACAAGGACGAACACCAGGTCGAAGGTCTGCAGCGAGCTGATGAACGCCACCACGGACTGGTAGAAGACGATGGGGGACAGCAGCGGCAGGATGATCTTGAAGAACCGGGCGACGGGGCCCGCGCCGTCGATGGCGGCGGCCTCCATCACCGAGGGGGAGATGGACTGCAGGCCGGCCATGAAGATGACCACGTTGAGGCCGAGCGAGGCCCAGACGGTCACCAGGCAGACGGCGAGCAGGGCCAGGATCGGGTCGCCGAGCCAGTCGATGGGGGCGATGCCGAACAGGCGGGTAAGCGAGCCGGAGAGCACGCCGTCGGCGCGCAGCAGCTGCTGCCAGATCAGCGCGATGGCCACCGAGCTGGTGACGACGGGGGCGAAGAACAGCACCAGGTAGAAGGCGCGGCCCTTGATCTTGTTGAGCACGACGGCGGCGACGATGGCCAGGAACAGGCCGATCGGCACCGTGACGAGAGCAATCACCATCGTGTTGAGGATGGCGCGGCCCAGCAGCGGGCTGGTCAGCTGGTCGGCGAAGTTGTCGAAGCCGACGAACTCGGGCATCCCGAAGCCGTTCCAGTCGGTGAACGCCAGGAGGAACGCGGCCGCGAACGGGAGCAGGGTGAACAGGAGCATGCCCAGCGCCTGGGGCGCGACGAACGCCATGCCCCAGTACTTGTCCCTCTCCCGCCAGCCGCGCCGGGCCGGGGGTCGCCCCCCGGCCACGAGCGGGGCTGCGGTCATGACGCGGTCTTCTCCTTGACCAGCTCGGCCACGGCGTCGAGGGTCTCCTGCGCGCCGGAGCCCGACTCGTACAGGGGCTGCATGAACTCCACCGCGATCTGATTGGACAGGTCCGGGACGGCCGCCTCGGTGGCGAAGTTCGAGTAGCCGAGGTCGCGCATGTCGAGCATGGTCTGCGCGTGCATGGGGAAGCCGTCGGCGAGCACGATGTCGTCGGCGCCGGCGATCGACGGGACGGCGTTGCCGGTGCCCTCGAGGCGGAGCTGCTGGCCCTCGGCGCTGAGGAAGAACGAGAAGAAATCCCAGGCCGCGTCGTTCTCCGCCGCCTTCTTGCTCACCGCGAGGTACGACGCCGCGACGCCGGTGGGCGCCGCCTTGCCGTCGGGGGTGGGCCAGCGGACGATGTCGTAGAGGCTCTCGTCGACGCCCGCGCCGCGGATGGTGCCGATGGTGTAGCGGCCCTGGGCCAGGAAGCCCAGCTTGTGGGTGACGAGCAGCGTGTCCTCGCCGGAGCCCTCGGGGAGGAGGTCGGCGAGCTTGAGCTCGCCCGTGGCGAACCGTGCGGCGTACTCGTCCAGCGCCGCGACGCTCTTGCCGTCGGTGTTGGCCACGTAGGCGCCCTCGTCGTCGTACACCTGGCCGCCGCCGGCGGTCATGATCGAGTTGTGGGTGGCCCAGTAGTTCCAGTAGACGGCGCCGGTCAGGTCCGCCGCGGCGAGCTTGCCGGTCATCTCGAAGAACTTCTCCGTGGTCCACTCGTCGTTGGCGGCGAGCTCGGCCGGGTCCTCGGTGATGCCGGCGGCCTTGAGGGCCTCCTTGTCGTACCAGAGGGCGTCGGGGTTGACGTCGTTGGGTAGCGCGTAGAGCTCGCCCTCCCAGCGGGCGACGTCGAGGACGTTCTCGGCGAAGTCGGCCTCGTCGAGCGACGAGGAGCTGACGGGGGCCAGCACGTCGTTGCGGATGACCGACGCGATCCGGTCGTCGCCCACGTAGAACACGTCCGGGGCGGTGCCGGAGGAGAGCTGGGTGAGCAGCTTGGAGTGGTAGTCCGAGTACGACGGCGTGGGCTGGAAGACGAGCTCGACGTCGGGGTTGGCCTGCTTGAACGACTCCTGGACGCGGTCGAACATCTTCAGCTCCTCGGGCGAGCCCCAGGTGGACCAGACCACCTTGGAGTCGCCGTCGGCGGGGGCTGAGGTGTTGCCGCCGGAGCAGGCGGTGAGCCCGATGCCGAGCGCGGCGAGTCCGGCCAGGGCGCCGAGGCGGCGGCGGGTGAGGATGGTCATAGGGGGTCTCCTTCTTGTCTATCTCCGTTGATGACGGGGGTGGTGGGGGGAGGGGTGGCGGCGCCGTCTGGCGCCGGGATCAGGGGGGCGTCGGCGGGGTCGGCCTGGCCGCCTGTGATGCCGAGGAGGGTGGCGAGCAGGATGAGGGCGCCGCCGCCGACGAGGCGGAGCGTGACGTCCTCGCCGCCGAAGCCGACGGCGAAGGCCGAGGCGAAGACGGGCTCGAACGTCATGAGCAGCGCCACGCGGGTGGGGGTGATGTGGCGCTGGGCCCAGGTCTGCAGCAGCATCGTGACGATGCCGGCGGCGATCGCGGTGTAGGCGATGGCGCCCCACACGCCCGGGTCGGCGGGGACGTGGTAGCCGCCGGGGAGGCCGAGGAACCCGGTGGTCAGCGCCACGCCGATGAGCTGCACGATGGCCAGGCTCAGGGCGTCCATGGAGCGCGACCACCGGTCGAGTAGGACGATGTGCACGGCGTAGAGCGTGGCGCCCACGAGGGTCAGCGCCTCGCCCACGCCCCCGCCGCCCAGCCCGGTGAGGCTGAGGACGGCCAGGCCCACGAGCGCCAGCGCGACGGCGGCCCAGGTGCGGATGTTGAGGCGCGCCTTGAACGCGATCCACATGATGATCGGGGTGAGGACCACGTAGGTGCCGGTGATGAACCCGGAGACCGACGCCGCCGTCGTCTGCAGTCCGACGGTCTGCACGATCTGCGCCAGCCCGTAGAGGCCGCCGAGCGCGAGGCCGATCTGCCACTGTGTCGCGGTGAGGCGGCGGAGCCGTCGCCAGAAGATGGCGGCGGGGATCGCGGCGCCGACGGCGAACCGGACGGCCAGGAAGTCGATGGGGTCGATGAGGCTGACGGCGTCCTTGATGATGAAGAACGTCGAGCCCCAGATCGCGGTGACGACGAGGAGCGCCAGGGTGGCTGTGGTGGACCGCCGCACGCTTCCTCCTTGAATGTAACCGGTTACATCAGGAGTGTAGGTGGATCGACGGCGTGATGCAAGCGGTCCTGTCAGGCTGGAGACATGGCAGGCGTCGGGAGGTGTGGCGGCCGCCGGGGGGCCTAGCCCGAGGCGCGGATCCGCAGCTCGACGGGCAGGGTCACCGGCGACACCGTCTCGCGACCCTCCACCAGGCTGAGCACCATCCGCGTGGCCTCACGGCCCAGCTGGACGGCAGGGTTGGCGATCGTGGTCAGGGGCGGGTCGGTGTGGGCCGCGGCGCCGAAGTCGTCGAAGCCGATCACCTTGACCTGCTCCCCGATCGCGATCCCACGGGCGTGCAGCGTGTCCATCACGCCCTCTGCCATGAGATCCGAGGCGGCGAAGATCCCGTCGATCGACGGGTCCGCGTCGAGCAACTCGGCGGCGGCAAGGGCCCCCGACTCGCGTGTGTAGTCCCCGTACGCGACGGCGACCTGCAGCCCTGCCTCCTCCAGGACGGCGCGCCAGCCGGTCAGGCGGTCCAGCGCCGCGGACATGTCGGTGGGCCCGGCGACGGTGGCGGGGTGCCGCACCCCCGTCGCGAGCATCCGCTCCGCCGCGAGGCGTGCCCCGGCCAGGTTGTCGGTGTCCACGAAGTACGGGTGCATGTCCGTGTCCCGCAGCAGCGGGGCGCCCAGGAACACCGTCGGGATGGGGAGGTTGACCGCAGCCGCCACCAGGCCGTCGGCGCGGTGGTGGGACACCACGATCGCCCCCGCGACACGACCCTCGAGGAGGAAGTCGACGACGGAGCCCGAGCGGTCCGGGTGGGATGCGAAGACCATCACCAGCTGCATGTCGGTGCCGGCCAGGCCGGCGTTGATGCCTGCCACGGCCAACCCGAAGAACGGGTCCGAGAAGACCCGCCCGTCGGGCTCGGGGACCACCATGGCGAGCGTGTTGGAGCGCCCCGTCGCCAGCGAGCGGGCGGAGGCGTTGGGCACATAGCCCAACACGGAGACCGCCGCGCCCACCTTGGCGGCCGTCTCCGACGACACGCCCGGATCGTGACGCACGACGCGCGACACCGTCGCGCGCGAGACGCCCGCGAACCGCGCGACATCCTCGAGCGTCGGCCTCACCATCGTCGGTCCCCTCACTTCACCTGCACGCCATTCTGACGCGCCGCGTCCCGGAAGAATAGAGCCGATGCCTTGGGCGTGCGGGCCAGCGTCTCGTAGTCGACGCGCACGATCCCGAACCGCTTGTCGTAGCCCCATGCCCACTCGAAGTTGTCCATGAGCGACCACACGAAGTAGCCGCGCACGTCCGCGCCGGCCTCGATGGCGTCGTGGACGGCGACGAGGTGGTCCCGCACGAAGGCCACCCGGTCCTGGTCGTCGACGAACCCGTCGGCATCGGCGACGTCGGGCATCGCCGCACCGTTCTCCGTGACATAGAGCGACACCCCGGCCGGCCCCGTGTACTCCCGGTGCAGCCGCTCCAGCAGGCGGGTCAGGCCCTCGGGCTGGATCTCCCAGCCCTGGTCCGTGACCGGCAGCCCGCGCGGCACCGACTGCACCCACTCGGAGCCGACGTTCGGGTTGCCCCGGAGCCGCCCGTCGGGCTGCACCGTCGGAGCGTAGTCGGACGACGGCGTCCCGGTGAGGGCCTCACCGTGGTAGTAGTTCACGCCCAGCACGTCGATCGGGGTGGAGATGATCTCCAGGTCCCCCGGCCTGATCGCCTCGTCGAGACCCATCCCCGCCAGGTCCTCCAGCACGTCGGCGGGGTAGGCGCCACGGAAGATCGGGTCGAGGAAGAACCGGTTGAACATGCCGTCGATGCGGCGGGCTGCGTCCCGGTCCGTCTCCGACGACGGGTCCAGCGGGTCTGCGACGGTGTGGTTCGTGGTGATCCCCAGCGTGGCCGACGGCGCCAACTCGCGCAGCCGCGCCGTCGCCAGGCCGTGCGCCAGCAGCAGGTGGTGGCCGGCGTGCAGGCCCTCCCGTCGCGAGGCGTGCCCGGGGGCGTGCTCGCCGTCGGCGTAGGACAGGAACGACGAGCACCACGGCTCGTTGAGCGTGGTCCAGATGTCCACCCGGTCACCCAGCGCGCCGTGCATCGCCTCGGCGTACTCGACGAAGCGGTAGGCGGTGTCGCGGTCGGTCCAGCCGCCCTTCTCCTGGAGTGCGGCGGGCAGATCCCAGTGGTAGAGCGTCACCCACGGGGTGATGCCGTGGGCGAGCAGCTCGTCGACCAGCCGCGAGTAGAAGTCCAGCCCCGCGGGGTTGAACTGGTCGTCGTCCGGACGGACCCGCGACCACGACGTGGAGAACCGGTACGACTGCAGCCCCAGCTCGGCCATCATCGCCACGTCCTGTGGCATGCGGTGGTAGTGGTCGCAGGCCACGGTGCCGTCGTGGCCGCCCGCCACGGTGCCGGGCTGCCTGCAGAACACGTCCCAGATCGAGTCGCGGCGGCCGTCCTCGTGGGCAGCGCCCTCGATCTGGTACGCGGCCGTGGCGCTGCCCCAGAGGAAGCCCTTCGGGAAGGCCAACGACGTCATCCCTTGACCGCCCCTGCCATGATGCCCGCCACCAGCTGGCGGCCGGCCACGGCGAACAGGAGGACCAGCGGCAGCGTGGCCACGACGACACCGGCCATGATGAGCGAGTAGTCCTTGAAGTACGAGGCCTGCAGCAGCTGGAGCGCCACCGGGAGGGTGGGGTTCGCCGAGCCCAGGATGATGAACGGCCAGAAGAAGTTCGTCCAGGAGCCGACGAAGGTGAACAGCGCCAGCATCGCGGCGGCCGGGCGGGCCGCGGGAAGCGCGACCGACCAGAAGGTGCGCATCATGGAGGCGCCGTCGACGCGGGCCGCCTCGATCAGCTCGAACGGCAGCGCCTCACGCAGGTACTGCGTCATCCAGAACACGCCGAACGCGGTGACCATGCCGGGCACGATGACCGCCTGCAGCTTGCCCACCCAGTCCAGTTCGGACATGAGGATGAACAGCGGAACGATGCTGAGCTGCGTCGGCACCGCCATCGTCGCGATGACGAAGACCAGCAGGCCGCTGCTGCCGCGGAAGCGCAGCTTGGCGAACGAGTAGCCGGCCAGCGTGGAGAAGAACACCACCGAGATGGCGGTGATCGTCGACACGATGATCGAGTTGCCCAGCGCGGTCCAGAACTTGATGTCGGAGTTGATCACCCGGCCGACGTTGGTGAAGAACTCGCCGGCGGGGATGAGCGAGGGGATGGGGTTGCGTGCGATGTCGGTGGCGTTGGACGAGGCCAGCAGGATCGTGAACCAGATCGGGTAGAACGAGATCAGCACGACGGCGATGAGCACGCCGTAGGTGACCCACCCCGGCCGCTTGTCGAGTCCGTGCAGCTTGCGCTTGACCGCGCGCCCGGCGCCCTTGCCGGCGAGCTGGGTGGCCATGGGAGAGGACATCTGGGTGGACATCAACGGCCCGCCTTTCCGCTCGAGTTGGACGAGATGGAGCGCGTGATGAGGTAGTTCACCAGGCCCATCGCGATGATGATGAGGAAGAGGATCCAGGACACGGCCGCCGCGCGGCCGAAGCTCTTCTGTGCGCCCCAGCCGAGCTCGTAGATGTACATCGTCAGCGTCATCCACTGCCGGTCCGCGCCGCCCTGGCCGGTGGTGTCGAACATGCGAGGCTCGTCGAAGATCTGCAGGCCGCCGATGGTGGAGGTGATGACGACGAAGATGATGGTGGCCCGGAGCATCGGGACGGTGACGAAGAAGAAGGTGCGGAGGCGGTTGGCGCCGTCGACGATGGCGGCTTCGTACACCTCACGCGGGATGGCCTGCATGGCGGCCAGGAAGATCAGGGCGTTGTAGCCGGTCCAACGGAAGTTCACCATGGTGGCGATCGCGATGTGGGCGGCGAGGGGATCAGCGTGCCAGCCGATGGGGGAGGCGCCGAGGATCTCGAGGACAGCGTTGACCAGACCCGACTGGTCGGCGAAGATCTTGGCGAAAATCAGGGAGACGGCCACGGGGGCCACCACGAAGGGGAGCAGCACACCCATGCGCCAGAAGGTCTTGGCCCGGAGGTTGGTGTCCAGGAAGTAGGCGATGACGATCGCGGCCATCACCTGCGGCACCGACGACAGCAGGAAGATCGAGAAGGTGTTGCGCAGCGCCTTGAAGAAGTTGGGCTGCTGCAGCACGTCGGTGTAGTTCTTCAGGCCGACCATGTCGCCCTGGCCGCCGATGAGGTTCCAGTCGTGAAGCGACACCCAGGCGGTGTAGACGAGGGGGAACAGGCCGACGATGAAGAACAGGATGAAGAAGGGGCTGATGTAGAGGTACGGCGACGCTTTGACGTCGAGCCGGCTCATGCGTTGGCGCCAGGTGAGCTGGTTCATGGGTGGTGACTCTTTCGCGCGACAGCGGGCGGGAGGGGTCGGGGGCCGGGGAATGATCCCCGGCCCCCGTGCTTTTCGGCCGGAGCCGACGGCGGAGGCCAGGCCTTGTCCAAAGGGCCGGGGCGTGAACCCCGGCCCCTGTGGATCAGCTCAGGCCAAGGGCGTCGTACGCCTCGAGGGCCTTGTTCCACGAGCCTTCGGCGTCGTCGGTGCCTTCGACGTCGAGGCGGTTCAGCGCATCGGTGACCAGCTGGGTCAGCGCGAAGTAGTTCGGGCCCTTGAAGGGCTGAACCTCGATGGCCTTGGCGCGGTCAGCCAGGATCTGGCCGGTGGGGGCGTCGTTGAAGAAGGCGTTGGTCTGCTCCAGCAGGGCCGGATCCGAGAGGGCCTCGACCTGCGACGGGAAGGTGCCCTTGGCCTGGAAGGCCTTGATCTGCTGCTCAGGAGCGGTCAGCCAGGCTGCCAGCTTCTTCGCGGCCTCGTGGTTGGCGCCCTGCTCGGGAACGGTCAGGTACGAGCCGCCCCAGTTGCCGCCGCCGCCAGGGAACACGTTGGCGATGTCCCAGCCTTCGACGCCGCCCGCGTTGCCCTCGATGACGCCGAGCATCCAGCCGGGGCAGAGCATCGTGGCGAACTTGTCGTTCTGGAAGGCGTTGGTCCAGTCCTCGCTCCACTGCGCGAGACCGGCCGACAGCTTGTCGTCGACGGCGGCCGTGGCGATCTGGTCGTAGATGGCCTTCATCTCGGTGTTCTCAGCGAGCGGGATGGGGGTGCCGTCGGAGTTCTCGAAGGGGTTCTCGACCTGGTTGACCATGCCCTGGAAGGTGGCCGACGCGGAGTCGAACCAGGCGACGCCGCCGGACTTGGCGACGTAGTCCTTGCCGACGCTGAAGTAGTTGTCCCAGTCACCCTCGAGCAGCGCGGCGACTTCCTCGCGGTCGGTCGGGAAGCCCGCCTTCTCCATGAGGTCGGCGCGGTAGCAGATGGCCTCCGGGCCGATGTCGGTGCCGTAGCCGATGACCTTGCCGTCTTCGGTGGTGACCGCGGCGGTCTTCCAGTCCAGCCAGCGGCCGTCGAGCTCGGGGTCGGCGAGGTCGACGAACTTGTCCGGGTACTGCATGAGCTCGGTGAGCCAGTCGATCTCGATGGCCTCGATGTCGGCCAGGCCGGAGCCGGCGGCCAGACGGGTGTTCATGTTGTCACGCGCCTCGTTCGAGGTGGCGGCCTTACGCGCCTCGATGGTGACGTTGGGGTTGTCGGCCATGTACTCCTCGAAGAGCTCCTCGTAGCCGAACTCGTTGAACGTCGCGACGGTGAGGGTGACTTCGGCGTTCGGGTCGGCCGACGAGGTGGCCGACGACGTGGCGTCGGGGGTGCCGCCAGAGCAGGCGGTGAGTAGGGCGCCGACGCAAGCGACGGCGGCGAGGTTGCGGATGGCAGGACGCACGGTGACTCCTTTGTGATGACTGTGTGCCTTCCCGTAGAGAGCGCTCTCATCTGTCTTCGGCGAATCACCGAGAGCGCTCTCAGGGATTGCTGGAAGCTTATGTTGGCCCCGCCGCGAAAGTCAACCGGGGTTATCAACTTGTGATAATCGGGCGCCTTCTGCGCCCGGCGAACCGCGCCGTCGTCGCCGCCTGGGTGGGGGGACGAGTTGAGCCTGATCTGGGGTTCAACGCGGGTGAAACGTGCAAATCGGCCGTTTCGCGCGTTGAGATCCAGATCAGGCTCAACTCAGCCCCGCGAGAGCCGTGTCAGGCTCAACGCGGGTCAGGCCTGGGGGCGCAGGAGGGGGTAGAGGATGGTCTCGCGGATGCCGACGCCCGTCAGCAGCATGATCAGGCGGTCGATGCCGAGGCCCAGCCCGCCCATGGGCGGCACGCCGTACTCGAGCGACTCGATGAAGTCGCCGTCGAACTGCATCGCCTCCGGGTCGCCCCCGGCCGCCTTGAGCGACTGCGACACCAGCACCTCACGCTGGATGACCGGGTCGACGAGCTCGGTGAAGCCGGTGCCGCGTTCCAGGCCACCGATGATGAGGTCCCACGCCTCGACCTTGCCCGGGTCGGTGCGGTGCGGGCGCGCGAGCGGCTGGGCGATCGACGGGTAGTCGTAGACGAACGTGGGCTGCAGCAGGTCCGGCTCGATCACCTCGGCGAACAGCTCCATCGCCATCTTGTCGGCGGCCCACTTCGGGTCGTACTCCACCTCGTGGGCGTCCGCGATCCGATGCAGCACGTCGAGGGGGGTATCGACGGTGATCTCCTCGCCGAACCGCTCCGACATGGCCGGGAACACCGACAGCCACGGCCACTCGCCGTCGAGGTCGATGACCCCCTTCGGCGTCTCGATCTGCCGCGACCCCACCGCATCCGCCGCCGCCACGACGATGTCCTGGATGAGCCGCGCGATCGTGCGCTGATCCCCCCACGCCATGTAGGCCTCGAGCATGGTGAACTCGGCGGAGTGCGTCGAGTCGATGCCCTCGTTGCGGAACACGCGGCCCATCTCGAAGACCCGGTCCGCGCCGCCCACCATGGTGCGCTTGAGGTGCAGCTCCAGGGCGATCCGCAGCGTCATGTCGATGTCGAACGCGTTGATGTGCGTGGTGAACGGACGCGCCGCGGCGCCGCCGTGCACGAGCTGCAGGATGGGCGTCTCCACCTCGATGTAGTCCTGCGCGTACAGCGTCTGGCGGACCGCCCGGGTGATGGCGGCGCGGGTGCGGACCATCTGGCGGGCGTCGTCGCGCACGATGAGGTCCACGTAGCGACGGCGGACCCGGGCCTCCTCGGACAGGTCCTTGTGCATCACCGGCAGCGGGCGCAGCGCCTTCGACGCCATCCGCCACTGCGAGGCCATGATGGACAGCTCCCCGCGCTTCGACGAGATGACCCGGCCGGTCACCCAGACGAAGTCGCCCAGGTCCACGTCCGTCTTCCAGGCCGCGAGCGCGTCCTCGCCCACCTCGGCGAGCGACAGCATCACCTGGAGGCGTTCGCCGTTGTCGTCGGGGGTGAAGCCGTCCTGGAGTGTGGCGAAGGCGAGCTTGCCGGTGTTGCGGATGAACACCACGCGGCCGCCGGTGGTGACCACGTCCTGGGTCTCCTCGCCGGCCTCCAGGTGCCCCCATCCGGCCCGGATGGCGCGCAGCGTGTGGCTGCGGGTCAGGTCCGCGGGGTAGACCTCCACCCCGGCCTCGAGCAACCGGGCGCGCTTCTCCTTGCGGACGGCGGTCTGTTCCGAGTCGCTGGGCAGGGGGGTGGGGGTATCAGTCACGCGGGACATCCTAACCGGTGGGGCCGCGTGACCCGTCACGACGGGGGCTCAGGCCAGGCGCACGCGCACGCCGTCGACGGTGTCCTCGAAGACCACGTCGGCGAGGCTGTCGACGGCCCAGTCCGCGGCCAACTCGTCGGCGGTGTGTTCGGTCAGCACGGCCAGCACCGGCATCCCGGCGGCGCGGGCCGCGGCGACGCCCGCGGGCGCGTCCTCGCAGACGAGACAGCGGGTGGGGTCGACGCCGAGCCGCTCGGCGGCCAGCAGGAAGCTGTCTGGGGCGGGCTTCCCGCGCTCGACCTGGTCCCTCGTCACGACCACCTCGGGCCGGGGCAGCCCGGTGGCGGCGAGGCGCACGTCCAGAAGCGCCGTCGTGCAGGATGTCGCGATGGCCCGCCGGCTGGTGGGGATCGCGGCGAACGCCTCTGCGGAGCCAGGGAGCGCGACGACGCCCTCGGTGTCGGAGACCTCCAACTCGTCGATGCGGCGGCCCGCAGCCGGGGCGATGTCCGCGGGCAGGAGGGCCCGGGCGACGGCCTCGGCCGGCCGACCCGTGTACTGCCTCAGCGTCTCCAGGTCCACGCCGTACTCGACGGCCCACAGCGCGTAGGCGCGGTGCATGGACGCCATGGAGTTCGCCAGCGTGCCGTCGAAGTCGAAGATGACGGCGTCGAACGTGCCGAGTTCGCTCACTTCCAGAGGGTCATTCCGACGAAGCTGGTCACGATGAGCCCCAGCCCGATCGCGAGGTTCCAGTCTCCGAGGGCACGCATGAAGCCGACGTACTCGTAGGCGAGGTTCCACGTCACCATCCAGGCCACGCCCAGGAGGCCGATCGGCAGGAAGACGGCGGGCACCCAGGAGCGCCCGGCCGGGGCCAGGCGGGCGGTCTCGCTGCGCTTCTCCGCAAGCTCGGCCTTCGCCTTGAACTTCTTCTTGTCCTCCGCGGACTTACGCACCTTTGATTCGGGCACTCTTGCCTCCTTCTTCGGAGTCCTAGCCTAGGCGAGCGACGACGAATCCCGCGCATCAGTGTGCCGGCCGGACCCCGGCGAGCCCCGCGCCGGCGGGTACCGTGGGCGCATGCGGATGTGGGATGCGGTGAAGGAGCGGGTGCCCCGCGTCCGCGCCAACATCGGGAAGAACCAGCTGAGGTCGCGGTCGCCGCGCGGGCGGGTGACCACCGTCCTGGTCTGCCTCCTCGCCGGCCTCATGATGACCGTGGCCGCCATCGCGGCCCGGGGCACGGACCTGCGCGCCGACCGCACGGCTGACCTGAGAGACCTCATCGTGTCCCAGGGGCGGCGCAACACCGAACTCCGGGGCGAGGCGGAGGCACTGCGCGCCGAGGTCGCGCAGCTCGGCTCCGCCCAGGTGGGCACCGGAGACCTTGCCGACGACCTCGCCCGAGCCGAGGAGAAGGCCGGCATGGTGGCGGTCGTGGGGCCGGGCGTGCGGGTGACGCTGACCGACGCGCCCAACGAGGTCAAGCCCGCGGGCGTGGACGACGACGCGCTCGTGGTCCACCAGCAGGACATCCAGGCGGTGGCCAACGCGCTGTGGGCGGGGGGCGCCGAGGCGATGACCATCCAGGGCCAGCGCGTCATCTCCACCACGGGCATCAAGTGCGTCGGCAACACCGTCGTCCTGCACGGCATCCCGTACGCGCCGCCCTACGTCATCGAGGCCATCGGGGACGAGGACCTGCTGCTGGCCGCTCTGGACGAGTCGCCGTCGCTGCAGATCTACCGCCAGTACGTGGCGGCCTACGGCCTCGGCTACGCCGTCGAGCGGTCTCAAGGGCTGGAGTTTCCCGCGTTCAGCGGATCCACCGGCGTGCGCCTGGCGACGGTCGCCGGCTGAGCCCCCGCCCGTCCTGGCAGCGATATGGGCGACGGCCGAACGGGCCGGCGGTGGCACAATGGCCGCGTGGCAGCCATCCTCGTGATCGACAACTACGACTCGTTCGTCTACAACATCGTGTCCTACCTCGCGCAGATCGGCGCGGAGGTGGAGGTGTGGCGCAACGACGACCCGCGCTTCGACGCGCCCGACTGGCATGAGCCGTTCGACGGTGTGCTGCTGTCGCCCGGCCCCGGCACGCCCGAGGAGGCAGGAGTCTGCGTCGATGTGGTGCGCGCGCTCGGCGGGGTGAAGCCGCTCTTCGGGGTGTGCCTCGGCCTGCAGGCGATGGCGGTGGCCTACGGCGGCGTCGTGGACCGGGCACCCGAGCTGCTGCACGGCAAGACCTCGCCGGTGTTCCACGAGGGCAAGGGCGTGTTCGCGGGGCTGCCGTCGCCGGTGACGACGACGCGCTACCACTCGCTGGCCATCGTCGAGGACACGGTGCCGGACGTGCTCGAGGTGACGGCCCGGACGGACACCGGCGTGATCATGGCGGTGCGCCACCGCGAGTTCCCGGTCGAGGCGGTGCAGTTCCACCCTGAGTCGGTGCTCACCGAGGGCGGCTACCAGATGCTGGCCAACTGGCTGGTGGAGTGCGGAGACGCGGACGCCCCCGCGCGCGCGGCGAAGTTGTCGCCGCTGGTGACCACCACCCTGACCTGACCAAGACCTACCGCAGGCGTCACACGACGACGCGGCCCACTCCGCTGTGGAGGGGGCCGCGTCGTCTTGGTCCGGGTCAGCGCCCGGGGCTACGGGGTGGGTGAGGCCGTCGGCTCCGGTGACACCGAGGGAGACGGATCGGGGGTCGGCGTCGCATCGGGGGTGGGTGTCGGGGTGGGGGTCGGAGTCGGCTCAGGCTCGGCCACCGCCACCAGCAGCTGGATCACCGTGCCGCGGTCCAGGGCGACGCCCGCCGCCTGATCCTGGTCGAACACCAGCCCCGGCGATACCTCGGAGGTCTCCGCCTCGGTGATGTTGACGCGGAAGCCCTTGGCCTCCGCCTCGCGCTGCGCCGCCGACGCGGTGCGCTCCGTCAGCACGGGCACGATCGAGCGACCCGTCGCCACCGTCAGGACGATCTCCTGGTCAGGCGGCACCTCGGCACCCGAGACGGGGTTGACCGAGACAACGTTGCCGGCCACCGCGTCGATGGGCTCGGTGGCGGGATCCGCCTCCTCCTCGCGGATTTTCGTCAGCCCGGCCGTGGTGAGGAGGCGTCGGGCCTCGGCCACCGTGACGCCGGTCAGGCCTTCCGGCACGGTCTTCACATCCGCGCCGCTCGACACCACGAGCGACACCCGCGAACCGGGCTCGACCATCTGGCCGGCGGCCGGATCTGAGCTGAGCACCAGACCCTTGTCGTCCTCCGTGCCCACCACGTAGGTCACGTTGGGCACGAGCCGGGCGTCGGTGAGGATGTTCGTGGCCGCGACCTCGGTCTGGCCCACCACCGTCGGCACCTGGACCGTCGCGGTCGACGGCGGCTCCGGCGGGTTGAGGATGGTCCAGATGGCCACGCCCATGGCGATGAGGATCAGCCCGGCGACGATCGCCAGGGCGATCACGCCCTTGTTGGACTTCTTCTCCGGCTCCAGGGGATCGGTGGCCGCCGTGGCCGGCGACGCGGCCGGGGAGACGGGCACCGCGACGGGAGCCACGCCGCGACGGGCCGTGGTGGTCATCGGGTCGCTCGCGATCACCTGCGTGGGCCGCTCCGCGGGCATCGCGGCCAGCACCGGCTGCCCGTTGAGGGCCCGCACCAGGTCTTCACGCATCTCGGAGGCGTCCTGGTAGCGGTCCCGAGGATCCTTCGCCAGCGACTTCAGCACGATGGCGTCCATCGACGGGCTGATCTCCGCGTCGATCTCCGACGGCGGCACGGGGATCTCGCGTACGTGCTGGTAGGCGACGCTCACCGGCGAGTCGCCCTTGAACAGCGGCTGCGACGTGAGCAGCTCGTAGAGCAGGCAGCCGACGGAGTAGATGTCCGAGCGGTTGTCCACCTTCTCGCCGCGCGCCTGCTCGGGGGAGAGGTACTGCGCGGTGCCGATGACGGCGGCGGTCTGGGTCATGGTGGCCGACGTGTCCGCCACCGCGCGCGCGATGCCGAAGTCCATCACCTTGACGGTGCCGTTGGGCGTCAGCATGACGTTGGCGGGCTTGATGTCGCGGTGGATGATGCCGGCCCGGTGCGAGTAGGCCAGGGCGTCGAGGACACCGGCGGTGAACTCCATCGCGCGCTCCGGCACGATCTTGCGGCCGTCGCGCAGCACCTCGCGCAGCGTCACGCCCTCGACGAGCTCCATCACGATGAAGGGCACGGAGACGTCGCCGTCGCGCTCCTCGCCGGTGTCGTAGACGGCGACGATGTTGGGGTGGTTCAGGCCCGCGGCGGACTGCGCCTCGCGACGGAACCGCGCCTGGAACGTCGGGTCGCTCGCCAGATCCACCCGCAGCCGCTTCACCGCGACGTCGCGCTCCAGCCGGAGGTCCCTGGCGCGCCACACCTCAGCCATGCCGCCGCGGCCGATCACCTGGTCGAGCTCGTAACGGCCGCCGAGCAGGGCACCTCGCTCTGTCATCGCTGAAGATCCTTCCGGTCGATCACGGACAATACTGCGCCATACACCTGAGAGGTTTCTGAGATGTTCATCGGAGAGCCTCCAGGACGGCCTTGAAGATCGGGGCCGCGAGCCGGCCCCCGGAGATGTCGTCGCGGTCCACGTCGGCGTTCTCCACGAACGCGACGATGGCCACGGTGGGGTCCTCGGCGTAGCCGACGAACCAGGCGTAGGGCGGCCGGTCGGGGGCGGTCTGGGCGGTGCCGGTCTTCCCGCCGACGACCACGCCGTCGGTCTGGGCGGGGCGCCCGGTGCCGTCCTCGACGGTGGCCACCATCATCTGCTGCAGCAGCTCGGCCGACGACTCGCTGATGGGCTGCCCGATCACCTCGGGGGTCCGGGAGCTGAGGACCGTGAGGTCTTGGCTGGTCACCGTGCTGACCAGGTAGGGCGACATCATGACGCCGTCGTTGGCGATGGCCGCCGCGACCTGGACGATCTGCAGGGGCGAGGCCGCCACGTCGTACTGCCCGATGGCAGACAGCGCCGTCTGCGCCTCGTCGATCTCGGTGGGGAAGCGGGAGGTGGCGGCCGCGATGTCGACGGTGGGCTCCTGGTTGAAGCCGAAGGCCTCGGCCATGGCGCGCAGCTTCTCGTCGCCGAGGTCCAGGGCGAGCGACCCGAAGGCCGTGTTGCAGGAGGTCTGCAGCGCCTGCTGCAGCGTGACGGTGGTGCCGCCGCAGTTGGTGGAGTTGCCGATGGAGCGGCTGGAGTTGGGCAGCGGCAGCGACACGGGGGCGTCCAGCTCGCTGCTGGGCACCATGCCGTCCTCCAGGGCGGCGGCCGCGGTGATCAGCTTGAACGTGGACCCCGGCGGGTAGACCTCGCGGGTGGCGCGATTCTTCAGCGGCTCCGTCGGAGAGTCCAGCAGCTCGGTCCAGGCCTCGCGCGCCACCTCGAGGTCCACCGTCGCCAGCCGGTTGGGGTCGTAGGTGGGGGTGGACACCATCGCCAGGATCTCGCCGGTCTCGTAGTTCATGGCCACGACGGCGCCCTGCTGGTTGCCCAGCGCCCGCACCGCGGCGGCCTGGGCGCGGGGGTTGAGCGTGGTGGAGATGTTGGCGCCCTGCGAGCGCCTGCCAGTGAGCAGGTCGACGAGGCGGCCGACCGACTGCTCCGGAGAGGTGCCGGCCAACTCCTCGTTGTAGTAGCTCTCGAGGCCGGAGCGGGCGTAGTCGTAGGAGTACCAGCCGGTGACCGAGGACCACAGCTCGCCCGCGGGGTAGGTGCGCACGTAGGGGAAGCGGCCGGGGCGCTCCACCGAGACGGCGATGGGGTCGTTGCCCACCAGGATGGCGCCGCGCGGGCGGGCGAACTCGGCGTCGCGGACCCGACGGTTGCGCGGGTCCGCGTTGAGGTCGTCGGCCTGCACCACCGAGATGGCGGTCAGGTTGAGCAGCAGGGCGGCCATCATCAGCGCCACGAACACCGTCACCTTGCGGATGGGGCCGTTCATCGGGTGATCACCGTCGTCGCGTCGTCGAGGAGGCTGAGGTCGCGGGGCGCGGCTGTCGCGGCCTGGGGCATGCGGCTGCGGTGCGAGATCACCATGAGGATGGCGATGATGATCCAGTTGGCGATCAGGCTGGAGCCGCCCTGGGACATGAACGGGGTGGTGAGGCCGGTCAGCGGCAGCAGGCGGGTGACGCCGCCGATGATGGCGAACACCTGCAGCGCGAAGGTGAAGCTCAGGCCCGTGGCGAGCAGCTTGCCGAACCCGTCGGGCGAGGTGACTGCCGTCTTGAAGCCGCGGGCCACCAACAGGGCGTAGACCATGACGATGGCCATGAGGCCCAGGATGCCGATCTCCTCGCCCAGCGCGGCGGCGATCATGTCGCTCTTCGCCAGGGGGGTGAGGCCGGGCCGGCCCAGGCCCCATCCGCGCCCGAACAGCCCGCCCCACGCGTACCCGAACTGGGCGCTGATGATCTGCAGGTTCTGGTCGTAGTTGCTGAACGGGTCCAGCCAGGCGTTCACGCGGCGGGGCACGTGGTAGGTGAACCGGAAGGCGGCCAGCGCCGCGACCACGAACGAGATCCCCGCCAGGATGGGCCACGCGGGCCGCTCCGTCGCCACGTAGATCATCACGGTGAACAGGCCGAAGAAGAGCATCGAGGTGCCCAGGTCGTTCTGGTAGACCATGACCACGAGGCACAGCAGCCACATCACCGCGATGGGCCCGAGGTCGCGGGCGCGGGGCAGCTCGATGCCCATGAAGCGGCGCCCGGCCAGGGCCAGCACCTCCCGCTTCTCGTACAGGTAGGCGGCGAACGCGATCGACAGCACGATCTTGGCCACCTCGGCCGGCTGGAACGAGAACCCGAAGACCCGGATCCAGATCTGGGCGCCGCCGGAGGAGACGCCGATCACGGGAAGCAGGGGGAGCAGCAGCAGCACCAGGCCGGAGATGAACAGCAGGTAGGGGTAGCGCTGGAGCCTGCGGTGGTCCCGCAGGCCGAACGCCACGACTGCGAACAGCAGCAACCCGAGCGCGGTCCAGAGCAGCTGCGTGGCCGCGTCGTCGTTGACCGGCTCGGGGATCTGGTCGATGCGCCAGATCATGGCCAGGCCCAGGCCGTTGAGCAGGAACACCGACGGCAGGATCACCGGATCGGCGTAGGGGAGCCGGAACCGGACGACGAGGTGGGTCGCGATGCCCAGGCCGAACCAGAACGACGCCACCACCACGAGGTTCTGGGGCAGCTCGCCGTACAGGTTGAGGCTGGTGATCAGCCACCCGGCGAGGCCGAACGACTGCGCCAGCAGCAGGAGCACCAGCTCCACGTTGCGGCGCTTGTTGTAGACGATTACCTCGTCGGAGACCGCCGGCTGGACAGCTGCGGACATCAGCAGGCCTCCGGATCCGCCTCGGCGCTGGCCGTGGGTGTCGCGGTGATGTCCGGGGGGAGCAGGAAGCTCGGGACCGCCGACGGCGAGGACGGCAGCGGGCCGGGGGTCAGGGTGGTGGTCGGCAGGCCGGGGAGTGTCGACGACGGCGTGGCCGTGGGGGTGGGCGACGGCGACACCTGGGGGGTGGGCTGCTGCCGCTCCTTGCGCACCTCGACGCAGCGCTCTGCCAGCGCGCGGAGCTGGCGGGTGGTGCCCTGCGCCGCCTCGACGCTGGCCACCGGGATGGTGCCGTCCACCACGCGCTGGTAGAACCGGGGCAGGTCCGTCACGGCGATGTCGGTGCGCTCGGTGAGCGTGTTGAGGTCCAGGCCCAGCAGGGAGCCCGGCAGGCCGTTGTAGATCGCCACGTAGCCGTCGTCGGAGGCGACGAAGTAGCGTGTCTTCGAGTAGGCGTAGACGCCCCACGCGCCGCCGCCGAGCACCAGCGCCACCGCGAGAATCATGGCCGTGATGCCTGGCCAGCGGCGCTTCGCCTCGTGCGGGGCGTAGCGCGCCACCTCCGAGGCGTCGTGCTCGACCACCACGTCCGTGGCCGACGCGGGCCACAGCGGCGCCTTGGGCGCCGATGCCTTTCCCAGCGCCAGTTCGCCGGGGCGGGGGACCTTGACCTCCGTCGCGGCCCCCACCAGCATGCCCTCGCGGGCGTCCAGGTCCTCGTCGGCGGGCACCACGTCGCCCACCACGATGGTGATGTTGTCGTGGCCGCCGTTGGCGTTGGCGGTGGCGGCCAGCTTCGCGATCGCCGCCTCCGGGTCCTCCAGGGTGAGGAACTCGCGCAGGGTGGCGTCGTCGACGAGGCCGCTCAGCCCGTCGGAGCAGAACATGATGCGGTCGCCCAGGTGGGCGTCGATCAGCTCCAGGTCTGGCTCGAAGTCCACCTGCCCGTTGAGCACCTTGAGGATGAGCGAGCGGTGCGGGTGTGTCGCGGCCTGCTCGGGGGTGATCTTGCCGTCGTCGAGCAGCGACTGCACCCACGAGTGGTCGTGCGTGAGCTGGGTGAGCTCGCCGTCGCGCAGCAGGTATCCGCGCGAGTCTCCGATGTGCGCGATGCCGAACTGGGAGCCGTTGAACATCGCGCCGCAGAAGGTGGTGCCCATGCCGTCGAGCTCGAGGTCGTCCTCGATCAGCTCCGTCAGCTTCGAGTTGGCGCGGGCGATCATGCCGCCCACCCGCTCCAGCATCTCCTCGCCGTCCGCCGCGCGGTGGTCCGAGCGGGCCGCCTCCTGCGCCGCGACGGCGGACGCGAGGTCCCCGGCGGCGGCGCCGCCCATGCCGTCGGTGACGACGAGCAGGGTGGGCGAGGCGTAGCCGGAGTCCTGGTTGTTCTTGCGGATCCGGCCGACCTCGGAGTGGGCGGCGAAGCGGAGGGAGAAGGCCATGGGCTAGATCTCGAACCGCATGAGGGTCTTGCCGATGCGCACCACGTCGCCCACGGTCACCTTGGTGGGCTCGGTCACGAGCTTGCCGTTGACGTAGGTGCCGTTCGTGGACTGCAGGTCCGTGATCACCCACGTGGTGGCGTCCTTCTGCACCAGCTGGGCGTGCCGCGCGGAGGCGTAGTCGTCGTCGAGGAGGAGCGTGGAGTCCGCGGCGCGGCCCAGGTTGATGGTGGGTTCGACGGGCACCGACGAGCCCTGCTGCCCTCCGGCCGTGATCGCGAACCGGGTGGGCAGCTTCGACCGGTTGCGGCCGCGTCCGCGGTCCGCCGGGATCGCGGCGAGGGAGGCGACGGGGACCCTGCGGCCGAACATGTCCGTGCGCACCACGTTGGCGACGAACAGGATGAACAGCCACAGCATGGCCAGGAAGACGATCTTGATCGCGGCGACGATGAGGTCAGACATGGCTCACGACCCCGTCGGTGAGTGGATCAGCAACCTCGTGTTGCCGACCTCGATCCTGGCCCCCTCGCCAACCCGGGTCTTGGTGATGCGGCTCCCGTTGACGTGCACGCCGTTGGTGGAGCCGAGGTCCTCGATGGTGACGACGGGGTGGTCCGGGTCACCGGTGACGCTGATCAGCGCGTGCCGCCGGGAGACTCCCGGGTCGTTCAGCCGGAGGTCCGCCTCAGCGCCGCGGCCGATCACCAGGCCCGGGGCCACCAGCGGATGGCGGACGCCGTTGACCTCCAGGACCAGCCGGCCGGTGAGCTCCGACGGGGCGGCGTGGCCGGTGGCGTCCGTTGCGGTGGCGTGGCTTGCGACGGTGAACTGCCCCGTGGGCAGCGACTCGTCGAGCACGTAGTCGATGGTGACGGGGCCGTTGAACACGTAGTGCCGGTCCGCCGCGTGGTCCCGGATGCCGGGCATGATCTCGGCGTTGAGGGTCTTGGAGTAGGGGACCAACCTGTCGTGGTCCGCCTGCGAGAGGCCGATGGTGAAGGCGTTGGGTACGAGGCGCTTGTCCCGCGAGAGGAGCTTGGCTTCGGCGTCGAGCTCGCGCTGGATCCCCGCGACGATCTCGACGGGGTGCACGAAACCCTTGAAGGCCTTCGCGAAGACCTTGCCCACGGCGGATTCGATCCGCTTCTCGGCCTTGTCAAAGACTCCCATGTGCCTCCTCTCGGTGCTCGGACAGCGCCTCCCCCCAGGCACACGTTCGCCGCCAGTCTAACCGCCGTGTCTGCGAGGGTGCGATATCGGGCTACGACAACGCCCTTTCATCGACCCTCGCTTGCCGCACAGGGGGACGTTGGTCGGGAGCTGTGTGTCGGCGCTGTGGTCGGGAGCTGTGGTCGGGGGACCGTGGTCGGGAGCTGTGGTCGGAAGCTGTGGTCGCGGGCCGTGGTCGGGAGCTGTGGTCGGGAGCTGTGGTCGGGTTGGGCGGTGTGTGGTGGGGGCCGGGCCGCCCATGATGCCGGTCGGCGGCGCTTCGCGCTGCCGCGTACCGTCATCAACGCCCACCCAACCTGCCCCGGCCCCCACCACCCCCCGCCCAACCTGCCCCGGCCCCCACCGCCCCCCCTCGATCGCTGGCTGAGGTGCCGCGAAGCGGCTTCGAAGCCTATGAAACGTGAGTTGACTAGGGGCTTGGGTAGCCTGCCCGGATGTTCTTGGTGTCGGGTTCTGTGGTCGGGTTGGGCGGGGTGTGGTGGGGGCCGGGCCGCCCATGTTGCCGGTCGGCGGCGCTTCGCGCTGCGCGTACCGTCATCAACGCCCACCCAGCCTGCCCCGTCCCCCACCACCCCCCGCCCTGCTGCTCCGTCGCGACTCTCGTCCCCAACCGTCCCCGCCGCCCTGCTCGGCGGTGTGGGGTGTGCACGACACGCCGTCGGGATCGGTGGTCGCGTGCGACTAGGGCCTCGAGGTGCGATTCGCGCGGCGTTTCGTGCCACGGGCTCCGGCCCGACGACGGCGGGGACGTGAGGTGTGCGCGAGGGTGGGGGACGGCAGGGCGGCTGGGCGCAGGGATGCCCAGCCCGAGGGGCACCCCGAAGAACCCGCCTGAAGCAGACCCTAGCCAGGGCCGCCCTGCCGGCACCCGCCCGAAGCCGACCACGCCACAGGCACACCAGTGCAGGGAGACGTGGGACGAGGCCCGGGCGGCCTCAACTACTCGACCACAGGCAAGCACGCGGCCGACCAGGGGACGGCGAACAAGGGCCGCACGGGCCTCGTGTCAGGGCTCCCGGCACCGACAGCGTGAGCTCCAATCGCGAGAACCTCGGCCCACTCCATGGACCGGCGCCAGTTGGTTTCGACACGCGCTGAGCCGCAGGCGGCTCGGCGCGGCTCAACCAGCGGGAAGGGGCACCCGAACCAGGGTCCCCGCATCGTGTGCAAGGTGGTGGCGGGTGAGCGGTCAGGCGGGGTGGGGGTGGTGGGCCCAGGGGAAGGTGGGCAGGGCGTCGGCGAAGGCCCGAAGGATCACCTGTGACCCCTCGAGCGCCGACAGCGACTCCTCCGCGAGTTGCGCCTCGACGTCGGATGCCACCGAACGCACCGACGGCGACGTCCGCAGCGACTCGAGCAGCTCGTCGCGCACCATGTTCCACAGCCAGTCGCGCTGCTGGTCCAGGCGCCTGGCCGCCAGTGACCCCTCCGCCTCGAGCTCGGCGCGATGCTTCTCGACGGTGTTCCACAGCTCGTCCAGGCCCGCGCCCGTGTACGAGGAGCATGTCAGCACAGGGGCGCGACGCTTCTTGGTGTCGCTGGTGATCAGCTTCATCGCGATGCTGAGCTCCCGCGCCGCGACCCGCGCGGCCTGCTCGTTGTCGCCGTCGGCCTTGGTGATGGCGATCACGTCCGCCAGCTCGAGGATGCCGCGCTTGATGCCCTGCAGCTGGTCACCCGTGCGCGCCACCTGGAGCATGAGGAACGTGTCCACCATCCCCGCGACAGCGACCTCGGACTGACCCACGCCCACCGTCTCTACCAGGATCACGTTGTAGCCGGCCGCCTCGAGGACGAGCATGGACTCGCGGGTGGCCCTCGCCACGCCGCCCAGGTGGCCGCCCGAGGGCGAGGGCCTGATGAACGCGTTCTCCCGCGCGGCGAGCTCCGCCATGCGGGTGCGGTCGCCGAGGATGGAGCCGCCGGTGCGCGACGACGACGGGTCCACCGCCAGCACCGCGACGCGATGGTGGCGCTCGTCGATCAGCTTGACGCCCATGGCGTCGACGAAGGTGGACTTCCCCGCACCGGGGACGCCCGAGATGCCGACGCGGAACGCGTGACCGGTGTGCGGCGCGATCAGCTTCAGCAGCTGATGCGCCATCTCCCGGTGCTCCGGCTTCGACGACTCCACCAGCGTGATCGCGCGGGCGATGTGCCCCCGCGACCCCGCGACGATCCGGTCCGCCAACTCCTCGGGTGTCACCTTGCGCATGGCTCAAGACCCTACCGCCGCGGGCTCCCGCGACGTCGTCAGCCCCGCGTGGAGTTGCCCTCGAGTTCCAGGATCTCCTCGGCCGCCGCCGCGACAGCTTCAGTCAGCGCCACGTCGGAGGCCAGCGCCGGGTCGAGGAACGCGACGACGCGGGCCGCGTCGGCCTGAAGGTCCTCGCCGACGAGCCCCGCCAACCCCTCGCCGCCGGCGTCGCGCACCGGCGCGCCGTGGCCGCGGAGGTGCAGCAGCCACGCCGCGACCGCACGCACGGCCGCCGCGGGCATCTCGCCGCGGGCCCGGAACGCGCTCACCGTCGGCATGATCCGCACCGGCAGCTTGAGGGAGCCGTCGCTGGCGATCTGCGCCAGGAGGTGCCGGATGTTGGGGTTCTCGTAGCGCTCGAGCAGGGCCCGGGCGTAGTCCTCCCACGGCACCTGGAGCCCGACGCCGGCCTCGGTCCACCACTGCTCCACCCAGGCGCGCAGCGTGGGGTGGGCGATGGCCTCGGACACGGTCTCGACGCCCAGGATGGGGCCGGCGTAGGCCAGCAGCGAGTGCGACCCGTTGAGCATCCACAGCTTGCGCTGCTCGTAGGGCTCCACCTCGTCGACGATCTGGGCGCCCGCGGACTCCCAGTCGGGCCGGCCGGCGGGGAACTCCCCGCTGATCACCCATTCGCTGAACGGCTCGGTGGGCACAGGCGAGGCGTCGGTGTAGCCCTGGGCGGCCGAGACGGCCGCGAGCTCCTCGGGGGTAGTGGCGGGCGTGATCCGGTCCACCATGCTGGTGGCCCAGGCCACGTTCTCCTCCATCCACTCCACGAGCGTGGGGTCGACGGCGGCCGCGGCGTCCGTGACGACGGCGGCGAACGCCGACCCGTTGTCCGGGATGTTGTCGCACGGGAGGATGGTCAGCGGCCCGGCGTCCTCGGTGCGGCGGGCGAGCAGGCCGGCCAGGATGCGTGCCGGCACGGTGGTGACGGTGAGCGCGCCGATGGCCTCGGGGCTGAGGTCTCCGGCCTCGACGAGCCCCCGCAGGACGGCGAGGTCTGCCGCGACACTCTCGTCGGCCAGGTCGAGCCGGCCGTCGGGGGTCCGGTGGTAGCCGGCCTCGGTCACCGTCGAGGTGACGACGGCGAGGTCGGGCGAGGCGAAGTATCCGACGAGCGCCGCGAAGTCGGAGGCGGGGTGCACCGTCGAGACCGACGAGATCACCTCGAACGAGTCGCCGTGGGAGCCCTTGGTGATGAGCGTGTAGAGGCCGTCCTGCGGGGTGAGGAGGTCCGCCATCGTGGGGCGGCGGCCCGTGAACGCCGCGATGCCCCACTCGGCGGCGTCGGAGGCGTGCTCGGTGTACCAGGCCTGGTGGGCGCGGGTGAAGTTGCCGAGGCCCAGGTGGACCATGCGGACGGGGGCGGCGGGGCGGCCGAAGGCCGCGCGGGTCAGGGTGGGGAGAGTCACAGCTTGAACACCTTCTTGGGCTGGGTGGAGACGAGATCGATGGCGGTCTCGACGGCCTCGTCCATCGCGAGCCGGTGCTCGGCGACGAGGGAGGCCAGGAATGAGGAGTCGACGCGGCGGGCCACGTCGTGGCGGGCGGGGATGGAGCAGAACGCGCGGGTGTCGTCGATGAAGCCGGACGTCTTGGTGAAGCCGGCGTACCCGGTGACGCTGCGGCGGTAGCGCATAATGGCGTCCGCCTCGTCGATGAACCACCAGGGCGCGCCCACGTACATGCCGCGGTACCAGCCGGCCAGGGGGGCGAGCTCGCGGGAGTAGGCGGTCTCGTCCATGGTGAACACGACGATCTGGAAGCCCTCGGCGTTGCCGTAGGCCGACAGCAGCGGCTGCAGCGCCCGGGTGAACTCGACGCCGTAGGGCACGTCCCCACCGACGTCGGCGCCGAAGCGGGCCTGGGTGGCGGGGTCGTGGTTGCGGTGCACTGCGGGGTGCAGCGTCATGACGAGGCCGTCGTCGCACGCGAGGCGGGCCTGGTCGTTGATCATGTGACGGCGCAGCGCGTCGGCGTCGGGCGCCGCGATCGTGCCGGCCAGCGCCTCCTTGAACAGGTGCTCGGCGCGGGTGTCGGTGAGGCGCTCGGTGCCGGCGTCGGCATGCGAGTGGTCGGTTGAGACGGCGCCCTGCTCCTTGAAGAACAGCCGCCGCACCCGCATGGCCTCGACGTGCGAGGCGTAGCTGGTGATGTCGACGTCGGTGACGCGGGCCAGGTTCTCGGTGAGCTCGCGCCAGCCGGGGCGGGCGGACTCGAGGTAGGCGTCGGGGCGGAACGTGGGCACCACGCGCCCGGTCCACGTGGGATCGGCGGCCAGCTTGGCGTGCGCGGAGAGGTCCGAGCAGGGGTCGTCGGTGGTGGCCATCGCCTCGATGTTGAAGCGGTGGTAAAGCGCCCTCGGGCGGAACTCGTCGCGGGTCAGGCAGTCGGCGATCTGGTCGTAGATCTGGTCCGCGGTCTCGGCCGAGGGCCGGACGTCGACGCCGAACACGTCGTGGAACTCGGACTCGAACCAGAACTGCACCGGGGTGCCGCGCAGCACCTTCCAGTTCTCGCACAGGAGCCGGAACCCGGCCCGGGACTGCTCCCCGGTCAGCGCGGTGCCGACGGGGACGCCGAGGTCCGCCAGGTCCACACCGGCCGCGCTGTGCAGCATGCGGTTGGTGTAGTGGTCAGGGGTGAGGAGCAGTGTCGTGGGGTCGCTGAACGGCTCGTCGTCCGCCAGCCATTCCGCGGGGACGTGGCCGTGGGGGGAGACGATGGGCAGCTCCGCGACGTGCGCGTAGAGCTCGCGGGCGATGTCGCGGACCCCCGGATCTGCCGGGAGGAGGCGGTCCGGGTGCGGGGAGAGGGCTGCGGGTGACATGGGGGTCTTACCTGACTTCCGTGTGAGGTGATGTGGGCTTGGGGTCGTGGAGTGGAGGGGGTGCCACGCTCTCGCGCACCAGCAACTCCATCGGGGTGACGATGGTCTCGGCGCTGGGGGCGCCGCGGTGCCGCAGTTGCGTGATGAGCGCCTTCGCGGCGCGCGCGCCGATCAGGCTGGTGGCGGGGGAGACGGTGGTGAGCGTCGGCGTGGTGAGCACCGACGAGATGGAGTTGTCCACGCCGATCACGGACACGTCGTCGGGCACCTTGTAGCCGGCCCCTTGGACCTGCTTCATGAAGCCGATGGCCATGATGTCGTTGTAGGCGATCACCCCGGTGGTGGGGTGCTCCTGCCACTCGCGGGCCGCGGCGAAGCCGCCGTGGATTGACGGCGCGTTGGGGCCGATGCGCCTCAGGTGCAGGCTCAGCTCCTGGCAGGCCTCGGAGACCGCGCGCCAGCGGGCGCCGTCGGCCCACGAGGCGGCCGGCCCCGACAGGTATGTGATCCGGCGGTGCCCGAGGGTGGCCAGGTGCTCGACGGCGCGGCGCAGGCCGCGGGCCGTGTCGGGGATGATCGAGGGCAGGCCGGCGATGGCGCGGTTGACCGCCACCACGGGGGTGACCTTGACGATCTGGGCGATCGCGGAGTCGCTCAGCCTCGACGACGTGAGCGCCACCCCGTCGACCAGGTGGAGGACGCTGTGGATGAGCTGGTTCTCGGTCTGGCCGTCCTCCTGGGAGTCGATGAGCAGGACGGTGTGGCCGTGCTCGGCCGCCTCCTTCTGGAAGCCCTTCATGATGTGGGCGTAGACGGGGTTGGTCACGTCCGCCACCACGAAGGCGAGCAGCTTCGTGCCCGGGCTGCTCTCCGAGGAGCGGGCGATCGGGTCGACGCGGTAGCCGAGCCTGAGGGCGGCCTCGTGGATGCGCTGGCCGGTCTCTGCGTTGACGCGGCCGGGCCGGGCGAAGGCGCGTGACACCGTCGACGCCGCGACGCCCGCCTCCCGCGCCACGTCGTAGATGGTGACGCGCTTGCGGCGCTTGGGGGTGGACTCGTCACTCATCGCCGTCCTCCTCGCCGTCGGGCCAGGGGGCGCCCGGGTAGAGCCCGGCACGCCAGGCGGCGCCCTGCGCCCGGGTGAGCGCCACGCGCTGCGCGCAGCCGAGGGTGGTGGCCAGCTCCTCGATGTCGCGGAACTCAGCGGTGGCCTGGTGGATGGCCGAGCCTGGGCCGTCACCGGAGACCTTGATCCGCACCTCGATGCCGTCCACCTCCACCGGCCGCCACGTGCGGCGCAGCACCCGGCGGCGCCACGGCGGCGAGATCCGCACGCCGATGGTTGAGGTGTGGGTGATGAGGGCGTCCACCACGTCGTCGACGGCGGCCTGCGGGACCAGCGCGGAGACGGTGTGGGCGGGGCGGCCGCGCTTCATCGTGATGGGGGTGAGCCACGCGTCGACGGAGCCGGCGTCCAGGAGGCGGTCGATCACCGCGGGCCAGACGCGGGGGTCGAGGTCGTCGATGTTGGCGCTGACCTCGCAGACCTCCTCAGGGGTGCGGTCCTGGCCAGGGGAGCGGCCCGAGGCGTGCTGCTGGGCGGCGGTGGCGCCGATCACGGCCCGGAGCACGCCGGGACGGTCGGCGCGGACCCGGCTGCCTGCGCCGGTGCCGGTGCGGTGCACCGACATGCGGGGCAGCGGGCCCACGGCCTCGCACAGGGCGCGGATCAGCGTCATGCCGGTGGGGGTGCAGAGCTCGCCGACGTCTGCCGGGCCCCCTGCCTCCACCTGCCAGCCGCGGGACAGCTCCATGACGGCGGGCGGCGGGACGGTGAGCAGCCCGTGCTGGGTGGGGACGGTGCCCGCCCCGACCGCCACCACGGAGCTGACGGCGCGCTGGACGCCCAGGGTGCGGGCCGCCTCGCAGACGCCGACGATGTCGCCGATGGAATCCAGGGCGCCCACCTCGTGGAAGTGGACGTCCTCGGGGGTGGTGCCGTGGGCGGCCGCCTCGGCCCTGGCGAGGGCGCGGAAGGCGGCGGTGGCGAGCCGGAGGGTCGCGGCGGGCATGCCGGGTACGTCGAGCATGGCCTCGATGTCGCTCAGGTGGCGGGCAGGCGGGTCCACCTCGTCGGCGATGACGTCGATCTTGAGGGCGGAGAACGGCCCGCGCTCCACGCGGCGCGAGCGCAGGTGCAGGGCGCCGGGGGCGATCAGGTCGAGGACGGCGGCCACGGACCCGGCGTCGGCGCCGGCGTCGATGAGGGCGGCCAGGAGCATGTCGCCCGAGGCGCCTTGCGTCGCGTCGATCCACAGGGTGGTGGGGGCGAGGACGTCCTGGCGGATGCGGCCGGGCTCGATGCGGGTTCCGGCGTCCACCACCTGGCCGTCGGCGGTGGTGAGGCGCGGGTGCGCGTGGTGATGGGTGTGGTGGCCGCCGCCGGTGACGATGTCATGCATGGCGGGCCTCCCTGGGGGCCGCTATCTGCGCGGCCAGGTGGCCCGCGCCGTACCCGTTGTCGATGTTGACCACGCCAACGCCGGGCGCGCACGAGTTGAGCATCGCCAGGAGCGCGCCCACGCCGTCGAACGTGGCGCCGTAGCCCACCGAGGTGGGCACCGCGACGACGGGGCAGGACACCAGCCCCGCCACCACGGGCACCAGCGCGGCATCCATGCCCGCGGCCAGGACGATGACGTCGGCCTCGCGCAGGTTGTCGAGCCGGCCCAGGATGCGGTGGAGCCCGGCGACGCCGACGTCCACGATCTCGACGGTGTCGCGGCCGAGGTAGCGGGCCGTCAGGGCCGCCTCGCGGGCGACGGGGAGGTCCGAGGTGCCCGCGCAGACCACGACGACGCGGCCGCCGGTGGGTGCCGGCGGCTCGGCGGGCCAGGCGAGCAGCGAGGCCGTCGGGTCGTACGAGGCGTGGGGGAGCTCGGCCAGGATGGCCTCGGCCTGCTCGGCGGTGGCGCGGGTGAACAGCACGGTGCCCAGGGCTTCCGTGTCGGCGGCTGCGCGCTCGCGCCACATCCGGGCGATCTCGCGGCACTGCCCGGCCGTCTTGCCGAGGCAGAACACGGCCTCCGCGTAGCCGCGGCGCTTGAAGCGGTCGAAGTCGAGGTGGGCCACGTCGGTCATAGCGCCTCCGGACGGGCGGTGAGGATCTGCAGGGTGAAGGCGCCGGACTGGATGCCGGCGAGGTCCAGGGTGACGGTGCGGAAGCCGGCCGCGCGGACCTCGGCGAGGAGGCGGGCGCTGCGGGCCCGGTCGGCCAGGAGGCCGAACTCGTCGACGGGCACCTCGATGCGCGCGGAGTCGCCGTGGTGGCGCACCCGGCAGTCGCTGAACCCCGCGCCGAGCACGGCGTCCTCGGCGGCGTCGATGGCCGCCAGCTTCTCCGCGGTGACCTCCTGGCCGTGCGGGATGCGGCTGGCCAGGCACGGGGACGCGGGCTTGGCCGCGACCTGCAGGCCCAGATGGGCCGCGATCCGACGGACGTCGGCCTTGGTGGCCCCCGCGGTGGAGAGGGGGTGGCGGACGTGGTGCTCGCGCGCCGCCCTGCTGCCCGGGCGGTCGGGGCGGACCGCGTCGTCGGCGTTCTCGCCGTAGGCGACGACGTCGAGGCCCAGCTCGGCCGCGACACGCGAGTCGAGGCGGGTGAACAGCTCGTCCTTGCAGAAGTAGCAGCGGTCCACGGGGTTGGCGCTGTAGTGCGGGTTCTCGAGCTCGTGGGTGGCCACCTCCACCACGCGGAGGCCGAGCTGTTCGGCCTGGCGGTGGGCGAGGCGGCGCTCGCGCCGGGCCAGCGACGGGGAGACGCCGAGGAGGAGCACGGTGTTGTCCACGCCGACGGCGCGGGCGGTGAGCGCCCCGAGGACGGCCGAGTCCACCCCGCCGGAGTAGGCGACGCCGACGCGGGGGGTGGCGCCGTCAGGTGCGAGGTCGGCGGCCACCAGGGCCGCGACCCTCTCGAGTGCCGAGGGGAGGGCGGTGTGGAGATCGGCCCTCGCTTCCGTCGGCCGCGCTGCGCGATGGGAGGTCATGTCCGTCAGCGACCCTGCTCGTCGCGCAGGCGCAGCCAGCGGTCGCGGACGCCGTAGGCCGCGGCCTTGGGTAGCCGGTCGCGGGTGAACATGCCCTTCTTGTTGCCGCCCACGCGCATGATGCCCGGGGTGGTCTGGAAGTCGGCGAAGTTCCACATCTGCTCGCCGGCCACCTCCGCGTAGTCGTCGAAGACGCGGTGGTACATGCCGAGCAGCTGCGCCTGGAACTCCTCCGACCAGGGGCGGGAGTGGAAGTCGCGGAGGCCGTTGAGCGTGTCGGGGCCGTACTCGGTGAAGATGATGGGCTTGCCGGGCGCCAGCTGGATCCAGGCGTCGATCTCCCTGCGCAGGTGGGCCTCGGCCAGCTCCACGTCGCCGTTGTCCCAGTACCAGCCGTAGTAGCGGTTGAGCATGACCACGTCGTAGAGGTCGGCCACCTTCTCCTTGTCGGGGGTGGACAGCTGCACGTTGACGTAGCCGACGGGGCGGGTGGGGTCGGCCTCGCGGGCCGTCTTGACCAGGGGCTCGAAGTAGGCGCGGCCGGCGTCGGTGAAGGTCTCGGGCTCGTTGGCGATGGACCACAGCACCACGCTCGGGTGGTTCCTGTCGCGGGCGATCAGCTCGCGGATGTGGGCGGCGTGCACGCGCTGGGTCTCGTCGTTGACCGTGTCGGGGCTGAAGGTGGATCGCGGGTTGTCGTCGCCGAAGATGCCGCCGGTGATGCCCGCGTTGAGGCCGACGGCCGCGGTCTCGTCGATCACGACGAAGCCCTGGCGGTCCGCGTAGTCCATGACCTCCTCCGCGTACGGGTAGTGGGAGGTGCGGAACGAGTTGGCGCCCTGCCAGGTCATCAGCTCGAAGTCGTGGACCATGAGCGCGTTGTCGTGGCCCTTCCCGCGGGCCAGGTTGTCCTCGTGGCGGCCATAGCCGCGGAAGTAGAACGGCTCGCCGTTGATGAGGAACTGGGAGTCCCTGACCTCGACGGTGCGGATGCCGAACGGCTGGGGGTAGACGTCGTCGTCGGCGTGGACCTCCAACGTGTAGAGGTAGCCGCGCCCGGGCGCCCACAGCTCCGCGTCGGCGACGGTGATCTCGCCGCTGGCGCCGTCGGCGGAGGCCACCTCGGCGCCGGTCGCGTCGAGGACGCGGACCCGGACGCTGCTCGCGCCGTCGGCCACCACGTCGT
The DNA here is from genome assembly GCF_055326235.1 of Tessaracoccus yangjingae. Lineage (NCBI taxonomy): Bacteria > Bacillati > Actinomycetota > Actinomycetes > Propionibacteriales > Propionibacteriaceae > Tessaracoccus > Tessaracoccus yangjingae. Next base: position 43,567 of record NZ_JBUZNN010000012.1, on the reverse strand, counting down.
AGGCCACCACGCCGTCGGTGCCCGCGATGTCGGTGACGATGGTCACGTCGGTGACCGCGACCGCCGGGCGGGTGTAGAGGATCACGGAGCGGTGCAGGCCCGCGTAGTTGTAGAAGTCGTGGAAGTAGTACTGCTTCTCGCGGCCCAGCTCGTCGGTCTTCACGAAGCCCGGCGGGATGGACTGCCACGACAGGCGGTTGTCGACGGCGACGGTGAGGCGGAAGGAGCCCTCGACGAGGTCGGTGATGTCCGCCTCGAAGGGCAGGTAGCCGCCCACGTGGCTGACCACCTCGGTGTCGTCCACCCAGACGGTTGCCTGGTGCGTGGCGGCGCCGAAGCGCACGAACAGGCGCTCGCCGTCGACGACGCGCGGCACGGTGACGGAGCGCTGGTACCAGACGACGCCCACGTGGTCGTGGAGGGCGGTGTCCGTGGTGATGTCGTTGAAGGAGGCCGGCACCGGCATGGGGCGGGAGTCCGTCAGTCGGCGGGCGTACCAGCGGTCGTCGCGGCCCTCGTGCTCGGTGTCGGCACGGAAGTCCCACACGCCGTCGAGGGTCGTGATGGATCGGCTGACGGAGGGGCGTGCTCCCAGCATGTCTTGCTCCTTTGCGAGGCGGTGCGTACGGGCGGGCTGTGGGATTCATTGCACCATGTTGCCGACTGGCCAGATCCTGGGTTGCCACAAGTTGCCGTGGGATCGGGCGCTGTTGCGCGGCAGCACCATCCCGGGGTGGACGTGGTGGCAAGAGATGGCAACTTATGGCCACCCGGATCGGCCGGTGCGACAGTTGAGTCACAGCCCAGGCGGATCGACACCACCGAGGGACCTGACCTCACACCCCGCAAGGCGGCGTCGAAGCCGCTAGTCAAAGGAGACTTACATGTCAACCATCGCCGCACCCTCCAGCAGGAAGGCAACAGACGTCCGCCCGTTCGGCTGGCGCGACAAGGTCGGCTACATGTTCGGTGACTTCGGCAACGACTTCACCTTCATGATGTCCGCCTTCTTCCTCGGCGCCTTCTACATCAAGGGCATGGGCATCGACCCGGTCGCCGTCGGCCTGGTGTTCCTCGTGGCCCGCTTCGTAGACGCCTTCACCGACGTCGGCATGGGCGTCATCGTCGACCGCTCGAAGCCCACCGCCGCCGGCCGGTTCCGCCCCTGGATCCTCCGCGGCGCCATCCCTGTGGCGCTGGCCATGGTGGCCATCTTCGCCATGTACTGGTTCCTGCCGGTCGGCGAGGCGCAGATGGGCGCCAAGATCGCCTGGATGTGGGTCACCTACTTCCTCTGGGGATCTGTCTTCTACACCATGATCAACATCCCCTACGGCTCGATGGCATCGGCCATCTCGCCCGAGGCCGACGACCGCTCGCAGCTGTCGGTGTTCCGCTCGATGGGCGCATCGCTGGCCGGCATCGTCATCTCGCTGACCGTCCCGCTCATCGCCTTCCAGGGCAAGGACATCCTCACCGGCCGCTTCCCGATCATCGCCGTCGTGTTCGGCATCCTCGCCGTGGTCTGCTACCTGCTCTGCTACGTCAACGTGCAGGAGCGCGTCGTCGTCGAGACCAAGGCCAAGGGTGAGGGTGGCGGCGCCGGCGCACTCGTCAAGGGCCTGTTCACCAACCGCGCCCTCGGCGGCCTCATCCTCGCGGCCATCATGCTGCTGTTCGCCTCCCTGTTCGCCGGCTCCGTCAGCTCCTTCCTGTGGCTCGAGTACTTCGAGCGCGGCGAGCTCGCCTCCATCGGCCAGATCCTGTCCTTCCTTCCCGCCCTCGCCCTCGCCGCCTTCGCCCCGGCGCTGGCCCGCCGCTTCGGCAAGAAGGAGATCGGCGTCATCGGCGTCCTGCTCTGTGGCCTCCTCCACATCGCGCTCTACTTCGTGGACCTCCGCAACTCGCCGTTCGCCTTCCTCGTGGTCTTCGGCTTCGCGGTCATCGGCCTCGGCCTCTTCAACGTCCTCGTGTGGGCCTTCATCACCGACGTGATCGACCAGCAGGAAGTCAAGACCGGTGCCCGCAACGACGGCGTCGTCTACGCCGTGTACTCCTGGTCCCGCAAGTTCGGCCAGGCGCTGGCCGGCGGCCTCGGCTCCATGGCCCTCGGCTGGATCGGCTACCAGACGGCCACCGCCGGCGAGTCGGTCACCCAGAGCGAGGAGACCATCCAGGGCATCTGGATGCTGTCCACCCTGCTGCCGGGCTTCATGTACCTGGCCTGCGCCCTGGCGCTCTGGCTGGTCTACCCGCTGGGCAAGAAGGCAGTGGAGTCCAACATCGCCGAGCTCAAGCGTCGCCGCGCCGAGGCGGAGGCTGCCGCCACCGTCTGATCCTCGACGACGAACCGGGACCGACGTCCCACTCACGAACGGCCCCCGCTCAGGCGGGGGCCGTTCGTCTGTTCCCACCGCCCGGCCCGGCCCCACCCCTCGCCCTGCTCGACGATGAGGCGCGTGCACGACACGCCGTCGCGATCGGGGGTCGCGTACGTATAGAGCACCGAGGTGCGATTCGCGCGGCGTTTCGTGCTCGGCTGACCCTCTCCGACGCTGGTTGGGCCGTACCCTTTCCCGAGCTGGTTGAGCCGCGCCGAGCCGCCTGCGGCTCCGCGCGTGTCGACTTGGGTTGAGCCGGGCCTTTTCTCCGCTGGTTGAGCCGCGCCGAGCCGCCTGCGGCTCAGCGCGTGTCGAAACCCCCGTTGGCTCACTATGGACAACGACACTGCGTCACGCCGCCAGGTGCCGGGAGCCCTGACACGAGGCCCGTGCGGCCCTTGTTCGCCGTCTGCTTGTCGGCCGTGTGCTTGGCTTTGGTCGGGTAGTTGAGGCCGCCCGGGCCTCGTCTCACGTCTCCCTGCACTGGTCTGCCTGTGGCGTGGTCCATTCCGTGCGGGTGCCGTCAGGGCGGCCCTGGCTCGGGTCTGCTTCAGGCGGGTTCTTCTGGGTGTCCCTCGGGCTGGGCATCCCTGCGCCCAGCCGCCCTGCCGTCCCCCACCCTCGCTGTCAGGCTCCGGCAGGCCTGCCCCTTCCGACGCAGGTTGAGCCGCGCCGAGCCGCCCCTTCCGCTGGTTGAGCCGCGCCGAGCCGCCTGCGGCTCAGCGCGTGTCGAAACCATCTCGCGCACGGTGCTGGGACTGCTGCGACCTCAAGGGTTGCCGGTTCGCTCGTCGACCCCGCTGGGTCCGGGTCACGCCGTCGGTGCCGGGAGCCCTGACACGAGGCCCGTGCGGCCCTTGTCCGCCGTCTGCTTGTTGGCCGCGTGTTGGTCGCGGGTCGGGTAGTTGAGGCCGCCCGGGCCTCGTCCCACGTCTCCCGTCACTGGTGTGCCTGTGGCGTGGTCGGGTCCGGGCGGGTGCCGGCAGGGCGGCCCGGGCTCGAGCCTGCTTCAGGCGGGTTCTTCTGGGTGCCCCTCGGGCTGGGCATCCCTGCGCCCAGCCGCCCTGCCGTCCCCCGCCCTCGCTGACACCTCACGTCCCGCCGTCGACACCGTGGCCCCCTACCGGTGGCACGACACGCCGCGCGAATCGCACCTCGGTGCCCTATACGCACCCGACCACCGATCCCGACGGCGTGTCGTGCACACCCCACCCGCCGGACTCCCGCCCCGGGGCAGGCGTCCCCGCCGTCGTCGGCCCGGAGCCCGTGGCACGACACGCCGTGTGAATCGGCCCTCGGTGCTCTATGTGTACCCGAACACCGATCCCGACGGCGTGTCGTGCACCCACCCATCCGTCAGTCTGGGGCGGCAGTCCCGACGCCATGGCCGATGAACGCGAGGGTGTGCGCCACGACGGTGTCCTTGGGCGCGCCGTCCGCCAGCGCCCGGTAGGCGGCGCTGAGCACGCCACCGATCAGTTGCGCGGTGAGTTCGGGACGCTCGTCTCCGAGTTCGGCGAGGTCCTGCCGCAGCGGTTCGAACTGCCGCTGGTGCAGCGCCGCGACGTGCGCCCGGCACTCGGCCGGCAGCGATGCGGGGTCGAGCGCCGCGAGCGACCGGTGCGTGGCCTCCATGGAGGTGTCGAGCGCCGAGCGGACGAACTCCTCGATCCGTGCCGTCGGCGTGGGCGCCGCGTCGCGGGTCCGCGCGAGATGTTCGGCGGCAGAAGCCGCGAGGTCGTTGACCACGGCGGCCAGGAGCGCCGGGGCCGAGTCGAAGTACTGGTACACGCTGGAGCGCGCAAGGCCGGCCGCGGCTCCCACCGCGCCCAGGGTCACGCCGTCGACGCCCTGCTCGGCGAGGAGCTCAGCGCCGGCGGCCAGGAGCGTGGCGCGTTTGCGGCTGTGGTGTTCGGCGACGGTGGGAGCGTCGATCCTGGGCATCTCAACCTTCCTTCGTGCCCGTCGGGACGGGGGTTTGTTCTCGACGATGGTGTCGGTATGATGCCGACATGACTGTCGGTAAGTTTACCTCAGAGGACACGGACCCGTCGGCGGAGCCGCACCCTCATCCGCATCGGTGGCTGGCGCTGGCCGCAGTGGCGCTGGGCGTCTCCGTGATCATCATGGACGCGACGGTGGTCAACGTCGCGCTTCCCGTGGTGATCGAGGACCTCCAGCTGACCTCAACCCAGGCGGAGTGGATGAACGCCGTCTACTCCTTGATGCTGGCCGCGCTCCTGTTGACGGTCGGGCGGGTGGGCGACCTCTACGGCCGGCGCAAGCTCTTCGGGATCGGCATGGTGATCTTCATGCTGGGCAGCCTCGGCGCCGGCTTCGCGAGCGACGGCAACGTCCTCATCGCGGCCCGCGTCCTCCAGGGGATCGGCGCGGCGGCCATCCTGCCCGCGACGCTCTCGACCCTCAACGCGATGTTCCGTGGGCGCGCGCGTGCGATCGCCTTCGCGGTCTGGGGCTCGACGATCGGTGGCATGGCCGCCGTCGGCCCGCTGCTCGGGGGGTGGCTCGCCACGAACTGGACGTGGCGGTGGGCCTTCTGGCTCAACCTGCCCGTCGGCCTGGTGGTCCTGCTGGCGATCATCCTGTGGGTGCCCGAGTCCCGTGACACCTCGGGCCCCCGCGGACTCGACGTGGGCGGGGCCGTGCTGTCGGCCCTGGGCATGGGCGGCATCGTGTTCGCCCTCATCGAGGGGCAGACCTACGGCTGGTGGCGCCAGGACTCTGGCCAGATCTCTCCGGTGCCGATCGTGATGGCCCTCGGGCTGGCCCTCATGGTGGTCTTCGTGCTGCTTCAGCAGGCGCGGGCGCGCAGCGGCAAGGTGGTCCTGGTGGACCTCCGCCTGCTCAGCGTGCGGTCGTTCCGGTACGGGTCGATCGCCGCCCTCGTGGTGGCGCTCGGCGAGTTCGGGCTGCTCTTCACGTTGCCCCTTCTGCTGCAGAACTCGCTCGGCTACACCGCGCTGGGGACCGGGTGGCTGATCATGGCGCTCGCGGTGGGCACCTTCCTCATCTCCGGCGCCACACCGCAGCTGACCGCGCGCCTCGGAGGCCGTGCCGTCGTGCGGATCGGCTTGGGGGTCGAGGCGTTCGCGGTGGCAGGGCTGGCGCTCACGCTGTCGGCCGACATCAGCGGCTGGCTGATCGCCACGTGGCTGTTCCTCTACGGCATGGGCGTGGGCATGGCCACGGCCCAGTTGACCAGCGTCATCCTGGCCGAGATCCCCGTCGCGGAATCGGGTCAGGCCTCCGGCCTGCAGAGCACGTTCCGCCAGCTGGGCTCGGCTCTCGGCGTGGCGCTGCTCGGCAGCCTTCTGCTGGCTTCTCTGGGCACGTCGACGGCCAACAACCTGGAGGAGGCCGGCCTGCCGGATGCGGCCTCGACGCCGATCGTCGAGGTGGTCACCAACTCCGCCGGTGCCGTCATCCCGTCGCTCAAGGCCGATCCGGCCACCGCCGCCGCCGGCGACGCGGCCTCCGCGGCCATGATCACGGCGAGCAGGATCACCACGGGGGTGGCGGCGGCCATCATCGGTCTCGGTCTGGCCGCCACCTGGGCGCTGCCCAACGTCCCCGCGACCCCTCCGCAGGCACCGGCACCGGGCGGCGAGCCCGGCGGCGAGGCGCCGAGCCGACGGGGAGGGCGTCGCAAGGGCTGACCGACAGAGCGCACTCCGCGGGGCCGGCGCGGCGCGCCGGCGCTCCGCCGAGGCGCTCACCCTCCGCCCGTGAGCCGCCACGACGGTGAGGTCAGGCGGGCAGGCGGTTGCGCTGCGCCTCGGTGCGGTGGAGCAGCTCGCCGGCCTTCGGGACGACGAGCGTGTCCGGGTCCGCCTCGAATGCGTCGAGGTCCACATCCGCCGGGTCGAGGTAGTTCAGGTTGATCCCCTCGACCACCTCCCGCGGGATCCCCGTGGCGAGAGTGACAGTCACCCGGTTGGTCTCGACTCCGGTGGCCGGGTCGTAGTCGCCCAGCCCCCGGAGGTGCGTCGAGTGGGCCAGCTCGCCCCAGGGGTGGCCCTTGAACCGGTCCCACTGGCCGACGAAGTACTGCCGGTTGTGGTACCCGATCTCCTCGATCCCGGGATGCATGACGGAGACCTGCGTGATGTGGGGGGCGTAGATGATCAGCTCCCCGCCGTCGGCGACCACCGGCTCCATCTTGTAGAAGCCCTTCGCGCCGGTCCACATGTCCTCGTACATCGTCGGGATGATCGAGACCACCCGCTTGTACGCCTTCGGCACGTACTTGACGTGCACCTGGGCCGATACCTCCGCGCACGCCTCCCACGAGGAGCGGGTGTCGCCGAACGCCAGGAACTGGAGGTCGTCGGAGCCGGGCTTGACGATCATGCCGAGCAGCAGCTTCGTCGACGGGATGAGCTCGGCCGCCGCGTCGATCATCTGCCGCACCGGGGTGATCCCGACGCTGCCGATCATCTCGTAGCTGGTGATCAGCGCGCCCACCCAGTGGGACATGTCGATGACGTCGTGGCCGGAGAGCCCCGGGAAGAAGTACTTGTTGCCGCCCGAGATGCCCACCACCTCGTGCGGGAGGACCGGCCCGAGCACCAGAGAGATGTCGGTGTCGACCACCATTCTGTTGACCAGCACGGTCATCGCGCGGTCGGTGAGCCGGCCGTCTGTGAGCTCGCCGATGCGGGAGGCCTCGATGGTGCCGAGGTCGGCGAAGCTGTCGTCGTTGCGCCAGTCGTGGTTGAAGATCTCCCACCCGGGGAACTCGTCGGCGAAGTGGCCGGGCTCGTAGCCCATGAGGGCCGCGATGGCGGTCTCCGACATGTAGTCGTGGGTGCCGAGCGCGATCACCACCCGGACGTCCTTCGGCCGCGACCCCAGCGCGTCGCGGATGAGATGGGACAGCATCGCGATGGGCGCGTGGCGGGTGCCGTCCGGCACCACCAGCGTGACGCGTTTGCCGTCGAAGTCGTAGGCGCCGATGGCGTCGGCGACGAAGCGCCGGATCTCATCGTCGGTCAGGGTGCTCTGCGCGCCGCCGACGGTGGCGGCCGGGGCGACGCCCGGGTACAGCTTGGTCATGGCTCAGCCTAACTCTCGTGGATGTGCGAACCCCCGGGTCCGGAGAACCGGACCCGGGGGAGTGGAGCAGGTGAGGCTCAGGCCTCGACCTCGGGGCGCCCCTCGGTGGCCCAGAGGGTGTGGAAGGTGCCCTCGAGGTCGATCCGGCGGTAGGTGTGCGCGCCGAAGAAGTCGCGCTGGCCCTGGATGAGGGCGGCGGGGAGCCGGTCCGCGCGGACGCCGTCGTAGTAGGACAGCGAGGACGAGAACACCGGCACCGGCACGCCGTGCAGCGCGGACTGGCTGACCACCCGGCGCCAGGCCGGGAGGGTGGCCACGATCTTGCCGTAGAAGTAGCCGTCGCCGATCAGCAGGGGCAGCTCGGGGCTGGCGGTGTAGGCGCGGGTGATCTCGCCCAGGAACTGGGCGCGGATGATGCAGCCGCCGCGCCAGATGCGGGCCAGCTCGCCCAGGTTGATCTCCCAGCCGTAGGTGGCCGCCGCGGCCTGGATCATGTTGAAGCCCTGCGAGTAGGCCACCAGCTTCGACGCGTACAGCGCCTGGCGGACGTCCTCGATGAAGGCGTCGCGGTCGGCCACGTCCCAGGCGGAGGCGCCGCCGTCGAAGTTGCGGGCGGCGAGCCGCTGCTCGACCGACGACGAGAGGCCGCGCGCGAAGGTGGCCTCGCCGATGCCGGTCACGGGGACGCCCAGGTCCAGGGCGGTCTGGACGGTCCAGGAGCCGGTGCCCTTCTGGCCGGCTCGGTCGACGATGACGTCGACGAGCGCCTGGCCGGTGGTGGCGTCCTTGTGGCGGAGCACCTCGACGCTGACCTCCATGAGGTAGGAGTCGAGGTCGCCGGTGTTCCACTCGGCGAAGATGTCGGCGATCTCGGCGGGGCTGAGGTCCAGCGCGCGGCGCAGCAGGTCGTAGGCCTCGCCGATCACCTGCATGTCGGCGTACTCGATGCCGTTGTGCACCATCTTGACGAAGTGTCCGGCGCCGTCGGAGCCGACGTGGACGCAGCAGGGCTGGCCGTCCACCTGGGCGGCGATCGACTCGAACATGGGGCCGAGGCGGGTGTAGGACTCCACGGAGCCGCCGGGCATGATCGACGGGCCCCACAGGGCGCCCTCCTCGCCGCCGGAGACGCCGGCGCCGACGAAGTGCAGGCCGCGCTCGCGCAGGGCGGCCTCGCGGCGGCGGGTGTCGGAGAACAGGGAGTTGCCGCAGTCGACGATGATGTCGCCCTTGTCCATGCGGGAGGCGAGCTCCTCGATGACGGCGTCGGTGGCGGGGCCGGCGGCCACCATGATGATGGCGACGCGGGGGCTGCTCAGGGAGGCCACGAAGTCGTCCATGGTCTCGGCGGGGATGAAGGTGCCCTCGGTGCCGTGGGCGTCCATGACTGCCTCGGTCTTGGCGGCGCTGCGGTTGTGGATGGCCACCTTGTGGCCGTTGCGGGCGAGGTTCCGGGCCAGGTTCGAGCCCATGACCCCCATTCCTGTGACGCCGATGTCTGCGGTGGACGGGGTCGGGGTGGCGAGTGCCATCGATGCTCCTTTGGGTCGTGTGCCCCCTCAGGATGACCCGCGGGGCGGGCCGCGCGACAAGTGTTGCCAGTTGTTGCATGGCTGGGGGCGCCCGCGTGGCAACTCGGGAGGCGGCCGCACGCTCGGCTGAGCGTGGCAACAAACGGCAACCACGAGGTCCCGGGGGTGGTCCGGACGTAGCGTGAAGACACCAGCAACGTAGCAAGGAGCAATCATCATGGTGGACCTCAAGGCCACGCCCTTCAACCTCGACGACGAGGCAATCGAGTGGGTGCGCAGCACCATTGAGGAGATGACCGACGAGGAGAAGATCGGTCAGCTCTTCGTCAACATGGGAGCCCAGCGGACCGAGGAGTACCTCACCGGGGTGCTCGACACCTACCACATCGGGGCCGTCCGCTACGTCCCCGCCCCCGCCGCCGAGGTGTGGGAGCAGAACCACATCCTGCAGACCAAGTCCAAGATCCCGATGCTCATCGCCGCCAACACCGAGGCCGGCGGCAACGGCGCCGCCACCGACGGCACGTACGTTGGGTGGGAGGCCAAGATCGGCAACACCGGCGACGCGAAGTACGCCTACGAGATGGGCCGCATCTCCGGCGTCGAGGCCGCGGCCATCGGCTGCAACTGGTCGTTCGCGCCCATCGTCGACATCTACCGCAACTGGCGCAACCCCATCGTGTCGCGGCGGGCCTTCGGCGGCGACGTCGACATGGTCCTGGAGATGAGCCTCGCTTACATGAAGGGCATCCAGGAGTCCGGCATCGCCCCGGCCGCCAAGCACTGGCCCGGCGACGGCATCGACGAGCGCGACCAGCACCTCTCGCACGCCCCCAACTACCTGTCCACCGACGAGTGGGACGCCACGTTCGGCAAGCTCTACAAGGGCCTCATCGACGCCGGCCTCCCGTCGCTGATGACCGGCCACATCGCGCTGCCCGCCTACCAGAAGCACTTCAACCCCGACATGACCGACGAGGACATCCTGCCGGCCACCCTGTCGAAGGAGATCAACACCAAGCTCCTGCGCGAGAAGCTGGGCTTCAACGGCGTCGTCGTCACCGACGCGAGCCACATGGTGGGCCTCACCGGCGCCATGAAGCGCTCCGACATCCTCCCCACCGCCATCGAGGCCGGCTGCGACCTGTTCCTGTTCTTCAACGATCCCGACGAGGACTTCGGCTGGATGATGGAGGGCTGGAAGTCCGGCAAGCTCTCCGACGAGCGCCTCCACGAGGCCCTGACCCGCATCCTCGGCCTCAAGGCGATGCTGGGCCTGCACGCCCGCAAGCGCGAGGAGCTCCTCCCGCCGAAGGAGGTGGCCATGGCCCGCATCGGCCTGCCGGAGAGCAAGGAGATGGCCAAGGAGGTCGCCGACCGCGCCATCACGCTGGTCAAGCACAAGCAGCCCGAGAACCTCCCCATCTCCACGGAGAAGTTCAAGCGGATCCTCGTGGTGCCGATCGGCGCCGCGCCCAGCCCCTTCGCGATGATGGCCGGCGGCGCCGGCGAGCACCCGGCGGACAAGATCGTCGCCAAGCTGCGCGAGCGCGGCTACGACGCGGACCGCTACGAGTCCCAGCTGGACAAGGTGAAGGGCAAGTCCCCCGACGAGACCAGGGCGATCCTGCAGAACGCCTACGCGGGCAAGTCGCCGATCTCGGACCTCACCGACAACTACGACCTCGTGCTCTCCGTGGCCAACGTCAACGGCCTCGGCCAGGCCGTCGAGCGCCCCTACTGGCCCGGCACCAAGGGCACCCTCGACATGCCGTGGTACGTCCACGAGCTGCCCACCATCCTGGTGTCGACGGCGTCGCCCAACCTCCTGGCCGACATGCCGCAGGTCAAGACGTTCATCAACGCCTTCGACGACCACGACTTCAACCTCGACGTCCTGCTGGACAAGATGGAGGGCAAGAGCGAGTTCAAGGGCACCTCCGCCACCGAGATGTTCCCCTTCCCCGACTCCCGGATCTGAGGACCCCCACATGACAGAGAAGATGCCGGAGCGGGCCCAGGTCCTGCTCGACTTCCAGCCCACCAAGGGTTTCTTCGTCGGGATCGACTCCGACGGCTGCGCCATGGACGCCATGGACATCAAGCACCAGGAGTGCTTCACGCCCTCCTACATCAAGTACTTCGACCTGCAGGCCGCGTCCACCCTGGTGCGCGAGACCGCCCTGTTCGTCAACCTGCACTCCACCACCCGCGGCCAGAACCGCTGGGTGGCGCTGGCCAGGCTGTTCGAGCTGCTCAGGCAACGGCCCGAGGTGCTGGAGCGCGGCGTGAAGGTGCCCGAGGGCGTCGAGCTGCAGAGGTTCCTCGATTCGGGCTACCCCCGCTCGGACCGCGGGATCGCGGAGTTCGCCGAGGCCCACCCGTCGGCCGAGATCGCCCAGTGCATCGCGTGGGGCAAGGGCGTCAACGAGCTGATCGCCTGGATGGTGCACGGCTGCGCCCCCTTCCCGGGCGTGCGGGAGGCCATCGAGGCGATGCAGGACGACGTGGACTGCATGACGGTGTCGGCCACCCCGATGGAGGCACTCGAGCGTGAGTGGCACGAGCACGACCTCGCGAAGTACATGAAGGTGGTCGCCGGGCAGGAGATGGGCTCGAAGGCCCAGCACGTGCACTGGGCCGCCAAGGGCAAGTACGACGACGACCACATCATGCTGATCGGCGACGCCCCAGGAGACCGCGACAGCGCCTTCTCCGAGGGGGTGCTGTTCTACCCGATCATGCCCGGCAGCGAGGCTGAGTCCTGGCGCCGGTTCCGCGAGGAGGCGCTGCCCAGGTTCCTGGGTGGCACCTACCGCGGGGAGTACATGGACTCGCTGGTGGCCGAGTTCGAGGCGCTGCTGCCGGAGCTTCCGGCGTGGACGACCCTCTGAGGGTCTGAGTTTCAGGCGGGCTCGTCGTCGCGGGTGATCAACCCCGCGGCGGCGAGCCCGTTCAGCTGTGCCTCGACGGCCTCGGCGAGATCCCCCTCTGGAGGGGCTCCGAACTCGTGTTCGAGGGCCTCGGTCAGCTGGGCCTGGCTGCGCGGTCCGTCCTCCAGCAGCTGCAGGACGACGGTGGCCACCGGGCCCAGGCGGAGCACCTTGTCATCGACGAGTACCAGCGACTCGCCGTCGACGGCGAGGAGGTCGGTGACGGGTTCCCGGCGGATCATGCCCCGGTCGTGAGCTGACGTCTCCGGGATCATCTCCGGTTCCATGCTCATGCGAGTCCCTCCAACCTGTCGGTGCACCACTGGAGGATCTGGTGGCCCTCGCCGTACTCGACGAGCGTGCACCCGGCCCGGCTGTGCACGTCGGCCATGAGGTGCAGCGGCTCGGGCAGCTTCGACAGCGACGACGTCTCCGGGGCGATCATGGTGAGCGCGTCGAGGACGGGCAGCGGGGTGAACGTGGCGCTCTCCCGGTCCGGGGTCCGCCGCAGCACCACGAGATCCGCGAGCACCGGGACCTCCGGTGCGGGGAGCAGCGACAGGTCGTCGGGGGAGTTCTCGCGCTTCGGGTGGCCGTGATCCGGGGCGAGAGTGATGGGCTTGGGGTAGGGGTGGATGCGCAGCGTGTCCGGGCTGATCCCCACCGTCTCGTCGGAGAGGTAGCCGTAGCGCTTGCCGAGGCGACGGGTGAGCGTGGACTTGCCCGTGCCGCCGGGGGCGACGAAGACCAGCGCGCGCCCGGTGCCCCGGTGGGCGACGGAGCCGGCGTGGAACATGAGCAGCTCACCCGCGCGGGCCGCGATGAACGCCTGGGTGATCTGCTGCGTGGCGGACTCCTGCGACGAGCCCTTCCTGACCGTCACCTCTGCGCGGGCGGTGGTGTCGGGGGAGAGGCAACGGGCCCAGAGGTGGCGGAAGGCGTCGAGGTCGAGGCCCGACTCGCCGAGGTCCACGGAGATGGTGGTGCCGAGGCCGGCCAGCCTCACCACGGATCCAGGCTCAGTCATCGGAGTTCACCGTCAGGGCCCTCGCCGCCAGATCCTTGAGGTACGCGGCGACGTCCGCCTCGATCTCGGCCGTCGGCGCCCCCGTCGCCTCGCTGACGTCGCGGACGATCTCCTCGGTGGTGGCGCCGTCGAGGACGTCCCAGATGAGGGCGGCCGTGCCGTCCAGGATGACCACCTGCCCGACGGAGGGTGCCGCGGCGATCACGCGGTCGTCGTCGTTGTCCCAGACCACGTCCGGGTGGTGCCGGTGCCTCATCGTCCCCCCGTCCTAGGGTCCCGGCGGGCGGCGAGTTCGCCGAGCAGTCGTCTCCATCGCAGCAGCGTACGCTGAGCCACCTCGCGACGGCTGGGGGCGTGCCCCAGCTCGGCCTCCAGGAGAGAACGGTCGAAGAGCAGCAGCCCCTGGACGACGGCGGCCTTCCTGCCGAGTGTGGTGGCGGAGCGCCAGCGGGCGCGCCACTCGTCCAGGCGGCTGGTGTTGCCGTCGCGGAAGTGCTTCCAGAGCAGGTAGTCGGGGTGGCCGCGGAAGGCCTCCAGGTCACCCACCGCCGCCGCCACCCCGATCTCCGCGCCCAGGTGCCGGGCGAGCGCCAGCACCTCGGCGCGCTCCTCGTCCGTGGCGCGGCCCCAGGCGCGGTCCGTGTCCGGATGGTGCGGCCCGCTGCGGGCCGAGTGCAGGAGGAGGACCAGCCGCTGGGCCGGCACCGACGGCGTGGGACAGGGCACATGCCCGAGAAGGAGGGTGGAGCGGTCCCGCCACAGCTCGTCGAACGCCTCGGGCGCGAGGCCCGGGAAGTGGCGGTGGACGTCGGCGTTGCCGAGGGTGGGATGGAAGATGTTCATGGCGTGCCCGAAGGCCGAGCTGGTGGAGAAGCTGGTCTTGAGAATCCAGCCGTGCCGGGTGGCCTCGTCGAGGAACCGGCGGACGTGCTGCGGGCGGATGAGCAGGTCCGCGTCGGAGCTGTTGCGGGCCACGGTCTCGGTCCGGTCACCCGCGGGGTCCGCGACCGTGCGCCTGTCCAGGAGCTCCGGCGCCACGGCCGGCCCCTTGATGTGGAGGACGTCGGCGCCGGCCTTGTCCGCTATGCGCTGCAGCACGCCGTGGGTCAGGCGGAGGCGGACACCGAGGGAGGGCTCCAGGCTCATGGCAGGGAGTCGAGGTAGCGGCGGAGGCCGGTGGCGCCGTCGACGGGGGTGTAGCCGGTGGCTTTGATCTTGGTGAGGTCGAGGGTGGAGTGGTGGGGGCGTGGGGCGGTGGTCCTGCCGGCGGTGAAGGTGGGGGTGTCGGTGGGGGTGACGTTGCCGGTGGCGTGGCGGGCGTGGAAGACGGTGGTGGCGATGTCGTACCAGGTGGTGGTGGGCCCGTCGGAGGTGAGGTTGTAGGTGCCGGCGGGGGCTGCGGTGGTGAGGAGGTGGAGGGCGGCGGCGGCGAGGTCGTCGGTGAAGGTGAGGCGGCCGTGTTGGTCGTTGACGACGGCGGGGGAGGCGCCGGTGTCGGCGAGGCGGGCCATGGTGCGCACGAAGTTGGGGCCCTCGCCGATGACCCAGCTGGTGCGCAGGATCCAGTGGTGGGGGAGGGTGGCGACGAGGGCGTCGGCGGCGGCCTTGGAGGCGCCGTAGGCGCTGAGCGGGGAGGCGGGTTCGTCCTCGTGGTGGGTTTCTGTGGTGCCGTCGAAGACGTAGTCCGATGAGATGTGGACCAGGGGGAGGCGGTGGCGGCGGGCGGCCGCGACGAGGTTGGCGGTGCCGGTGACGTTGACGCTCCAGCAGGCGGCGCGGCCGTGGGTTTCGGCGGTGTCGACGGCGGTGTAGGCGGCGGCGTTGATGATCGCGGAGGCCTGGTCCCAGGGGTAGGCGGCCACGGCGTCGGGGTCGGTGAGGTCGAGCTGGTGGTGGCCGAGGTGGATGGCGTCGGGGAGGAGCCGGCGCAGCGCGCGGCCGAGTTGACCGTCGGCCCCGGTGACCACCGGGCGGGGCCGGGGCATAGGGCTGACCTGGTGCAGCGGGGGGTGGGTGCGGTCGGCCTCGGAGATGGTGGCGGTGGCCAGCCGGAGGGGCCAGGCGATGGCGGGGTGGTCGAGGTTGGCAAACGTGTACTGGGTTTTCGCGTCGGCGGACCAGTGCTCGTTGACCAGGTAGGAGTAGCAGGTGCCGTCCTCGAGGGCCTGGTAGGCGTTGCCGACGCCGCGGGGGGTGAACACGGCGGTGTCGGGGCCGATCTCGCAGGTCACGACCGTGCCGAAGGTGTCCCCCTCACGCAGGTCCATCCAGGCGCCGAACACGCGGCCGGTGGCCACGGAGACCAGCTTGTCCCACGGCTCGGCGTGGATCCCGCGGGTCACCCCCGCCTTCGCGTTGAAGCTCATGTTCTGCTGCACCGGGCCGAAGTCCGGCAGCCCGGCCGCGGTCATGGTGGCCCGCTGCCAGTTCTCCTTGAACCAGCCCCGCGGGTCCCCGTGGAGGGGGAGGGTGAGGATCAGCAGACCGGGGATGGCCGTGGGCTCCACCGTCAGCGGTGCCATCACTGGCCCTTCGCGGCGTACTTCGCCTCGACGGCGGCCTTCAACGGCCGCCACCACGCCTCGTTGGCCCGGTACCAGTCGATCGTGGCCTGCAGGCCCTGCCGGAAGTCGGTGTAGCGCGGCGCCCAGCCCAGCTCGTCGCGCAGCTTCGACGCGTCGATGGCGTACCGCAGATCGTGCCCGGCCCGGTCCGCGACCTGGTCGAAGGCGTCGCGCGGTTGTCCCATCAGCTCCAGGATCAGCTCGATCACCTGCCGGTTGTTCATCTCCCCGTCGGCGCCGATCAGGTACGTCTCCCCGATCCGGCCATCTTCGAGGATCCGCCACACGGCCGCGTTGTGGTCGTCGACGTGGATCCAGTCCCGCACATTCAACCCCGCCCCGTACAGCTTCGGGCGGATGCCGTCGATCACGTTGGTGATCTGACGCGGGATGAACTTCTCGATGTGCTGCCTGGGCCCGTAGTTGTTCGAGCAGTTGCTGATCGTGGCCCGCACCCCGAACGACCGCACCCACGCCCGCACCAGATGATCAGAGGCCGCCTTCGACGCCGAATACGGACTCGACGGGTTGTACGCCGTCGACGGGGTGAATCGGGCCGGGTCGTCGAGCTCCAGGTCCCCGTACACCTCATCGGTGGAGATGTGATGCAGCCGCTTGTCATGCTGCCGCACGGCCTGCAGGACGTGGAACGTGCCCATGATGTTGGTCTCCACGAAGACCCCAGGCCCCTCGAGGGAGTTGTCGTTGTGGGACTCGGCCGCGAAATGCACCACCGTGTCATGCCCGGCCACCAACTCGCCCACCAGCACGGGATCAGTCACCGACCCCTCCACCAGCCGCACCCGCGCCGGATCCACCCCGGCCAAATTCGCCACATTGCCCGCATACGTCAACGCGTCCAACACCGTGACCGACACATCCGTGTTGCCCACCAACCAGTGCACGAAATTGCTGCCGATGAACCCGGCTCCCCCAGTGACCAGAATCCTCTTCACCCCTGGGAGCCTACCGGTCAACCACCCGGCCGCCCCACCTCCGCCGCAGGCATCCCCGCCGCGTCCCCGCACGGGCCGACGGTGTGCCAAGGTGGGTGCCATGCGGGGGATCATTCTTGCCGGCGGGACCGGCTCCAGGCTTCATCCGATCACGCTCGGCACCAGCAAGCAGCTGATGCCCGTCTACGACAAACCCATGATCTACTACCCGCTCGCCACGCTGATCTTCGCCGGCATCCGCGAGGTCCTGATCATCACCACCCCCCACGAGGCCGACGCGTTCCACCACCTCCTCGGCGACGGCGAACAGTTCGGGGTTGAGTTCACCTTCGCCGTCCAACCCGAACCCAAAGGCCTGGCCCAGGCGTTCACCATCGGCGCCGACTTCGTCGCAGGCGAACCCTCCTGCCTCATCCTCGGCGACAACATCTTCTCAGGCCCCGGCCTCGGCACCAGACTCATCGAACGCACCCGCTCCATCGACGGCGCCCTCATCTTCGGCTACCAGGTCGCCGACCCCACCGCCTACGGCGTCGTCGAAGTCGACCCATCCGGCCTCGCGGTCTCCATCGAGGAGAAACCCACCCACCCCAAATCCCACTGGGCCGTGCCCGGCCTCTACTTCTACGACCACCACGTCGTCGACATCGCCACCAACCTCGCCCCCTCCCCACGAGGCGAATACGAGATCACCGACATCAACCGCGCCTACCTCGACCAAGGCCGCCTCAACGTCGACCTCCTCCCCCGCGGCACCGCCTGGCTCGACACCGGCACCTTCGACTCCCTCAACGACGCCAGCAACTTCGTCCGCACCCTCCAAGCCCGCCAAGGCCTCCAGGTCGGCTGCCCCGAAGAAGCCGCATGGCGACGCGGCTTTCTCACCGACGACGACCTCGCCGAAAGAGCACAGCGCTACGACAAATCCGGCTACGGCACCTACCTCCGCGGCCTCCTGCCCCGCTGAGAGGCGGTCAGTAGGCCCCGCGGGAACTCAGCACGGCGCGGAAGGTGCGCAGGAGGATCACGAGGTCCTGCAGCATCGACCAGTTGTCCACGTAGTAGAGGTCCAGCCTCACGGTGTCGTCCCAGTCCAGGTCCGAGCGGCCGGAGACCTGCCACAGGCCAGTCATGCCGGGGCGCACGTCCAGACGGCGGCGGACGTGGGTGCCGTAGGCTGCCACCTCGCGTTCCATGGCCGGCCGAGGGCCGATGAGGCTCATCTCGCCCTTGAGAACGTTGAACAGCTGGGGCAGTTCGTCGATGGAGTAGCGGCGGATGAACCTGCCGATGCGGGTGATGCGTGGGTCCTCGCGGATCTTGAACAGCACGCCGTCGGACTCGTTGGCGTCTTCCAGCTGCTCCAGCCGGATCCGCTCGGCGTCCGGCACCATCGACCGGAACTTGTACAGCTCGAACGGCTCACCCCCGCGGCCGATCCGGCTCTGGTGGAACAGCACCGGGCCCCCGTCGCCAAGCTTGATCAGCAGCGCGGTGACCAGCATGAGGGGCCCGAGCAGGATGAGCAGCGCGAGGCCGACCACCGTGTCGAAGGCGCGCTTCGTGAAGTGGAGGGACCGTTCGGCCTGCGGCTTGCTCACGTGCATGAGCGGCAGCCCGGCCACGGGCGTCACGTTGATGCGCTGGCTGGAGATGTCCGTCATGGCCGGCACCACCACCATCTCCGCGTGGTGCCCTTCCAGGGTGCGGGCCATCTCGTTGAACTCCCGGCCGCGGCGCACGGAGCCTGTGGTGAAGATCACCGCGCGGGCACCGGTCCGGTCGATCACGCTGATGAGGTCGTCGAGTGAGCCGACTTCCGCGACGTCTCGAGGGTAGGGCCCAACCTCGATCACCTCCTCCTCAGGCGGGGCGACGATGCCCACCGGGGTGTAGCCGAGCCAGGTCTCGCGGTGAAGGACCGCGACCACGTCGTCGACCGCCCCCTGGTCTCCGACGACGAGCGTGGGGAGGCAGAACCGCCCGCCGCGCCGCAGCGCCTGCAGGATCCTCCGGGCCGTCAGCCGGCCGAGGAGCAGCGTGGGGATGCCGATGGCCACCAGGATGGCGACGAACCCGCGCGAGAGTGGGTAGTTGAAGATGAAGGCGAAGAAGCCCAGTGCGAGGAGGAAGAACATCGACGAGTTGAACACCTGGCGGTATTCGATGACTCCGAAGCCCCAGTGCCGGGGCCGGTAGGCGCCTCCGAGTGCCAAGGCGATCAGCCAGCCGATCACGATGAGGGGTGCGACGGGCAGGACGAGCTGGTCTGCGTCGTTGATGCTGCGGAGGAAGGGGACCCAGGTGCGGAGGGCGACCGCGGCGATCGTCGCCATCACGATGAGGGCAGTGTCGAGCGCGACGAGCGCCAAACGGTACGACACGCGCATAGTGGTCCCCAACACCCCCTCGACTCACTCTAACCATCCGCCGTGGTAAGTGCCGAATCGGGCGACGGTGCGGCCCACTCGGGCGATGCCTATACTCAGGAGGACGGCGGGGCGGCACCCGCGCAAAGGCACGGGGGTCTCCGCACGTGACGCTGATCGAATTCGTCCGCTTTCTACGGCACAACGCGAGGCTGATCGCGCTCTTCACGCTGCTCGGCCTGGTGGCCTCCGCGGGGTACGCGTACCTGCAGCCGGTGGTGTACCAGTCGAGCGCGACGGGCATCGTGGTGGCCGGAGACAACACCACCGTCGGGGGTGCGATGAGCGGGAGCGCGCTGTCGCAGCAACGGGCGGCGGTGTACGCCACGCTCGCGGGGACGGCTGCCGTGCGTGACCGCGCCACCCAGATGCCTGATGTGCTGGCCAACCCTTCGGCGGCCGACGGTTCGATCAGCGCCTCGACCGTGACCGGCACCCCCCTGATCACCGTGTTCGCCACGGGCGCCTCAGGGGAGGCCGCCAGGATCCTGGCCGACGCCGGCCTGCAGGCCCTGGCGGACGAGGCCCTCGCGCTTGAGGCCCTCACCCCCACTGAGGAAGGCACACCCGCAAACCCCGACGATGTGGCCGTCCGCATCGCCACCTACAGCCCGGCCGCCACGTCGTCGCGGCCGGTGTCCCCGGACTGGTTGCGCATCCTCCTCCTCGGCACCGCCATCGGGTTGGGGCTGGGTCTGGCCATCGGCTTCATGCGCACCAAGCTGGACGTGAGGGTCCGCACGATGGCGGACGTGGAGGCCGAGACGGGGCACGGGGTGCTCGGCATCATCCCCGAAACCAAGGAGTTGGCCGAGCAGCGCACCGGCGCGCGGATCAGCCTCTCGAAGCTGGGCGCCGCGGGCGAGGCGCTCCGGCAGGTGCGCACCAACCTGCGCTACGTCAACATCGACTCCCCGCCGAGGTCCATCGTCGTGACGTCCGCGAACCCGGGCGAGGGGAAGTCGACTATCTCCTCCACGCTGGCGGTGCTCATCGCCCGCTCCGGGCAGCCGGTGGTGATCATCGACGCAGACCTCCGCAAGCCGGTCCAGCACCAGATCTTCGGGGCCGACAACGCCATCGGTCTCTCGCAGGTGCTCGTGGGCGACGTGTCCGTCGAGGACGCGCTGCAGCGCACCAGCGAACCCAACCTCATGGTCCTCACCTCAGGGAAGGTGCCCGCCAACCCCAGCGAGATGGTGGGGTCGCGGCGCATGAAGTCGCTGCTGTCGGGTCTGGCCAAGCACTACTTCGTGATCACCGACGCGCCGCCCATTCTCGCGGTGACGGACGCTGGTCTCCTGACGGCGGCCACCGACGGCGCCGTCCTGGTGGCGAGGGTCGGGAAGACGCACAAGGAGCAGTTGCGGATGGCCACCAAGCTGCTCAAGCAGGTGGGTGGCTCCGTGCTGGGCACGGTGCTGCACCGCGCCCACCGCCGGTCCGTGGGAGACGTCGTCTACGGCGCCGGCCATGGCGGCGCGTACAACGCCTACTACGGCACCGGTGACCTGGCCTTGCCGGAGGAGGATGCGGCGCCGGTGACGGTGCAGCGCGGGCCGGTCGTCGCCGCTCCCCGCACCGCGGCGCCCGATGCGCCGGCCCCCCTCAGGCCGGCGAAGCGCAGCGCGGGTCACTGAACCCGGGTTGGTCCTTCAGCCAGGCGTTGCCTGGCGGCCCCGTGGTACGCCAGGTACAACCCCAGCGCCACCGCGATCGCGGGGCTGGTCAGCGAGAAGCCGATGTTGAACGAGCAGATGAGGCCGCACAGCAGCGCCGCCTCCGCCCACACGGGGCGTTCCTGCTGAGGCAGCTGGTGGAACATCAGGAAGACGCCGACGATCAGCGCGATCAGTAGACCCAGGGCGATGAGCCCGCCCTCGGTCTGGAGGGCGCGGTAGCTGTTGTGGAAGAACAGGGTGGTGTCGCGGATCTCCACGATCGCCGTCCCCAAACCCTTCCCCAGCCAGCCGGCCTCGGCGACCATTCGCTGCTCGGCGGCCACCAGCGCGAGGCGCAGGTCGTCAGAGCCGTCCCGGTCCTGGAACCACGCGTTCTCCTCTGCGAGAGCGCTGAGCCAGGCATAGAGCGTCGCGGTGATGGTGAGCGCGGCCAGGCTCACCAGACGCCCCATCCTCGGGGCGACCCAGATCCACAGGGTGGCCACGGCGAAGGCGAAGAGGGTCGTGCGGGACACGGTGAGAAGCACGCCCACTCCGATGACGCTCCAGAACAGCAGCCGCATCCGGCGGGTGGTCAGCGACTGGGCGGCGGCCAGCCCCAGGGTGGTCAGCACGTAGCCGGCGGCGTTCGGGTCGCCGAGAACCCCCGTCAATCTCCCCTGGTACCCGCTGGAGGGGATGAGGGCGGCGCTCACGGCGAGTGCGGCGACCATGCCCACCACGACGCCCCGGGTCAGGGACCGCACATGGATCCGCCCCGAGCCGATCACCGCGACGGTGGCGAAGAGAGTGAGAATGTTGACCGACCGGCGCAGTTCCTCGAGTCCGAACTCGAACATCGTCCGGCCAACCAGCCAGCCCACCAGCGCGGTCCCTGCCACAGTGACCAGCAGGCTTCCCGCCCGCCACTTCGCGCCGGCGAGGATGCCGATGCCGACGAGGGCCACCAGAGCCAGCGTGTTGACGGGCAGGGTCATGGCGGGCACCAGGAACTCGATGCCCCGCACAGGGATGAGGAAGCCGAGCAGGAACACCGGGATGACCGTGTCGCCCCACTCGTCGAGCCACCGGCTCCCGGTGCCCGGGTCGTCGGCCCGCCGCGGAACGGCCGCGGTGCTCTGGGCGGTCATCGCGTCCTCCGTTCGTCGGGCTGGGCGTGCGTCGAGTCTGACACAAGTTCGGCCACATGCCGCCTGAGGGCGGCCGCGAACCTCTCCTCGCTGAAGCCCGCCGCGTGGGCACGGATCACCGCCGGGTCCCAGGACCCGGTTCCGGGACCGGCCACCGCGTTGGCGATGGCTGCGGGAGTCGCCTCGGCGAAGAAGCTGCCGTTGACGCCGTCGACCACCGTGTCCAGGTACCCACCGGCCCGGAGGGCCAGCGTCGGGGTGCCGAGCATCCCCGCCTCGAGCGGAGTGAGGCCGTAGTCCTCGAAGCTGGGCGCGATCAGCGCGGTGGCGTGCGCATACGCCCAGGCCAGTTCCCCGTCGGAGAGTCCCTCGAGCATGCGGACGTTCGCCGGCAGGCCCCTGTGCAGCTCATCGCGCTGGGGGCCCCTGCCGACGATCACCAGCCGCTCGTCGGGCAGCGTACGGAACGCGCCGATTACCTTGTCCACGTTCTTGTAGGGCAGGAGCCTGGACACGACGAGGTGGAAGCGTGGCCAGTCGTCCAGCGCCGAGATCGGCTCCGGCGTGACATCGCCGTGAACGGCCGGCGGAGCCGGGACCACGGTGGCATCTATGCCGTAGACGTCGCGGATCCTGTCCCGGACGACGGTGGAGTTGGCGAGATACCGGTCCGCCGTGCGCGCGGCGCGCTGGTCCCAGCGCACCAGCCAGGGCCGGAGGGCCGAGAGCGCCCACCCGATCGGCGAGCGGGAGGCGGGCGCGCCGAGGTAGTCGTCGACGAGGTAGAGGAACCGTGCAGGGGAGTGGCAGTAGACCAGCTTCCTGCCCGTGGTGCGGAACCCGTGCGCGAAGCCGGTGGTGGAGACGAGGAGCACGTCGGCGTCGATCACGGGGCTCCGGGAGATGGCCGGCTGATACAGGGGAAGCCCGATGCGGTGGTCGCGGCGCAGCAGCCCCAGCCGGTTGAGGGGGGTGGTGAGGATGCGCGCGCCGCGGAACTCGGGGAAGGTGCCGTCGGGGTCGTAGACGGTGGTGTGGATGGTCGCGTCGGGGAAGGTGCGCAGCATCGCGAGCACCACCCGCTCGGCGCCGCCACGCTGGGTCAGGTAGTCGTGGGCGATCGCCACCCGCGGGCTCACGTGGTGCTCCGTCGCTGGACAGGGGCTCCATACCCGGCCAGGCCGGCGGCCTCCACGAGCACGGCGATGAGCTTGCGTGAGAGCGGCTGAGGGAGGGTTGCGGCGGCGTGGTCGACCCATCCCGCCAGTCTGGCGGCACGCGGCTGGGTGAGCGACCGGGCCACGGCCTTGACCGTGTGGTTCCACACGCTGGGCTCAAGGTTCCAGGGGTCGCCCAGCACGTCGATCCCGTGCCTGCGCGAGAAGATCCGGCGGGCGGACCCCGAGTCGATGGCCCGCCTCACCCTGATTGCCGTGGTGACCGCAGCCATGTGATGGCGGGTCTCGAGCTCTGGCACCAGCCTCACCGGGATGCCGGCGCGATGCAGGCGGTAGCCGTAGTCCACGTCCTCGTAGCCGTAGCCCCGGAAGTCTGTGCTGTAGGGGCCCACCGTGTCGTGGACCGCGCGGGTGACGGAGACGTTCCCACCCCAGAAGCGCCAGGCCCGGTCCGCCGGTGTGGCGTAGGCGTGACGCCGGAACTCGGCGTCCACGTGCGCGCCGTAGGCGCGCCAGTAGGGGGTGGACTCGCAGACGTTGAGCGGCAGGCCGACGACCCCACGCGGACCCTCAAGGTGGGCTCGCCGATGCTGTGCCACATAGTCCTGGCGCGGCTCCATGTCGTCGTCGCACCTGATCAGCACGTGGCCCGCGGCCGCCTCGAACCCTGCGTTGAGCGCCGCCACCCGCCCGCGGTTCTCCGGGAAGACGATGCTGCGGACCGGTAGCCGCTCCGCGAAGCCCGCCACCACCGAGGCGGAGTCGTCCGCGTCGCCGTCGATCACGACGATCGCCTCCCACGCCGGATCGTCCTGCGCGGCGAGCGCCGAGAGCAGAATCGGGAGCCGGTGGGCGCCCCCACGGCTTGGGATGACCACGGATGCCAGCGTCATGTCCACCTGCCCTCATTCAGGAACCGTCCGAACCGCTCGGCTCCCACCTCGGGCGAGTACTGCGCCTCCCAGCGTGCGCGGGAGGCATGAAGGTGGTCCGGAGAGTAGTGGGCCGTGGCCGCGGAGAGGGCACGTGCCAGGTCGTCGGCGTCGCCCGCCCTGGCTACGAAGCGGGGGTCGTGGGCGGTGACCTCGGGCAGGGCACCGGCGTCGGTGACGACGAAGGGGCAGCCGGCGGCCATGGCCTCGGCGGCCACCAGCCCGAAAGACTCCGGAGCCACGGAGGGGAAGACGGCAAGGTCGACCTGCGCGAAGAACTCGGATGGCTCCACCCACCCCAGGTCTATCGGAGCGGGGCTCAGCCCCGACAATGCGGAACGGACGGCAGACTCGTCGCGCCTTCCGGTGAAGCGGGAGGCGCCGCCGATCACGAGCTGATAAGGGCGGCTGCCGTCGCGGCGCAGGCGCTGTAGCGCCTCGGCCAGGATGACGGCGCCCTTGGCGGAGGTGAGGCGCCCGAGGAACCCGAGCCGGACCGGCATCTCGTCCGTCGGCGGCAGGCGTGGGGAGTAGGAGAGGCCGCGCGTCCAGTTGGGGAGCGTCCTCACATCCGGGCCGAGGCGTCCACGCATCCACTCCGAGGGCACGACGACCTCGGCGGCGCCGCGGGTGGCCAGCGGCGCCAGGGACCTGAGGGGGCCCCTGGGCATCGAGTGCAGGTGCACCACCCGTCGGGGGAGGCCGGCGGTCGCGACCGCCGGGCGCAGCCCGTTGCACCAGAGAAGCCCGTGCGAGGCCGACCGGGCCCAGGCCCTCAGCCCGCGCAGGTATCCGACGGTCGATCCGGCGCGGATCTCCACGGTGGGGAAGCCGCCGGCGGCGGCCGCGTCGAGCACCTCTCCCGCCGGCCCTGCCGCGACCGCCGTCCAGCCGGCCCGGCGGGCGGCGTCGGCCATGGACAGGAGCATGACCTCGCCCCCGCCGATCTCGCCCTGGTTGGCGACGAACGTCACCTGCGTCACCGCAGCAGCCCGTCGTAGACGGCCGCGATCTGCCGCGCCATCGCCGAGACCGTGGGCCATCCGTCAGGCAGCGCGGGCCTGAGGGCCAGGGTGCAGGCTTGTTGGGCCATCAGCAGGGCCACCCTGTCGGTGTCGTCGGCGTCGGACAGGCACTGCGGGGGCAGGATCTCCGCGTTGCCGCCGACTGGGGTGGCCACGACGCCCAGGCCGTGGGCCACTGCGTCGAGCAGGGAGTAGGAGGCGTTCTCCCACGCAGAGAGCTGCACCAGCACATCGTGCCGGGCCAGCGCATCACTGCTGTCCACATGGCCGGGGAAGGTCACCTTCGCGCCCAGGCCCAGGCGGTGCGCCAGCGCGATCAGCGTGTCCCGCTCGGGGCCGTCGCCGGCCACGGTCAGGATGGCCTCTTCATGCGTGCGCGCGACGGCGGCGAAGGCCACCAGCACCGCCGGCAGCTGCTTCTCCGGGGCCAGCCGGGAGAGCGTGAGGAAGCGGAGCCCCGGGGTGCGCGCCGGGCCCGGGGCGGGGTCGACTCCGTTGCGGATCACCTGGATGGCGCGGGGCGGGCGCCAGGCGCGGACCATCTCGTGCCTGGTGGACTCGCTCACCGCGATGAGCGCACCGAAGCGATGGGTACGGGCGTGGTGGAGGGCACGTCGCGCGGCGGCCCTGATCCGGCCGCGCGTGTAGAGGCGGGGGTCCGCGGCGATGCCATGTTCGGTGGAGACGAGCAGGGGCGGCAGGCCGAGGGTCGCGGCGGCGATGAGGAAATCGGCCCTGGCCAGATGGGAGTGCAGCACACGGGGGCGCTCGGCGAGAACCAGACGACGGAGGCTGCGGGCTGCGGCAACTGGAGGGCCGTCCAGGGGCACCTCGTGCACGGGCACCCCGCTGCGGCGCAGTTCCTCCGCGAGCGCGCCCGGCGGCGTGGCCACCTGCAACTCGTAGCCGGGCAGCCCGACCCGGGCGACGTCGAGGACGTGGCGGGCCACGCCGGCGAGGTTGCTCACCGGCACCACCCACATCGCCACCGCGGTCACGTCAGAACCACTGCTCCAGGCGGTCCAGGGCGGTCCAGAATCCCTCGCCATTGTTGGTGTGACCCATCCAGATCTCCGGGATGAACCCGACGCCGGGCGCCAGCCGGTCCAGTTGCTCGGCGAGGACCGGCCAGTCCACCTCGCCGTCGCCGATCTGCGGTCCCTCGCCGTCCACGCCCTCGGCGTCGACGATGTGCAGGTGCTCGGTCAGCGGGGCGAGCGCCTCCACATAGGTGCTGAACGGCATCCTGTGGAAGTTGGCGGCCAGCTTCGAGTGGGAGATGTCGAGCGTGAGCCGCTGGCCGTACTGCAGGCAGAAGTCGACGGTGTCCTGTAGTCCCATGAAGAGGTTGTGATACTGCTGGCCCCCCATGAGCCACGGGAACGGCGGGAGGGTCTGGGCCGTCAGGCGGACCTCCGAGGCGTCCAGCCGCTCGATCGCCTGGGCGATCCGCGCGTACATGGCTGGGCGTTCGGCAGCATCGACGAACCCGTCGGCGGTGAATCCACCCATCGTCGCGATCACCACAGGAGGCTGATCGCACGTGAAGTACCTGGTGAGGCCGCGGGTGATGTCGATCACCCGCTGGGTCTCCCGGATCGACCGCTCCCACACGGCCTCGTCCGGGCTGGCCAGGTTGATGATGAAGTCGCCCGCGTACAGGTCCGGGGTGTGGCAGGTGAACGCCATGTCCAGGCGGCCGGTGAAGATCTGGTCGATGTCGAGTTCCACGTCCTTGTAGGAGAAGTGGAACTCGAGGAAGTCGGGGTTGGTGCCCTCGATCAGCTTGGCGTAGTCGTGGTAGCGCACCGGCAGGCCCCAGGGCCGGCGGAAGCTGTAGGGCCGTCCGCGTGAGACGGTGTCGGTGAGATCGGCCGGGTAGAAGAAGTCCCCCTCGTCGACCACCCGTCGTGCCGTACGGCCCAGCAGCGCCTCGAGGCGGTTCGGCTGCAGGCCCCTGCCCGGGGACTTGACCGCCACGTCGTCGCGGCGGATCCGTTCGCCGACCTCGATCCGGCGGGTGGCCACGAGCGATTTGGCCAGGTTGACGCGGTTCATCGACTCGCCGGTGGAGACCACCCGGGGTTCCCCCGAGCCGAGCGACTCCTCGAGTTCGCGGATCCGGGAGACCATCTGGCGGAACTCGCCTGGGAGGAGCGAGACCTTGTGGTCGTTGCCCTCGAGGGACTGGTCCGTGGTGAAGTGCTTCTCGATGATGCGGGCGCCCATGGCGACGGCGGCCAGCGGCACGTGGAAGCCACGCTCGTGGCCCGAGTATCCCACCGGGCCGCCACTGATCTCGGCGAGCCGGTCCAGGTAGCGAAGGTTGATGTCCTTGAACGGTGCGGGGTAGGTGGACTGGCAGTGCAGCATGGCGAAGGGTGAGCCCGACGCGTGGAGCAGGGCTGCCGCCTCGATGATCTCTGCCTCGGTGCTCATGCCGGTGGACACGATGAGCGGCAGCCCGGTGGCGAACATGTCCGCCAGCAGCGTGTGGTTGGTCATGTCCGCGGAGGCCACCTTGAGCCCCGGGACGCCGTAGCCGGCGAGAACCCTGACGCTGGGGGAGTCCCACGGTGTGCACAGCACGTCCACGTCCCGCGCACGGCAGTGGTCGAACACCTCCAGCATCTGATCCGCAGACAGGGAGTACTTGGCCAGCAGGTTGAGGGTGTACTGCGCGCCGAGGTCCTCCCCGCCCGTGGCGCCGCCCCCCTGCCGGTAGAGGGCGTCCATGTCCCTCAGCTGGAACTTGACCACGTCGGCCCCCGCGTCGACGGCGAGGTCGACCAGGTGCTTGGCGAACGCGACGTCGCCCTGATGGTTGTTGCCGATCTCGGCGATGATCAGTGCCGGGTCCTCCGCAGAGACCCGGTGGCGCCCGATCGACAGGGCACGGCGGTCGTTGCTGGCGACGGCGACGAGGCGGCCCTGCCCGTCGACGACCGGCACGTGCGTGATGACTCCGGCGATGAGCGTAGCGATGTCGGCGTGGGGTGCGTCGAGGGCGGCCCGGACGCAGCGGGTGTTGGCGGCGCGGCCGCACGGGGTATCGAGTGATGCGCCTTCGCCGGCCAGCAGCCATCGGCGGACGTCGCCGTCGGAGAGGGAGCCGACGAGTCCTCCGTGACCGTCGACCACGAACACGATCCGGGATCGGTTGGCATCGATCTTCCGCAGGGCGCTGAGGATCGGCTCGTCGTCGCGGATGGCGAAGTTCGCCACATTGCGTTCGATGATCATGTCGGAAGTTCCCCCGAGCCTCTGCGACCCAACTCAGCCGTTACGGATGTGCCTGTCGGCCTATGGTGTCACACCCCTCGCCACCCGCCCAGCCCTCGTGCGCGCGAGGGATTCCGAAGTCAGGAAGCCGATCGGCCGGGATCCCCCGGCAACAGCTCGGGAGGCCGGCGGTGTCCCATCACGGCGTAGGACCAGTACCCGGACAACCGCCCGGCGCAATCAACGACCCAGCGGATCCGCCGGGATCGGGACACGCCGCGCGGCTTCACCAGGTGGAGTGGGAGCCTGATTGTCTGCCCCAGTAAGTCGCGGACGAGAGCCGGCAACGTTGGGTGGCTGCTCGAGGATCTCGGGTGCCTTACTGAGACCGCCATGCGTGCCTTGGCGGTGAGAAACTCCTTCTTCACCACGCGAGCGCGGGGGGTAATGGTGAAATCGACTTCTGCCTCAGGGACGTATCTGAGTGGAAACCCCGCTTCCTGCACGCGCCACGAGAACTCGACGTCGTCGCATCCGTACGGCGGAAGCGACTCGTCGAATCCACCCACTGCGAAGAACGAGGTGCGGTCCACGGCGAAGTTGCAGCCACTCACGTGAGGCAGGTAGCCGGTGTGCCTGAGACCCTCTCCAAACACGTCCTCCCTGACGCCATTGGGCCGGACACCGAGCACGCGGCCGCCAGCGAGTCCCCCAGCGGCACCCTCCGCTAGGTTCACCAGCCAGCGAGGGTGCACCACATCGTCCGCATCGCAGTAGGCGAGCACCGATCCTCGTGCCGCCTTTGCTCCCTCATTTCTGGCGAACGGGATTCCTCGCTTTCGTCCAGAGTTGATCACATGAAGTTCCCTGACTGACCCCATCCCTGAAGAGGCCCAGGCATCGATGACATCTCGAGTGGCATCCGTCGAGCCGTTGTCGGAGATGATCACTTCGAACGGCGGCGCGCCCTGCTGACTGGCGAGTGCGTCCAGCTGCCTGGTGAGTGTTGACGCACCGTTTCTGACGCAGATGATGACGGACACGTCGATGTGCTTCACGTCCATGGCTCCTGAAGGTGGCGGGCGATGTGTGCGGCGGGATCGTTCCCGGCTCTGGGGGGCGGCGTGGGATCGGCGCCCCAGCGGCTCATGGCGTAGCGGTCCCAGAACTCCTCGAGCCAGCGTGGAGGGTCAAGGTGGAACACCCACGCTGGCACGCCCCTGGCGGCGGCCTCGAGAACTCCCGTGGAGAAGGCGCTCACGACGGGGCGGTCGAGCTGGGCCAGTGACGTGGAGGAGTCGACGTCCATGCCCAGCCTGCGCCAGAGGGCGTGCTGGGCTCGCGAGAGCTTGTCCTCCTCGCGGGGATGCGGGCGGTACGTGGCCCCGGTCATCCGCCAGAACGCTGTGACAGATCGCGTCATCGACCATCTCGACAACTCCGCCCCGTGGAGCTGGCCCAGGAAGACCGGTGTGCCGAAGCGGCTGACGTGCGGGGCGGGTGAGGCGGCGGCGTCGGACAGGAGCGCCGAGCCCACGACGTGGGTGGTGAGGTCCGGCCGTCCCTGCCTGAGGAAGTCGGCGTCGGTGTCCGACCAGGCCAGCACCTCGGAGCTGGGGGGTGGTGGCGGTGAGTAGGGGGTGAGCAGTCCGTGCTGGACGACGAGTTGTCGCCAGCCGCGCTCGGTGGCCGTCGCGTGGGCCCACTCGCCGACGCCGAGGTGGTCGCCGATCGACATCATCGTCGTGACGGAGTCCAGCGCGTCGGCGGGGTTCCTCATCTCCGTCCAGCCAGTGCCCGGGAGCGCGAGGTCGACCTCTGCTGGGTGGGCGAGGATCACCGACAGCGCGGGCGCGACCGCCAACGGCTGCAGAAGCGCGTGGCGGTTGGTCGGCGAGTTCGAGTCCGACGCCACCAGGACGGTGGGCGATGTGCCCCGCACCCAGAAGCGTCGCGACGGTGGCCGGCCGGCTTCGCGGCCGGGACGCAACCGGGCCTTCAGGATCTGAAGCCGGCGGCGGGACTCCTGCCAGCGGCGCCAGGACTCCCGGTCCAGGTAGGTCAGGCCCACAGCTTGGCCACCTCCGCGGCCCGGTGCGCCCAGGTGTGCTCGGCCAGCGTCCGTCTGCGGCCTGCCTCCCGGAGTTCGTCCCCCCAGCGGTCGTCGGTGATCGCCCGCCTGCACAGGTCTACGAGCTCGTCGGCGTCGTGGAACACGGCCACCTCTCGGCCCGGTTCGTAGTACTGGGCCACATCGTCGCGGTCGACCAACTGGACTCCGCCGACGCCTGGCACCTCGAAGGTCTTCATGGTGAAGCCGTCCTGGTCGCCGTGGATGTTGATGGCCGCCGGTGCGCCCGCGGTGAGGGCGTATCCCTCGGCTCGGTCGATGTCCCGGGCGGCGGGTACGGGTGGCCTCCGCACCTGCCAGGTGCGGGCCAGGTCGAAGGGATGCCGTGACCACTCGCGGCCGTAGCAGCGCAGGGGGATCCCGGCTGAATCGACGGCGGTGAGCAGTTCGTCGCGGCGGGGGTACCGCGCGCCGATGAAGACGACCTCTGGGGAGTGACGCGGGGTGGGGGTCATGTCGGGAT
Source organism: Tessaracoccus yangjingae (assembly GCF_055326235.1). Taxonomy (NCBI): domain Bacteria; kingdom Bacillati; phylum Actinomycetota; class Actinomycetes; order Propionibacteriales; family Propionibacteriaceae; genus Tessaracoccus; species Tessaracoccus yangjingae. The sequence continues at coordinate 12,906 of NZ_JBUZNN010000012.1, read as the reverse complement.
CGAAGGCGTTGGGGAGGTGCAGGCACGGCCGGCCGGCGGCGTTGAAGGCGAGGGTGTCGAGGGGGGAGTAGGAGAGGAGGTGGTCATAGCGGTCCAGGGAGGTGGCGTCGTGGGCGGTGCGGCGGACCTCGTCCCACAGCCACAGGTAGCTCCGGGAGCCCACGTCGTCGAGGGCCTCGTAGACCTCGTTGCCGAACTGGTCGCCGCGGATGACGACGGTGATGTCGGGCCTCGCGGCGCGGATCGCGGCTGCCGCCTCGGTGCTGTGGCGGGCGTGCGGCCGCTCGCCGGTCACTCCGATCCGGGTGGGAAGCTCATGCATCAGCTTGTGGGAGAGCTTCCGGCCGAACGTCTGTTTGGCGTCATAGCAGTGGGTGTCGATCTCGAAGCCCTGCTGACGGAACCCGGCGGCGATGCTGGCCCAGTACCCGTGGAATACCGGGCTGAGGAGAAGGAGCTTCGGGCGGGTCATGTGGCTCCCCAGATCAGGCCGAGTTCCTCGCGGGCCGTGTGGACCGGGGACACGGCGATTCCCCGGATCCGGCGGGTGCTGTTCCACAGGAGGTTGGCGACGGTGGCAAGGGTGAGTGCCGCCCGAAGCAGCCCCGCTCCTCCCCACTTCCGGGCGTAGCGGATCTGGGCGGTGACCAGCCATCGCCGTCGCTTGGCCGGATCGGAGGAACCGCCCCCCTCGTGGGTGACAGCGACCTGGGGCAGATAGACGCGGCGCAACCCCAGGGCCGCGAGCCTCCGCTGGAGGTCGATCTCCTCGGAGTTCATGAAGAACCGCTCGTCCATCCCCCCGACCGCCCGGAATGCCTTGGTGGGCAGCATGAAGGCCGCCCCGACCAGCCAGTCGACCTCGACGGGGCTCTGTGTGGTGAAGGCTCGCGTGTCGTGCCCGAGCAGCCTGCGCAACCAGAGGCGGTCGCGCCACCGCGCGAGCGGGGTGAGCCACTCCACGCTCTGGTTGAGCGCCGTTGGCCACCGTCGGGCGGTGTAGGCGACGGTGCCCGCACGGTCCAGCACACGGGGCGCCACGACCGCCGGCTGCCAGTGGGTCGCCGACGACACGAGCGCGTCGATGAAGCCGGCCGGGATCTCGAGATCGCTGTTGAGCACCAGGAGCAGGTCGCCGGTGGCCAGCGCGGCGCCGGAGTTCACGGCGGCCCCGAATCCGCCGTTGGTGTCGCGGCGGACGACGATCGCGTCGTCGGTCGGGGGGAACGGCGTCGGCGAGCAGTCGTCGCTGACGATGATCTGATGGGGGTGCTGCGAGGAGAGCTGGGCCACGAGCGCCCGTGTGGGCGCCGGCTCGCCGTAGTGGGGGACGACCACGCTGACCGTCGGTGCCGACATCATGGACCCCCTCCTGCCACGCACACAGCCTACCTATCGCGCACGGGGAAGAGGGTGCTGCTGTTGCGCGCGAGCCGTGATGATCACCCTTCGTCCGGAGTGGCATTGTCAGCCAGTAGCCGGGGAACCGGCTCGCGCCCCATCATCCAGTAGCTCCAGTATCCACTGAGGCGGCCGAAGCTCTCGATCAGCTCGCGGACGTACCTCTGTCGTGGGATGGCTCTTGGCAGCACGAGACGCAGGGGGAGGAGCAAGACCCGGCGGGCGAGGTCTTTGAGGTGCGAGCCAAGCGTCAGTTCCGCGGGGCCCACGAAGGGGTGGCGCCGCGCCATGAGCATTCTTCCTCGTGCTATGAGGAAGACCTTCTGAGCGGCGGTGGCCCGATCCGAGATGTAGTACGTGATGCGGGCATCGGCAGCGTAGATGAGTGGAAACCCTGCCTGTTGTAGGCGCCAGCAGAAGTCGGTGTCCTCGAACCCGTACCTGGGCAGCGATTCGTCGAAACCGCCGACCTTCATGAGCACGCTGCGAGTGATGGCAAGGTTGCAGGCCGGCGCGAAGGGAAACGGGCGCGCGCCTTGCAGGCCCTCGGCTGCGGCGCCGGGTCTCGGCTGTCCGTCGAGCGACACGAAGCGTTTGAAACCCGCCGCAGCTCCGACCGTCTCTCGAAGCGCCCGGGCCATCGCGGCGACCCAATCTGGATCGACGATGTCGTCCGCGTCGCAGTAGGCGACGATCCGGCCGCGTGCGGCCCTGGCACCCTCGTTGCGCGCGAACGGGATGCCAGGTGTAGACGACGCGTCTATTATCCGGGTGGGCACTCCGACTGACCCCATCCAGTGCTTGACGACCTGCACGGTGTTGTCCCGCGAGCCGTTGTCGACGACGATCACCTCGAACTCAGGGGCGCCGATCTGCACGCTGAGGGCATCCAGCTGGCGTTGTATCGTCCGGGCCCCATTCCTGACGATGATGACCACTGAGACCTCCGGTCCGGTCACGTCTCACCTCGAGTCGAAGCGAGGGCAGCGGGGATGACCACCGCGGACGCAGGCAGGATATGGCGCCACACTTCGATGCCGTCGAAAAGCCACAGCGCGGACGCGAATCCAATCACGCAGGCCGCGAAGCCGGCACGGAAGAGCCAGCGGCGCCCAGGCCGTACCAGCCAGGCGATCCCCACGCCGAGGGCTGTCCACATCACAATGTCGACGGCGCGGACGAACGGCCACCAGCGGGCCAGCATTCTGTGCATGACCTTGACCCAGCGCGGGTCACTCTGGGCCACGAAACCCCACGTCTCAGCGTGCCACTCCCCGATTGCCATCTCGCGCAGAGTAGCGGAGGTGTTGCCGATTATCTCGGAGTGACATGGCAGGCCTCCCGCCTCCAACCACTCCACCATCTCGGGGCACGTCTCGCTCCACAGCGGGGCCAGGCCCTCCATCCGTGTCGGTATCGTCAGGGCTGCTGGGCAATCAGGCACGCCATGCTGGCGCGCCTGGTCCAGATACCCATCAATGTGGAAGCGCCCCACATAGCGATCGGCGGCCCGAACCGCCTCCATCGTCGTGGGCATCGGTAGGTACGGGTACGACACGGGTGCTGAGTTGAAGGCCGCCGACTGGACGAGCCCGAACGCCACCAGGACTGCGAGCGCTACACCAGCCCAGCGAGGCTTCGGGACCTCGCGTCGGGATGCGATCGCGAGCAGCAGGGTCGCAGCCATCAGAGGAGCGACCAGCGGCCGGACGAGGAGCGCGACCACCGCTCCGGTGATCATGGGTGACGACGGGCCTCCCAAGGACCAGCGAACAACGCCGGCGGCGAACAGCGCGCATGCCCCCAGCGTCAGCGACTCAGTGAGGAGGCGTCCGTCCCAGACGAGCCACCACGGTGACATGGCGAATGCCAAGGTAAGCCAGAACACGGGGCGCGGAAGCCCCCGACAGGCAACGATGGCCGCCGAGCCCCACAGCATGCCGGTGACACCAGCCTGAACGATGGCGGCGAGCTCAACCGGCAGCAGGTAAAGGAGTTGAAGCAGCTGACCGGGGCCCTGTCCCAGATCGAACCGCAGGGCCGCCAGCGGGTCCTGAGGATTGCGATATCGGAGAGTGTCGACTGAGGGGATCGGTGAATCGATCAGCACCCAGCCAACACGGATCAGCGAGAGGATGACGACGGCACCCCATTCGAGCCGGGACGCCGCGCCGGGGGCTGTCTGTCCGTCGCTCATGCTCCATCGTATCGAGCGCCCCCGGCGGTCCAGATGGTCGAGAGACGAGGGTCCCCTCACAGGGGGCTGAGGGTTCGACGTGCTGCGCACTCCGACAGACGCCCGAGTTGGAAAGCGAGGGCACCGACTGCCGCGTTGACGCGCTTTTCGCGCACCCGGCGGGGAAATTGCATGGCCCAGATGAGAAACCACCGCAGCGAGTGCGGAAGGCTGGCCACGGCGGGCGCGTCAGGCATCCCACGGTGCTTGGAGAAGAGGGCCACGTGCGCCCGGCCGTAGCGAAACTGCTGGCGCAACAACGGGCGCAGTCCCGCTCGTTGGAAGTAGTCGAGTGATGCGCCGGGGTGGTGCCCCATCCGGAATCCCGCCCTTGCCATGCGCCAGCCGAAGTCGACGTCTTCCTGCCCCAAAGCCATGCTTTCGTCGAACGGTCCCAGGGTCTCGTAAACGGCTCTGTGGATACCGAGGTTCCCGCCTGGGAGGTAGGGCAGGTAGTTCATCGACTGCGGGACGGTATCAGCGTTGACCAACTGGCTTCCCTTCCCGTCCTCGTACAGGAGGTGGAGGGGGCCTGTAACGCCGTCGGCCCGTGCCAGCCCCTCACGCATCGACTGCACCCACGTCGGATGAACCCGATCGTCCGCGTCGCAGATGAGGATGAGCGCCTCCGACGACGAAGATATGCCGACGTTGCGCGCGTGCGCCACGCCTCGCCGGGCTGAAGCATCTACCACGTCAAGCCCCGCGAACTTCGATTGCCAGCCATGGCACAGAGTGACGGTTTCGTCGGACGAGCCGTTGTCGCTCACCACAACGCGAAAATCCAGGACTGTCTGGCGGTCGAGGGCGTCTAGTTGTCTTCGGATCGTCGAAGCAGCATTGAGAGCCGGTATGACCACGACCGTCGACACAGCAGCCACCGCGTCTTCACCCTTCCCACCCTAGACGGCCCCTACGATAGGGCACCCGGGTGCCTCCAGGGCCTCTTGGGTTACGCTGGCACCAGGTGGATCGTTCAGTGGCCGGTCCCTTCGAGGAAGGTCCAGACGGATGTCGCCCATCGTCAGCGGGAGATTCAGTGTGATCATCCCGACTTTGCAGCGGTCCCAGGATCTCGTCCACCTGGTCGAGGTCTGCGCACACCATGACCTGGTTCATGAAATTGTTCTGATCAACAACGCACAGGAGCCACTCAACGTGCCAGCGTCACCTAAGGTTCGGGTGCTGAATCAGGTGCGCAACATATATGTTAATCCAGCCTGGAATCTCGGGGTCCGTGAGTCGACGGCTGAGTGGTTGGCGATCCTGAACGACGACATCCGATTCGAGCCGGACGTCTTCACCTATGTGGCCCGTGTATTGAGCAAAGGATGGTTCGGAATCATCGGCCCTGACAAGACCTGTTTCGTCGACGATGGCAACCGACGAATCAGCCACCGCCTCGCCACCCCGGACACCATTACCTTCGGCTACGGCGCATTCATGTGTATGCGGCGCGCTGACTACGTACCTATCCCTGAGGAGATGATCATATGGGGTGGGGATGACTGGCTCTTCGCGCACCAGCGAAAGCTCAATGCAGTCCTTGTGCACACGCCATTTCGGACTCGAGGCAGCGTAACTGCGGGCTCCGAGGAGTTCCGCGGGCTCAAAGCCGAGCAGCAAGAGGTGTGTCGACGCATTCTGGCTCCGATTCACGGCACTCGGTGGTGGCACCGCCCGATCATGGCGCTCGTATGGGCGCGAACTCTGCGTCACCGCCTTCGTCGTCGGTGAACCAAGCTAGCTAGTCGAGCTGCCACACGCGCCAGGGAAACGGAGCGACAGCAATCATGTCTCCCTTGGGAATCCAGTCCATGAACCAAGGGCCCCTGCCGTCCAGCATCTCGTCATAGGTTCTGGAAAGTTCCACATCGTCCAACTGGTTCAAGTCCAACCAGCTGTGACCGGGATGCTCGAGGTCGTACGGCCCGAGGTAGCTCAAAGCGGCGGCTCCATCTCGAATCTTGCGGATGAAGTGGGCCTTGGACCGGTACGAAAAGTGCAGGATTCGGAGGTCGTGTGCGATCGCACCCGTCCGGTTGACGGCATGGTTTCCATGGTGGAGATGTGCCCAAGGATGCCAGCGGTACGCCACCTTCGGAAGCCGGTCGGGCATTGACCCCAAGAAGTGGGCACTGCCCTTTCGTACGACGTTATGCACGTGTGCAGATTGAACCTTGATGTCGCGTGGCAGGGAGTTCAGGTAGCCACCCAGGGGGCGTCCATGGGGTGCATACCAGAACTCGTCAGCGTCCATGGGCACGATCCAGCGTGCCCCCAAGAGCGCCGCCTGCTGCGCCAGGAAATCCATCTTGATCTCGTGGTAGTGCCGAGGTTCGTGGTCCCGATACACCAAGAGGCGCAAGGGTCCGTCGTAGTTCGCAAGAATCGCAGTGGTCCTATCGGTGGACAGGTTGTCTGCCACCACCAAGCCATCGAGCGCCTGCCCTTCGTAGTGAGCCAGGAGAGCGGGGAGGACTTCCTCCTCGTTCCTGACGACGGTGACACCCCAGACCCCGGTCAGGTTCGAAAAGACATGTGAGCCCGGAGCGCGCACTTGATCCATCGTCCCCTCGATCCGAGCGGCCAAGACGCGCCGGTCGTGAGCGTAGTGCCGCCGAATCATGCGGAAAGCACGTTGGGCTGAGCGCTCAAGCAGGAGGGCTCGATGCTTGGTGGCTCTAGCCTTGTCTGCCGCGGCGTGGAGAAAACTCATACGACTCCGAAGTCAAACCCCAGGATGTGCTGTCGATGGTAGCGCAACAGGACAACCTGGGCGCCTCCCGCATCCGATCTCGCGGGCTTCCAGTAGCCTGAGACGGTGGTCGACCACCCTAAGATCTCTGTGATCATCCCAGCGCACAATCCCGGTGCTTCCCTGCTCGACCAACTCGTCCGTTTGAGCGAAGAGCACGTGCATGAGCCATGGGAGGTGGTCGTCGTCGACAATCAGTCTTCCGACGGTTGGCCTGAGTCTTCGGTCGAGAAAATGCGCCATCGCCTACCGGTGCGCCTGGTCAGCGCCGACGAACGCTCGGGTGCCTCGTACGCTAGGAATGTTGGTGCCGCTGCTGCCCGCGGCTACGGGTTCCTCTTCTGTGATGCGGATGACATGATCCGGCCCGGCTGGGTGTGCGCCCTCAGCCAAGCCCTGAAAGAAGCAGATGTGGTAACAGGGCCAACACTGTTCACCGGTGTGTTGAACCGACCAGACGTTCTGGCTTGGCATGGTGGTGCCGTAGACACTATCCCGGACGGTCCGACAGTGCCCTTCGGGTATCTCAAGGCCGGTGGCAGCGGGAACATGGCGGTGACTGGCCAAGCTTTCCACACGATCCACGGCTTCGACGAAGCGTTCATGCGTGGCGCCGAAGATCTCGACCTGTGTCTGCGTGCGCAGGAGGCCGGATATCGGTTCGCTTATACAGCTGATGCTGTGGTCGACGTGCGCATGCGCGACTCCTTCCGGGCAATGCTCGCTCAGCACTACAGCTACGGTATCGGGGCCGCGCAACTCTATTCGCGGCACTATGGCGAAATGAGTCGGAAGCAGAGCGTCCGCCAGGAACTCGGCGAACTCAAACACCTGCTCACTCGGTCAGGTGACCTCCTGGTCCGCGGCGATCGTGAGAGACTGGCTCGAGACTGGTCCAACAAACTGGGGCGCCTCCGCGGCGGTCTACGGGCCAGGAGACTGATTCCGATTCCTTAGAACCCTAGACGACAGGTGTGGAGGTTCGTGTGGTCCGCGATGGTACTGGCAGAGACTCTAGCTCCCCCAGGACAGCTCCGAACTGGGCTACGAAGGCTGCGCAGAGGGCGAAGCACCAGGGTTTCCTGATCGCCAGGATGATCGAGAGCATGTGCAGGTCCTCAGGTGAACGTCTCCGTGAGTCCTACTTTCAATTGACAAGACCTGCAGGAGAGTATCGGTACGACCCGCGCATGTACGGGCGCAGCTTTGTCGCCAAGGATGCAGAGGGGAAGAGCATGGAATCGCCCAGGAGCATTCCCCGGGTGATCTACTGCTTCTGGACGGGCGATAACCCGCTGACGCCGCGTCGAACTGAGAGCCTCAATCGTCTGCGTGCGGTCAATCCCGAGCTTGAAGTGGTGCTTGTAACCCCACAGAACCTGTCCGATTTCGTGGAGCCGGGGGCGCCTCTGCATCCCGCGTATCAGTCTCTATCGGCCGTGCATAAGTCGGACTATCTCCGCGCGTATTTTATGCACCACCATGGGGGCGGGTATAGCGATGTGAAGCGGCCTCTGGGTCCTTGGAAGGGTGCATTTGAGCGGCTCGAGGCGTCGCCCGAACACTGGTCTATTGGGTATCGGGAGCTATCGAAAGACGCCGTGCCGAAATTGCCGGGCCGCCTGGGATGGGACTTGAAACGGGAGTATGGCAGAATCCATGGTGTGTGCGCCTTCATCATGCGACCCGGGTCGCCACTCACTGCGCAGTGGATGCAGGAAGTTGAATCCCGCATGGACGATCTGAGCGCTCGTTTGTGCGAGAACCCTGGTAATGCATTCGGGAACAATCAGGGCTATCCAGTGGAGTGGAGCTACATCTTGGGCCAAGTCCTGTGCCCACTTCTACTCAAGTACAGTGACCGCGTCCTTCTTGATGACACCATGCTGCTGGAGTTTAAGGACTACCGTTGATCACGCGAGTCTCCCCAATCGCACAAGCTCAGCGAAACCAGGTGAGGTGTCAACCAATTCAGCCATGGTCCCCTCGGCTTCAATCCGTCCCCCCGCAAAGTAGAAGATGGTGTCTGCATCGCGAACGGTCGACAGGCGGTGGGCAACGACGATGATGGTCATCGCGCCTTTGAGGTCGGCAAGGGCTTGAGTGACTCGGTGCTCGGTCTCATTATCCAGCGCGGAGGTAGCCTCGTCCAGAACGAGGACGCTCGGATCGCGATAGAGGGCCCGCGCAATCCCAATTCGTTGCTTCTGGCCCCCCGACACGCGAGTCCCCCCGCCGCGAATCACCGTGTCAAGGCCGTCTGGCAGAGACTCGAAGAAGTCGGTGAGTTGGGCGCGGTGAATAGCGGACAAAACACGGTCGTCGCTGATTCGGTCCGCTGGTACACCGAAGGCAATGTTCTCACGAAGGCTCCGATCCATGAGATAGATGTCCTGAGAGACAACCCCGACCTGCTCCCTCCACGCCGTGGGAGAATCATGGATACACGAGTCGCCGACCTTGATGCTGCCGTTCGCAGGCCTCAGTAGCCCTAGGAGAATCTCGACGAAGGTGGTCTTGCCCGCCCCGCTGGCGCCGACCAAAGCGACAGTTGAACCGTAGGGTATCTCGCCGCTGACTCCACTCAAGACCGGTTCTACCGAGTCTGGGAAGCGGAATGTCACGTCGTCGAACAGTATGGCCTCCCGCGTGAAGGAGATTCGAGGCTCCGGGTCACGTGCGCGCCCCTCCTCGTTTCGAAGGTTTGCTATCTCCTCTCGTAGTTTGGCCGCGTTGGGGCTGTTTGACCGGATTCCCCCGACAGTCGCGACGACTGCGTTCAGCTGCGGGATGATCCGGATCGCGGCGACGGCGAATACGCCCAAGAAGGCAAAAGCCTCATCGCGGGGCGACGTCGCGAGAAGAAGCACAGCAACCAGGATGATGCCGAGAATCATCACGATCTCCAGAAGGTGCTTCGGTAGTTCGTTCAAGACGCCCGTTCGTCGGCCGAGCTCGGCTATGCGTCGCGTTGTCTTCGAGTATCCCTCAGTGAAGAAGACGTGCGAGTTGGTCAGGCGAATGTCGCGGGAGCCGTCGAGGGCGGGCGATAGGTAGTGCCAACTCTTGTGCTGCTCGACTCTTGTTTGCTCGGCGAGCTTAAGGATTCTGGACCGCAAGAGCTCCTGGATTGCGAAGGCTGATCCGCCAAAGACGATCACGGCTGCGAGGGTCGCCAATGGCGAGAGTAGCAGCAGCGCGACCAGGATAGCGCCGACCGTTACGCCCGATACGAAGAGTGAGAGGAACGCTGGCGTCAGCGACGCGAACACGGAGGGTATGTAGGTGAGCAGCGTTTGAAAGATGTCGTCGGATGGGCGTCTCCGGTGGTGCACCCACGGCGACGTCATGTATAGCATCATCGCTTCGTGGGTTGCATCGGTCCGAGCAGTCGCTAGAATCCCCAAGCTCCACCATCTAAACGCAAGAGTGAGCACGCTCTTGGTGATCATCAACACGATGACTGTGCTGAGCGTGAAGACGAGAAGATCCTCGGGCTGCGTGATGCCCGTGAGGTTGCTCAGAAAGTAGAGAGCGGGGGCGGACGCTATCGTTGACCCGGTGATGATCTGCATCGCGGGGAGGACCAGCACCACCGCCGACATGTCGATCAGCGCAACCATGCCGAGTCCCAGGAACATGGCTATGAGCTTGGGTCGGAGCCGCCAAGGGACCAGGGTGAACGCTGCGCGAACGTCGTCGACAGTCGCGGCGAGGCCTCTCACGTCGCAGACCCCGTCATCGAGGCAGATCGAGTCGGATGACGGTGGGAGCCAGTGCACCTGCTGCTCGGTAGTCTGATCGTGCGCATGCTCATTACTGTAGTTGAGCGGGCTCGTCCCGTGACATCGTGAGGGGGAGGGCTGCAGTGGGCGGCGTGAGGGTCAGTGATCGCTCTAGTGAGGGAGACGGAATGCGCTCGCCTGATGTGCGGTTCCTCGGGCTGATGCGGGAGGCCAAGCATCTGACGCTGCGGGCGTCCAAGGCCGCCAAGCCGATGTGCAGGCAGTCACGGGATCTGTTCACAGATCTCAGTGCAGGGATCATGAATCGTTTCGGTGCTTACGAATTCGACGCAGCGCGGTACCGCAGATCCTTCTTGGCCCGCCATCCCCCAGAGGTGATGGAGCCGTCTCGTCTGCCTCGGCAAGCGTACTGTTTTTGGACGGGCGACAATCCATTGTCGGCCAATAGACTTGCGAGCCTAGACCTCATGCGCGCCAGGTTGGGCTTACCGGTGCATCTCGTGACCCCGGCGAACCTGGGCGAGTGGGTTGTCGAAGGACATCCGCTTCATCCTGCTTACGAATATCTGTCATTGGTCCATCGCTCCGATTACCTGCGCGCCTATTTCTTGCACTTCCACGGAGGAGCATATCTTGACATCAAACAGCCCCTTGGTAGCTGGACGCAAGCTTTTGAAGCGTCTGAGCGTGACCCACAGGGCTGGTACCGGGCGCCTCGTATTCGCTCGAGTGCTGACGTGGTCTCGTTGCCTGGGCGGCTCGGACGCGACCTGCGGAGGTATCACCGCGACACTGTAGCCACGCACGCGGGGATCGCGTGGTCTGCTACGGCGTTCACGGCCGAATGGTTGCGTGAGGTCGAACGCAGACTCGATGCAGGTCTAGAGCAGGCGCGCGAGTTCCCCGGGCAGGCCCGCGGCGATGTGGTTGGCTATCCATTCTCCTGGCACGACCTGCTTGCTCGGGTTTTCCACCCGTTGTGCCTCAAGTACCGCCACAACCTCCGGGCTGACGAAAGGCTCAGGCTAGATTATGACAACTATCTCTAGATAAGCAACCGCCGCGGCTCGCGGACCGGAAGGGCTTCTAGCCTCGATATTTCATGACGGGCGTGTGTGGGGCTGGTCGGCGCCGGTGGCGTCGGGGTTGTTCTGATTCTTGCAGGTGGGTGTGACAAGACCCCGCGTGACGTCTGCGGTGCGGGTTTCCAGGCCGGGAGCTGCCAGATTCAGAGGGTCATGTGGAGGACAGGGTCAGGTGGCTGGTGCCGGGAGGTTTCGGAGTCGGCTGATGCTGTCGATGATCAGCTCGGCCCAGCGGGATCGGTCGCTGAAGTGGACGACGGTGCGGCGGGCTCTTCTGGCGAGGGTCGCGGGGATGGTGTAGAGCCGGTAGCGGAGCCGTTTCGGTTCCCAGCGGCGGGCTTCATGACCGGCCAGCGCCAGCATCGCGCTCCAGGCCTGCAACTCGGAGGCCAGGGCGACGATCTGGCACCAGATCCGATTCTGGTCGAACCCGTGCAACGGGAGGTTGGCCAGGCCTGTGTCTTTCGCGATCCGGATCCGGTCTTCGCAGCGGGCGCGTCGACGATGCCTGAGCTCCAGCTGCTGGAGGGTGCCGAGGGTGGTGTTGGTGGCGAAGGCGGTGAGCCGGTAGCCGTCGACGTCGTCGAACCGCAGCTGAGCGCCGGGGTGGGGCCGTTCTCTGCGGACGATCACCCGCATCCCGGCAGGCCAACCGTCGAGATCCAGCAGTCCGGTGAAGTCAGCAAGATCGGCCCCCTCGCGAGCCTCGCCATCGCTGTTGAGGGCCGGCACCCAAACCCACTCAGGGACCAAGTGGTAGAGGTCGGGGGTGTCCATGGGGAGGGTGAACCCGACCGAGTACGCCACCCTGCGCCCGGTCAGCCACTTGGTGAACTCCTTCGTGCCGCCGGCCCCGTCCGCGCGGATCAGCACGCGGCGTCCGGGCCGCGGGTTCCGGTCGGGGAGCTGCGCGAGAGCTTGTTTGGTGACGGTGATGTGATCGGCGGCGGTGTTCGAACCGGCGTTCCCGGGGCGTAGGTGGACCTCCAGGGCTTCGCCGGTGCCCTCAGGTCCGTGGTCGGCGAACGCCAGCAACGGGTGGAACCCGAAGCCTCGCTTGAACGTCGCAGCCGCGCGCTGCTTCTCCGAATGGGCGGTGATCAACGACGCGTCCAAGTCGATGATCACCGGATCCTCGGCAGTCGACTCGTGGTCGGGGGCATGCTCACCGGCCAGGGCCCAGACCGTGGCGCGGGCCTGCTGCCTAGCTCCCGCGATCGCCTTGATGGCCTTGTCCGCATCCGCAGCGAGGGCCGCGATGAGCCGCGACACAGTCGGATCCGACGCCACCGGGCCGTAGACCCCTGGTTCAGCACGCAGGGTAGCGAGGTCACTCAACGCTTCACCGCCGAGCACCAGCGACACCGCCAGATCACAGACGATCTTGCCTGGGTCGTGGACCGCCAACGGTTTCCGCCACCGAGACAGCGCCTCCGACAGGGCCCGGTCCAGGCCGGCCGCGCGGATGGTTTCGGTCAGCAGGATCCCGCCAGCCTGCCCGACCGCGGTCACCTTCGCGGTATCGACATGAACCCTGGGATACGAGCCGGTACTCTTCACCTCGAAGGTGCTCCTTCTTGTTGGTCGATGTTTCTCTAGACAAGTCACATCATCCCAAGTCAGGGGCACTTTCGCTATCTCAGGCCACTACAGTCCACCCACCGTCATGAAAGCACGAGG